>JBDONA010000758.1:0-14031 GCA_039831575.1 Fuerstiella sp. | reverse complement strand
AATCCCAACGGAATCGTGACGATGCCCGGCTGAGTGAACGGTGTCCATGCGTCTTTTGCTGGCAGGCCATACACCGTTTCAAACGTGTCACTGCTGAGTAGAATCCAACCCAGAGAACTGACCATGCCCACCAGAATTGCGGCAATGACTCCCTGGCTGGTCACTCGTTTCCAGAACAAAATCATCACCAGTGCCGGCAGGTTGGCAGACGCCGCCACGCTGAAGGCCCAGCCGACAAGGTAGCCCACGTTGATGCCTTCAAACAGAATGCCCAGCACAATGGCAACCGTTCCGACAACCACGGAAGTAATCTTTGCGACGCGAACTTTCTCATGGTCACTCATTTTCCAGCCGAATGAACTGCTCAGCAGATCGTGAGTCACAGCTCCGGCGGACGCCAGAATCAATCCGCTGACCGTTCCCAATACGGTCGTAAAGGCAATCGCGGAAATTGCCGCAAACAGCCAGGTGTCCATGCTTCTGGCCAGCAGAGGAGCGGCCATGTTGCTGTTGGTGACGTCCATGGCTCCACTGGTCATGGCCCCCAGACCAAGATACAACGTCAGCACGTAAAAGAAGCCGATGCTGGCGATGCCGACGATCGTGCTTTTGCGAGCGGCGCTGGCGTCTTTGACGGTGTAGTAGCGGATCAGGATGTGAGGCAGGGATGCTGTGCCGCAGAACAACGCCAGCATCAGGGACAGAAAGTTCAGCTTGCCCCAGATGTCGTCGCCCCGGATGCCGGCGAACTTCGGATGTTCACCAGGCCGCAGAACTTCCGAACCGGGCGTCTTTTTCTGATAATAGACGGTCGTTGTCGAACCATCCGCTTCCTTCACCTTTTCGTTGCGCCACACGACGACTTCGCTCTGCTGCATGGTGCTGAAGAACGATGTCATGCTCAGCGGCCCGGTCTTTTGCTGGCCGTTCGGCAGAGACGACACCCAGCCCACGGGATGCAGTTCCGGTTCTCCCTTTTCGCTACCTTTCTCAAGCCCGTTCACCAGGTCCGGTTGGTCGGTTCGAACCACACGTGTCTGAGCTTCCACAAGGATCACATTTGCGGGGTTGTCTGTTTCTTCAACCAGCCATGCCGTGATTTGCCCCGTGCCTGTTTTCTGCAGCCGAACAAACTCGTGCTTCGTCTCCGCCCACGATCCTTCGCGCGGAAGAACGTTCCAGCCGTCCATCGCCGGCAACGGTCCTGCTGAGTTGATGTCTGTACGGAGGGCGGCGATTCGTTGAAATTCGTGGCCATCATTGCCGCCGGATTTTACTTCAAAGCCCCGCTCCAGAATCATCCACGTCAGAATTGCACTGAAGACGACCAGCAGCGATCCTTTCAGAAACTGCACCCATGTCGTCGACACCATTCCGGCCGTCACGACAATCATCGTCACCACGGCACCGACAATCACAACGCCGACCCAGTGAGGAAATCCCAACAGCGGTTGCACCAGAACTCCAGCACCCACCATTTGTGGAATCAGGTAAAAAACACTGACAACCAGCGTGCTGACGCCAGCGGCAAACTTGATTCCTTTGCTGTTGAACTTGGCGTCCAGGGCATCGGCGAACGTAAACTTGCCCAGCCGCTTCATCGGTTCGGCGACCACAAACAGGGCCACAATCCAGCCCGCCAGGAACCCGATGGAATACAGGAATCCGTCGTAACCGTAGAAGGCGATCATGCCACAGATGCCCAGGAACGACGCGGCAGACAGGTAGTCGCCGGCAAATGCAATTCCGTTCACGAACCACGGAATCTGTCCGTGAGCAGCGAAGTACCCGGCTGATGACTGAGCTTTGCGGCCCAGCCAGAAACTCAGGCCCAAAGTAAATCCAACGAATAACAGAAACAACAGCACGGCTTCATTAGCAGCTTCGTAAATCACTGAGCGTCCTCCTGCGTTGAAGCTGCGTTGGCTTCAGTGCCATTTGTCTGCGGTCCGCCTGCCGAATCATCTGTGCCAGTGGCCGCCGTCGGTTCTGCCTTGCACATCGCTCCGTAAATTAAAGCCATCACCAACGCTCCGACAATCAAGGCAAAGCCATACAGAATGGCCAGGTTGATGCCGGCCACGGGAGTGGCTTCCATCGTCGTGGGAGAGAACGCCGCCAGCAGCACAAAGCCGCCGTACAGCACAAGGTAAACGCAAAACAATTGCAGCCCCAGTCGGGCGTTTCTGGATTCCATCTTACCCCTCGATAATTACGCAGGTTTAGAGCAGCTTATTTAGTCTCGTGAACGTTCTGGCTCGTGGGCATGCCGCTTTCTCGGGCTGGTACACGTCTGTTGCGGCCGCAGGTCAGCGTAATACGCTGCAAGGCGGAAGCCGGAAAACGGGGTCAGGTACCAAAAATGCGAAGCACCCTTCGGGCCGTTCCGGTTTTTGGTACCTGACCCCGTTTTCCTCACTGGTTCTGACAAAGCACTACACACCTTTACAAAGAAAGCGACAACAGATGTAGAGACCGGGCAGTACCAAGTCCGATTTCCATGCGATTTGCCCGTTGTCAGTGCATTTCATTCCTGTCTGCCCGACGGCTGTTCGTGTCGCAGCAGCGGAAAAAAGATGACGTCGCTGATCTTGTGAGCGTTGGTCAGCAGCATGACCAGACGGTCGATGCCAATGCCAAGTCCTCCGGCCGGAGGCATGCCCACTTTCAACGCCTTGACGAAGTCGGTGTCCATTTTGGCCATCGAATCTTCGTCAGGAAGACCGTCCAGTTGCGTCAGGAATAATTCTTCCTGCAGGCGAGGATCGTTGAGTTCTGTGTACGCGTTCGCCAGCTCCATGCCCTTGATGAACAGCTCAAAGCGTTCCGCGATGTTGGGATCATCCTGCTTTCGTTTGGTCAGCGGACAGATCGATGCCGGGTAGTCGGTGACAAAGACGGGCCCCTGCAGATGATCTTCCACAGTTGCTTCAAAGACTTCGTTCACGATGACGTCCGGGTGTGAGCCTTCGGTTTCGATGCCCAGTTTCTTCGCGGCTTCCGCGACGGCCGCCGTATCCTGCATGTCGCAACCGGCATGTTCCCGGAACAGGTCGCCGTACGGTCGCCGTGGCCATGGCGGAGTCAGGTCGATGGTGTCGCCATCATCGCCCCACGGAATAACGAGTGATTCGTTGATGGCCTGGGCCGCGTTCACCACGATATTTTCCGTCAGATCCATCATCGAACGGTAGTCACCGTACGCCTGATAGATTTCGATCATCGTGAATTCCGGGTTGTGAGTTCTGTCGACGCCCTCGTTGCGGAACACCCGGCCAATTTCGTAAACGCGTTCGATGCCACCGACCATCAGTCGCTTCAGGTGCAGTTCCAGTGCAATTCGCAGATACAGCTCCATATCCAGCGCGTTGTGATGAGTGGTAAACGGTCGTGCGGCCGCTCCGCCGGCGACGGAGTGCAAAACCGGAGTTTCCACTTCCGTAAAACGCTGCTCACGCAATGTCTGACGAATAGAATCGACGACCGACGAACGCTGCAGCATGCGATCCAGCACGCCTTCGCCGTAAATCAGGTCCTTGTATCGCTGCCGCAGCTTTGTTTCTTCGTCTTCCAGTCCGTGATACTTTTCCGGCGGTTGTGCCAGCGACTTGCACAGGATCGTCAGATGCTCGACTTTGACCGATGGTTCACCGCTGTCCGTTCGCCAGGCTTTGCCGTCGATACCAATCAGATCACCAAGATCCATATGCCCCATCAACGCCCACTGCTCTTCGGACAGATCGCCTCGTGAGAACAGCAGCTGCATGGTGCCGGTCTGGTCCTTGATGACGTAGAACCGCAGCTTGCCAGCCTTTCGTCGCAGCATGACTCGACCGGCGATTCGTACGTCCGGTCCGACTTCTGCCGATGCTTCTGGCACCAGATCGCGGGCAGCGGTGATCGTCAGATGGTCATCAAACCGCTGGCCGTATGGATCCAGGC
The DNA here is from genome assembly GCA_039831575.1 of Fuerstiella sp. GTDB lineage: Bacteria > Planctomycetota > Planctomycetia > Planctomycetales > Planctomycetaceae > Fuerstiella. Next base: position 10,089 of record JBDONA010000758.1, on the reverse strand, counting down.
CCATCGCGACGATTTTGTCGAGCTTATCCAATCTGGCTTTTTCAAAACGGTCGGGCTTGCTCCGTCCGGTCACGTTACCGTCGTCTGACATCTTCCACTGATTCCTTTGTTGGCTTGAGTTCGCAGGTTCTGTTTACGTGTTTCGCGATGGGTTTGAGATTTCAGACTTTGAGTGTGTAGCCCTGGACAGCAGCTTTTGATTTGTCCGGATTGCTTACAGTTCTGTGGCTCCCAGCGGGCTCACTGTACCACATAAATCGAGGTCGGCGAGTGTCGCTGGCTTTTGGGTGCACGGCAACTCAGTGTTTCACACTGCGATGTGAGCCGCAAGGCGCTAGCCGCGGGTTCGTTCATTGAAAACCGGCGGCTAGCGCCTTGCCGCTCACGCCGAGAGCAACGTGGCTTCAAAAAACTGAGTCGCCATGCTTTTGGGTGACCGCGCTGGATCCTCCTCTCACCCGGCCTCTCACCCGCTTGCAGACCGATTCGCAGGACAACGCACAATGCGGTGGAGAGGGGCGAACTCAGGGCGACGTAGCCCTTCCGACGCTCGGGTGCACCCGGGCAGAATGGAGCGTTCATCCGTTCTTCGGCTCCCGGTCCTGCAGCGCATGAAAAAGGCCGAGTGTTACTCGGCCTAATCGTCCTACACGACACCAAGCGGATGTCGACGCAGTTGATTTATTTCTACAGCGGCAGCGCCTCGTGTTTCGAGGTTTTCTTTCCTGAGTCCGGGCCGAAGTTGCACAGTTCTTCGCGAACGATGTTCATCGACTTGGGGGCCTCGATTCCGATGCGAACAGAGCTGGGCCCGATGCGAACGACGGTGATGGCCACATCATCGCCAATCAGAATCCGCTCACCTGATTTTCTTGACAGCACAAGCATTGCTTCTACTCCATGTCTTCCTGTTGTTTGAACGTCCATGTAATTGAAAGGCCCACTAAGTGAACCTTTCAAGGTTGTCGCCGAAACTGCCACCTGCCGAAATTGCAGTGATCAATATGACGTCGACATCAGAATGATACAAACCAGACACTCGCTGCCAACCCTAAAACCGGCAAAAGCGGCATTGCCTAAAAAACCAGCAGGGCCCGAGGTGCTTAAAAAACAGGCAGGTGTTGTAGTGGTGTTAGCGACGCTTGTAAATCGTGTGTGACTTTGATCTGCTCTATGCCAGCGGCTAGTGAAAACATTGGTTATTTGGGAATAACGTCACGGCCGTGCCGCGGGGATCGTCCTGAGCACCGCACGCTTCACGGGAGACACAGGCATGGTTCGGATTGGAATTGTTGGCGTTGGGTTCATGGGATACACCCACTTCGAGGGGGCTCGAGACCTTGCGGGCGCCAAGGTGGTTGCGATTGCCACTCGCAACGAACAGAAGCTGGCTGGTGACTGGACCAGCATTCAGGGCAATTTTGGCCCGCCAGGTGGTCAGGTCGACGTCTCCGATCTTAAGTGCTATTCCGACTACAAAGAGCTGCTGGCGGATCCTGATATCGATCTGGTCGATGTCTGCGTGCCAACTGACAAGCACCACGGCGTCGTGCTGGAATCTCTGGCCGCCGGAAAACCGACGCTGGTGGAGAAGCCGATTTCCGTGGACCTGCCGGAAGCGCAGGAAATGGTCGCGGCCGCTGAGAAAGCCGGAGTCCCCTTGCTGGTCGCTCACGTCCTGCCGTTCTTTCCGGAGTTCCAATTTGTCGCAGCCGCGATTCGGTCGAACAAATTCGGAAAACTCAGGGCGGGGCACTTCAAGCGAGTGATCTGCCCGCCGGACTGGTCCAGCGATATGTCCGATTTCCGAAAGCTGGGCGGTTGGGGGATCGATCTACACATCCACGACAATCACTTCATCGCTCATGCTCTGGGAACACCTCAGAGTGTCTTTTCGACGGGACTGCTGCAGGATGGGTTCGTCAACCACGTCCACACCTCTTATGTCTACGGTAACGACGGACCTGCGATCACGGCCGTCAGCGGTGGCATTGCGGCCAACGGCCTGGCATTCGGACATGGGTTTGAATTGTACTTTGACGATGCAACACTGTTGTTCGACGCCGGCACCTATGGTGGCGAGTGGGTCGTCAGCCGTCCGCTGACTGTAATTACCAACGACGGCAAAGCTGAAGTCACAGATCTTTCCGGCAGCGACAAGTGGTGCGCCGCGTTTACAAGTGAACTGCAGGTGGCAGTCAATCATCTGACGGATCAAGCGGATACGGGTCCATTGTCCAGCAGCCTGGCGCTCGATGCTCTCAGAATCTGCTATGCCGAAGCGAAGAGTGTTGCCGAAGGCCGGCTTGTCGACGTGTAATGCTGCGTGCTGCGGTGAGCAGCACGGCGCTAGCCGCCGGTTGTTTGGCGTCAGTTGTGCGGCACATCCGGCTAGCGCCATTCCGCTGACCATTTTCATGGAAAGCCATGTGTAATGAGCTCGATTCATCCAAACCGAAGAGTCTTTCTGCAGGCAGCGGCTGCAACTGCCGCAGGTGCAGCGCTACGGAATTCGGTTGCGGCGAACGTCCTGGACGAACGGGAACTCCCCAGGCCAAAGCGTTTGCTGGACTGTCACCTGCACATCAACCATTTCGATCGGTCTGTGGAGGATACGATTCGCCATATGGACCAGACCGGGACCACCCAGGCATTTGTGCTGCCTCTGGAAACGGGCGAAGGCAACCTTGTGCTGCGATCAGAAACCGTTCTGCACGCATTTCATCTGTACAAAGATCGAATCATTCCCTTTTGCCAGACCGATATTCGGCAACCCGACGTGCTGGACCGAATTCGGGCCTACCACCTGCTGGGGTGTCGCGGCATCGGCGAGCAAAAAGAGCATCTGCGACTGGGCGATAAACGTGTGGAAGCGGTGATCGCCCTGTGCGATGAGCTGAACTGGCCGATCACGATTCATTTTCAGGATTCAGTGAATGGCTACAACCAGGGAATGGCGGAACACCTGGAATCCTACTTGAAGCGATACAAACGAGTGCGCATCATCGGCCACGCTCAGACGTTCTGGGCGAACATCAGTGCCGATGTGCCGCCGCCGGATCAGACGCTGTACCCGACCGGACCGATCAAGTCCGGCGGCCTGCTGGACAAACTGCTGGGCGATTATCCGAATCTGTACGCCGACATGTCCGCCGGCAGCGGCTATCGAGCGCTGACTCGTGACGAGGACTTTACGGCCGGTTTCTTTGAACGACACCCCCGACAGATTCTGTTTGGCAGCGACTGTCCGTGTCGAGACGGCGCCGGTGAGAACTTTAAGGGAGTGTGCTACTCAACTCAGTTGCAGCGGCTGCTCAGAAAGCTCATCCCCGACGAAACACGTCTTGACGATGCGTTCCACAATAATGCGCTGCGCGCTTTGGAAGGTGCGGCCTGACCCGCCCGGCCTGCGTTTTTACAGCATGAGGCTTGGCCATTTTTTAGACAAACGCGCAGCGCCAGCAAGTATGTTTCTCAAACGCACGAACCTCACTCACTCATTCATTCACTCGCTGGCGCTTCGAGCTTGTATTGCGGCCCCTTTTTCAGGGGGCATTTTCAAGACACCGGCTGGGATTCTCACAAGGACTCTTCTGATGATTCGATTCGACTGTCGTCTGCTGTTGCTCATGGGCATTGTGGTGGCTTCGATGGGAGAGCCAACTGCGACTGCGGCTGATCGTCCCAATGTGCTGTTTCTGATCTGCGATGATCTCAACTGCGATCTTGCGTGTTACGGGCACCCGTTAGTCAAGACGCCGAACATCGATCGGCTGGCGGCTAAAGGCGTACGTTTCGAACATGCATACTGTCAATATCCGCTGTGCGGCCCCAGCCGAGCGTCGTTCATGACCGGGCTGTATCCCGACCAGACGTTGATCCACCGCAATTCAATCTACATTCGTGAGCGCGTGCCCAACGTTAACACGATGTCGCAGATGTTTCGCGATGTCCGCTACACCGCCGCGCGAGTCGGCAAGATCTTTCACTACAACGTGCCGAAACATATTGGCACGTCAGGTCACGACGATCCGTTTTCGTGGAACTACACAATCAATCCGGAAGGCAGAGACGTTCACGAGGAAGATAAGATCTTCAGCCTGGTGCCGGGTTCCTTCGGCGGAACACTCAGTTGGCTGGCCGCTGACGGAACGGACGAGGAGCAAACAGACGGGATTGCGGCGATCGAGGCCAGCAACGTCCTGAAAAAACATGCAAAGTCGGGGGATTCGTTTTTTCTGGCGGTCGGCCTCTACCGCCCGCACACGCCGTATGTTGCGCCGAAGAAATACTTCCAGATGTACCCGCTTGAGGACATCAAGGTTCCGGCCATCCCGGACGGATATCTTGGCACGATCCCAGCCGGTGCCCGCACATCCGTGACACGAAAAAAGCATAAGGAAAAACTGGTGGGCGATCTGCCGCGACGGGCGATTCGGGCCTATTACGCGTCTATCACGTTCGCGGATGCGCAGCTGGGACGAATTCTAAACACGCTCGACGAAACCGGTCTGGCAGAAAACACGATCGTCGTCTTTACGTCCGACCATGGTTATCACATGGGCGAACACGGTCATTATCAAAAGACCACACTGTTCGAGAACGCAGCTCGCGTCCCGCTGGTCATCGCCGGCCCCGGCGTCGAAGCCATCGGGCAGACCGCGAACACTCCGGCTGAGATGGTGGACTTTTATCCGACGCTGGCTGAACTCGCTGGCCTTGAGACTCCCGAGTTTGCTGCAGGAGTCAGTCTGGTGCCGGCATTGAAAGACGCGTCCGCTATGCCGCGCGAATCTGCGCTGACACAATACAGCAACGGCTACAGTATTCGCACCGTGCGTTATCGCTACACCGAATGGGGCGACGACGGAGACGGGGGCAACGAGCTGTACGATCATCAAAGTGATCCGGAGGAAATGCACAATCTTTCAGGTGTAGTGGAACAGGCGAGTGTCGTGGAGCGGCTGTCAGGAATACTTCGTGCCAGAATAACACAGGCAAAGAAGCCACCGGCCGGCCTGACGCAAATCCTCATCGACAACAAGCGCAGAGTGCCGCAAAGGAGTCCGATACCACGCACCACACCGTAGGACTGCGGTCGATGTCGAATGCAGTTCTGCGCCGCCAACAACTTCCCGGGCGGCAGGGCGATGTCAGGTGCTGCTGCCACTGCGGACTCACTGGCGGATCAGGCAGCCTGCCACATGGCCGCCGAAACCAAGGGACAGCTTCAGTGCGTTCTTCAATGGCGCTTGACCGGACGCCGTTGCCGTCATTGAAACCGGACATTGAACGTCCAGTTTTGACAGGTTGGCTGTTCCGGGAATAATGCCGTCCCGCAGCCCCAGCAATGTGAAGCCGAATTCGACACTTCCCGCAGCGCCGAGCAGGTGTCCGGTTGCTCCCTTGGTGGCAAATGCTGGCGGCATTTCCTGGCCAAAGAATTGCAGCATACCGCTGGCTTCTGCCAGATCGTTGGTCTCAGTCCCGGTGCCGTGCAGGCTTACGAATTCCGGTTGCTCATCGTCGGCAACACCGTGATCCACCGACATTCGTCGCAGCAGTTCGGCGACTGTCGTGCCCGTCGCGTCGATCTGTGTAATTCCGGTCGGATCGGTCAACCAGCCTCCGGAAACGATTTGTCCGAGGCTGCCGGCGTGGCGTCGTTCTGCGTGGCGTCGTGATTCCAGCACAAAGACGGCCGCGCCCTCACCCACAACAAAACCATCACGGTCGACATCAAACGGCCGGCAGGCGGTTGCCGGCGTGGCACTTCTTGACGTCACGCCGAGGCGATGAAAGGCGGCTAGTATGGATGGTCGCAGTGACGCGTCAGCACTGCCGGCGATGCAAACGTCGCACTGGCCGGAATGAATGAGTGCAGCGGCCTGAAGCACGCTCACCAGGCCCGTTGCGCAGGCGGCGACGGGGCATGACGCGGGCCCCGTTGACTGAGCAAGATGCAACAGAGCGGACAGCGGTGCGTCCGGCATAAATGATGTCTGCCATTCGTGAGCCCGGTTTCTGGCTGAAGAAATATTATCGTCGAAACAGCGTTTCCATTCTGACTCCATCGCCCTCAGGCTGGCCTTGCTGGTCCCGACAACAAAGCCCGTCCGCGGTAACGCCAACTCAGCGACATCCAGACCGGCATGTTCAATTGCTTCACCGAAGGCCGCGACAACAAGATTGTTGAGCGCGTCATGACCGAAGTGTTCGACAAAACTCCGTTGCACTGTCGCCGGGAAGCGGCAGGCGACGGTCAGCGCGGTATGTGCGACGGCGGAGTGGTCGACCGGGGCGCCGCCTGGAGTTCGCTTCAGCAGATTCGCAAGTTGCGAAAAAAAATCGATGTCCGCCGCAGTGAGTTCTCGTGCGGCAACGTCGCCAGCCAGTAGCCGCTGCCAGGACGATTCCCGGTCCATCCCCAGCGGCGTGATCATGCCGATGCCGGTGACCAGGACGTCTCTGTCAGAGCCATGCTGTTCCGAAAGAGTGAACAATTAACCTGCGTTCAATTGTTTTCCGGATGATAACCGTACGGTTCCTCCGGCGGAGCCTCGGGGGGAGGTGGCTGTGGTGGAGAACCCGGCGGCGTGTTCTTGGGACGATTCTGAAACTGCTGAAAGGAATGCTTCAGCGAATCGAGCAGCCGTTTCGCATTGGGAGCCGCCACGAAAACTCGACTGGACACTGCGGATCGCGGAAAAAACGTAGTGATGAAATCCAATGAGAATTCAGATGCCGTATGGCCGATCATCACGGCGTTGGCGTAGACACCGGACATGGTATCTTCTCCCAGCTTCAACTGGTCATACAGATCCTGCGCCGATTGTTTGGGAGCATCCGGAGCCGGCACGGGGGGCGACGGAAGCGTGATTTGACCAAATCGATCTTCGTGCTTTTTTAGATTCTCCTGCAATGCCTGAATGAACTGAGCCACCACGGCCGGAGCAAGTACGATGCGGGCAGCCACCTGTTGCGGCTGCTGCATGCGGAGCAGAAAGTCAACAATAAATTCATGCTGGCCCTGCAGCACAACGGCCCCCGTACTGAAGATGCCTCGAGCAACATGAGCCGGAACCAGAGCTCCCACATGGCTGTGACGCACTTCCTGACTTTGCGGCTGATCGGGAGAGGGATCGTCAGGAGGAGGGGGGACGTCTGACATGAGAGAATTAATCTTCCCGGTGATGCAGGACCTGCGCAAGCGAACAACAGGGCAGCACGGCGCTGCCCAGTCCGGAGTTTAGCACTTCGTGTTCGGAAAGACACCTGTCGCATGGCGCGCCGTCAAAGATACCGTGACTTCCCTGCTGTCACGCCAGAATCTTTTCAATCACATTTCCGGCGACGTCTGTCAATCGGAAGTCTCGACCATTGTGTCGGTACGTCAGCTGTTCGTGGTTGACCCCCAGCAGGTGCAGGATCGTGGCGTGCAGATCGTTTACGCTCACACGGTCGTCCACGGCCTTGTGGCCGATTTCATCCGTCGCACCGTAGGACGTGCCGCCTTTGATTCCTCCGCCCGCCATCCAGTAGGTGAATGCGTGAGGATTGTGGTCGCGACCTGGCTTGGCCGCCTTTTGTGCAACCGGCAGACGTCCGAATTCGCCACCCCAGATGACCAGCGTGTCGTTCAGAAGTCCGCGCTGATCAAGGTCCGCCAGCAGTCCGGCAATGGGTTTATCGGTCTCACCGGCAAAGCCACCGTGATTGCCGACGATGTCGTTGTGTCCGTCCCAGCTGCGTTGGTTTTCCATCCCGCCGGAATAGATCTGCACGAACCGCACTCCTCGTTCGACCATGCGGCGGGCAATCAGGCATTGTTTCGCGAAGTGGTCACATTTTTCGTCGCCGATGCCGTACTGCTGCTGAATGTGTTCGGGCTCGCGCGTCACGTCCAACGCTTCCGGAGCCGCCACCTGCATGCGATAGGCGAGTTCAAAACTTTCCACCCGCGCTGCCAGGTCCCGTTCTGCCGCATGTTGTTGCAGGTGTTGTCGATTCAGATTGGCCAGCAGATCCAGCTGAGCTCTCTGGCGTGACTTGTTCAGGTCGGCCGGCGGTTTCAGATTGTCAATCGGATCGCCCTGGGGTTTGAGCCAGGTACCCTGATATATGCTCGGAAGGAATCCGGCTCCCCAGTTCAGCGAATAGCCCTTCGGCAGACCTCGTCCCTTCGGATCAGACATTACGACAAACGCCGGCAGATTCTGACTTTGGCTGCCCAGCCCGTAAGTTATCCAGGAACCGACACACGGATAGCCCATGCGGGGCAGCCCGGTATTCATCATAAACAACGCGGGACTGTGGTTGTTGGATTCCGTATGACCCGAATGAATGAAGGCCATCTTGTCGACGTGTTGAGACAGATGCGGAAAGATCTCCGACACCCATTTGCCACATTCACCGTGCTGCTGAAACTTGAACGGAGACTTCATCAGCGGTCCCACCGAATTGGAGAAGAAACCGGTGAACCGGTCAAAGCCTTCCAGTTCTTTTCCGTCGCTCTTTTCCAGTTCCGGTTTGTAGTCCCAAGTGTCAACGTGACTCGGCCCTCCGTTAATAAACAGCCAGATCACGCGTTTGACGCGGCCATCGAAATGCCCGTCTTTGGGGGCGAGTGGGTTCGATTCGTCGGCCGCGCCAGCAGACTGCAAGAGTCCTTCGTTCTGCAGCAGAGTTGTCAGTCCGAGCAGACCGGCACCGGATCCGGCTCTGCGCAGGAGATCGCGGCGATGAAGCCAATTGTGTTGCAGCATTATGGGATACCTCTTGATCAATCCACGAAGATAAACTCGTTCAGACTGAAAACAGTCTGGCACAAATCTGTCAGCGCCAGCCGGTCCGAATCGTTGACCGATTTTCCGTCAGTTTGATACGACGTTGATTGTGTCTTTAGAAACTCTTCCGCCGAAGTTCGTTCGACACTGGTTGGTTTACGTGAAATGCCGGACAGATAGACCTGATCGACAATGTCCGTTCGTCCCGCGCTCTGGATTCGCGCGGCCAGCCCACCGGCGTACTCGCGCACCTGCGGACTGTTCATGAACATGAGCGCCTGAGAAGCGATCGTGGTGCTGGGACGAGTGCCAACGCTGGCGAGTGGTTCCGGCGAGTCGAAGATCTGCATCATCGGAATCAGTCGGCTGCGTTTGACCATAAAGTAGACGCTGCGGCGTTTCTGGGATTCGTCCAGTGTTCCCGGGCCAAAGGGAGTGCGGTCCAGCTGATTGCCGACGGCCAGCATCGCATCGCGGATCACCTCGGCCTCCAGTCGACGTGGCTCGCGCCGCCAGAGCCACCTGTTCTCCGGGTCAATCGTTGATCGTTTGTCATCGAAAATGGAACTCTGTCGATACGCTGAGCTTGTCAGGATCAGTCTGTGAATCGGCTTCAGACGCCAGTTGGCATCGATCAGCTGTTGAGCCAGCCAGTCCAGCAGTTCCGGATGCGACGGCAATTCTCCCTGTTTCCCAAAGTCGTTTGGTGTCGAGACAATGCCTCGACCCATGTGGTGCTGCCACAGACGATTGACGATCACGCGTGCCAGCAAATGGCCGGCCCCTCGGTCCGGATCCGCGATCCAGTTGGCCAGGGTTCGTCGCCGGTACGATGTGTGCCAGCCAGCCGGTGGAGTGACCTGCCATTGCTGAGCGACGTCGTTTGAGGAAGTCAGCACCTGCAGAAATCCCGGATTGGCGGTACGCACTTTCTGTGTTGCGTCGCCTCGTTTCAGGAAAAACGTTTCCTTGTAGAAATGGGAAAAACCGCGACCGTCCGCATTGTGCTTGAGTGGTTTGACGCCTTCACTCGACACCATCACGGTTGTGAGCTTCGGTTGCGGCTTCAATTGGTTGTGTTCCGCGACGGCGGCGGACAGTTCCTGCCATTCCGGATCCAGCGTACGGTACCAGGACACAAGTCGATCGCGTTGCGGTCCGTCCTTCGGATTTCCGCCCGACGAGATCAGATCCAGAAGTTCGGTCAGGGCCTGCGGTCGTGACGCAGCGTCCAGCGTCGGTGAGGCAGTGTTGTTGCTGATCGAAAGTCGTGCTCGACCGATGTTGTGCTTGTTATTCACGT
>JBDONA010000337.1:0-14057 GCA_039831575.1 Fuerstiella sp. | reverse complement strand
AATTCACTGCGTTTGATTCCTGATGTGGATTTCAGAAAACGAAGCCGTTCTTCGATGGTCGGCAGAAGGCCAATGACATCCAGGTAGACACGGCGCAGAAATGTTTCATCGTCGCAAACATCCGCCGGTACAAACTGCATCTGCTGCAGTTTGCGGTCGACATGCGTATCGATTTCATTGAGGACTACGGGAGACGTCCATGCGAATCCTTCAACATCACGCACCAATGTTAACAACGGTGTTTCGATGTGGTGCCCGTAACGAACAATCACAGCGATGTCGCCACGACCATATCCGCGAACGAATCCATCCTTCCCGACGTCAGCTTTTGACGTATCAGAGGTTTCAAATTTCGCCAGATGAGTAACATCGCGAGCGCTGCCATCCGAAAAATACGTCACCACTCGCAACTGCTGGTGTGCCTGCGGTAACTTGAGTACCCGTGTTCCGGTGGGAAACACTTCGATGCCGACACAATTAACGGCAGGTTTTTCGACGCGACATCCTTCTGCAATCCAATTCCGTAATATTTCGTAAGCTGAATCTGCTGACGTAAACCGCTGGCCTCCCATATGAGGAAGCTCCATCGTCGGCTTCAGCAGCAGCATGCTGTTTTCAGGATTCAACGGGCTCACGCGACGTCCCTGAGCTTCCCGAACAAGTGCTTTGCGGTCGAATTCCGCGTCATCTCCGAACAGCGACAATCGAAAGCCTGCTTTCCCATGCGGAGCCCCGTGACATGCGCCTCCGCTGCAGCCGGACTTTGCCAGAACGGGTAACGTTTCATGCTCAAACGATACCGGAGGCACGTCTGCAAAGTCTTCCACCGAAATCTGAGACTCTACGAAGAAATCGCCGATCCGTGCTGTCACAACGGCGATGCCAGTGCCTCGTGGGGTTACCTGTCCCGTGTCTGAAATCGTGATGATACCAGGCGGTTCAATGGCGTAGTCGACCTGTCGAGTCACATCCACAGGCAAAGTTCCGGCCCTGTGAATTATCAATTGCAGGCGCTGTCGAGGCCCTTTCAGAGTAGCAGTTGGAGGATAGACCGAAAGCTCCGCCGCGGCGCACATGATTGTCGTGGCGGCAAGTACTGTCAGGAACAACGTAATACGTTTGATTTGCAACGAATGAACCTCGTCGATTGCGTTTGTGACTTCAATTCCGCGTTATCGTGCAGCGACGGTGTGCCCCTGCGTGGCATCGATTAGATAGAGATCAAAAGCTCCGTCTCGTTCTGACACAATGACTAACTGTTCGCCATTGGGATGCCAATTGGGGTAGTCATCCCGTTCTTCGCTGGTCGTGATCTGTCGAACATGGCTGCCATCAATATTCATGACAAAAATATCGTAGTTGCCGGAACGAGTACTCACGAAAGCGATCTGTCGACCATCAGGCGAAACCGCAGGGCGAATATCCATCAGCGTGTTGTTCGTCAGTCGGCGTTCCCCCGAACCATCAGCTCCAACAGAATAGATTTCATAGTTCTTCTCCCGACTGTTGGAAAACACGATCGTGCGACCGTCGGGCGTGAATGTTGGCCAGTTGCTCACACCCGAACAGGTTGTCAGCTGCTGCTTATCTGTGCCGTCCGTTTTGACCGACCAGAGTTGTTGTGGGCCTTTTTCGGCAAAGGCGTAGAATACGCGATGGTTGTCCGGTGAAAACGTCGGGCTGCGAGTGCCGCCACGCCCCTTATGTTTGATTTCTGCCTGTTCGCCCGTTTCGAGATTCCGGATGACGAGTTTTCCGCTGAGATTTCCGGTGCATGCTGTGAAGCTGATCCATTTCCCATTCAACGAAAACGCCGGTTCGTAGTGGTGTTTGTCGGCGGCATCTTCGAAAAATGGCTTCGCAACGTGATCTTCCAGAGACATTTTCATCATGCGAACCAGTGCCGGTGTTTCGTCATAGCAGTAAACAAGACTCCGTCCGCCGTCGACGAATCGAGGATCACGTTTCAGACTGCCGTCTTGTGTCAGCTGGACCGGTTCTGCGGCGAAAGCAGAAACAGCCATAAACAAACAACACACCAGGCAGCAAAACCGTCTCACTATCAACGCAGTCGGCGCATCAAACCTCAGCACTTCAACCATGCTCGCCACGCCATGGCCCGCGGGGGCTCCCCGCCTAAAAAAGTTCATCGATGATGCTCCCGCCGTCCAGGACTTTCATTTCGGCACGTTCTTTGGCGCCCATACCGCATAGTTCCAGCATTGTTGTTCCGGCCATCAGGGGAGTGATCGGTCGGGACACCGGATATTCGGCCTTCGCGTCGCTTTCGCCGATGCAGCGCCCCGGCTCAATACCAGCTCCCGCCCACAGTGAGAAGTAACAGTGCTGCCAGTGTTCACGAGATGCTCGAACGCTGATTTTCGGTGTGCGTCCGAATTCGCCCATGGCGACCAGCAAAGTGTCTTCGAGCATACCACTGTCGTGCAGATCATCCAGCAGTGCGGAATAGGCTCGGTCGAAGATCGGGCAGTGGCGGTCCTGGAGCAACTCAAAGTTGTAGATGTGAGTGTCCCATCCGAAATCACCGTTGGGCGTAAATGTTTCGACGTATTCGCTCCAGTTTACCTGGATATAAGGCACGCCAGCCTGGGCCAGGCGTCGTGCCAGTAAGCACCCCTGTCCAAAGGTGGTTCGGCCGTAGGAAGAACGCGTCTTTTTCGACTCGCGTGTCAGGTCGAAAGCTTTACGTGCCTTTTCATCCGTCAGTAACCCATAAGCAGATTGATAGGTCTGTCCCCACCGCTCGACCTCGGCCGAATCAAGTCGATAGCGTTCAACGTCGAGTGCCTTTTCTAAAGTGCGTCGATCTTCAATTCGATTCGGTGACATGTTCGGCAGCATTTTCAATGTGGGAATGCTGACATCACCACGATCTGAACAATGCACAAGAAACGGATCGTAGGCTTTGCCAAGTGTGCCGCCTCCATAACCTTCAATTCGCCGAGGAAGGTCACGCGGGATTCCTCGACCGACGTAGAAGAACGGCGGCAACGCCTCCTGCTGACCACGATGTTTCGCCACAATGGCTCCGAAGTTGGGCTGCACGGGACCTGGCTTCTCTTCAAAGCCCGTCACTCCCACCGTTCCGGCCCCCGGATGTCCGCCGTTCGAGGTTTGCATGGACCGGATGACGGTGTATTTGTCACTTCGAGCGGCCATTCGTGGCAACAACTCTGTGAAACGCATGCCACTTGTTTTTGTGGCAATCGTCCCGAAGGGCCCTCGAAAGTCATCCGGAGCATCCGGCTTCGGATCAACCATGTCGAGATGGCTGGGACCTCCCCACAACCACAACAGGATGACCGACTTCGCCTTGGCTCGCCGTCTGGCGTCTTCGATGTCTGCCAGCGCTGGCAGACCTGCGGTCATCATTGCTGGCACGGCAGCTGCGGTTCTAATAAACGCTCGTCGGCTGCTGCCACTGCAGGACGCGGTTTTATAACTTCCAAAATCAAGCATAGACCCACCATCGTGAAGCGACAGAAAGAATCTCGAACCAATGATAGTATCGACCACCAGAGGCCGTTGCCAGTCGAGATTGAAGGCGGTGTTTCTCGCAATCGATGTCGTTTGCGCTCTCCTGACGGCAGTTTAAGAGTCCATCGGCTTCGTCAATTCGTTCCGATGCCACTCACATGCCTGACTTGATTCAAACTCAGACAGAGTTGATAATTCCATTTGAGTGAAAACTCAGTCCGCTGCGATACCGATTCAAAATCGATTCGCGGAAAAAAAACTGCACTTCAGACCGTACGACAACACGATGAACCGGCGTGATTCGCATTCAACCGGATGCAAAGGAGCCGTTTACAAGTCACGAGTCCCTGCAGGTCAAGTTACCACGTCAGACGCCGTACACGGGAGACGATGCGCAACAGTTCCTTCGAGGATATGCCGTCGGGCAGGCTGCCAGGGAAAACGGACAGTTTTTCTGACACTCTGGTAATGCCGTTCGCGACCTGAAGTCGTGGGCCACTGGCTGGTCAGCCGGATTTGAAGCACGCCGATGATGTCCGGAAACATGTCAGGCGATTTGTTCTCTCGTTGCGGGGGATGTTGTCTTTCCAGCGGCGATGGACGATTCGGACTCATTTGAAGCGTGTGATCTGCTCGCCAACTGTGGTTTTCTCCTCGACGCAGTCGTTGCCTATAATCGGCCGCGGCCTGGAGGTCCGATGGGCGTATCATCAGCAAAGAGCCGATGATGACTTCAAGCGGCCGATCGGTGCGCTGCGAGAATAGTTGGATTCGCTTGCCGCAATGGAAGCTTTGGCACAGCTCGCCCATATCTATGATCAGGACGAAGCTGAGCACCTCGTTTCCGACGCCATCCGCAAGACGAGCAATTCACAAGATACTTTTGTCTTTCACAATTAAGAAGTGAACAGCATGGACCAGTACTTACAGGCAGCAATTGAAGAAGCACGAACAGGTCTCGCCGAAGGCGGTATACCAATCGGTTCCGTTCTTGTCATTGATGACAGGATCGTTGGCCGCGGCCACAATCGGCGCATCCAAAATGGCAGTCCCGTGCTGCACGCCGAAATGGATTGTCTGGAGAATGCGGGACGATTAAAGGCGTCAGATTATCGTCGTGCCACCCTGTACTCTACTTTGTCGCCCTGTGATATGTGCAGTGGGGCGACCTTGCTGTACGGGATTCCAAATTTGGTTGTCGGAGAAAACAAGACGTTTTGTGGTCCGGAAGAATATCTCCGATCGCGCGGCGTGGATGTCCAGGTTGCTGACAATCACGACTGTCAGGAATTGATGAAACAGTTTATCCTCGAACACGCTGAGTTGTGGCACGAGGACATTGGTGAGGATCAATGATCTGCGCACGGAGCCACGGGCCGCGGGGATTCTGAAATCAATTTCGTTTCCGTGGCCCGGTGAACTTTGTCGAATCAAAAAACGGCCCCTTCCATATGAAATCCTACTTCGTCTTATTTATCTGCACTCTTTGTCTGACTGACCTTTTGTCTGCAGAGGAGTCCACGCCAACGCCGTTGGACGTCGTCAAGAAACGCACGAGCGCGCTGAACGATCACAACCTTGAGTCGTTTCTGGCGACATACGCGGAGGATGTCGCAGTTTTCGTGTATCCCGACCGACCGTTGGGCAAAGGTAAAGCGCATGTTAGAAAAATATTTGCTCCAATGATTAAGAAGCGGAATGTTCACGTCGAAATCGACAGGACGATGACAGCCGATAGCTTCGTTGTTGTTGAAATGAGAACGTCGTTTGGGGACATCGCCGAGCCGAGTGTTGCGATCTACGAGGTCCGTGACGGGCTGATCCAAAGCGTACGATTCCTGCGAGACAGCATCCGTGCCCGGCAGATCGAGACCAATAAGAAAATTCGATAATGGGTTGGAGTCGATGTCCGGGTATTGACCGTTGACCACCAACAGAGCTGTTGGTCTATCGTCGGAATTGAGTTGAATGTCGCTGTTTCTTTTCCCCGGTGCAATTTTTGCCGGTGTTTGATACTGCGAAATTCTGCGTGCAGGCCTTGTTATCTGTGTTTGTCACGCTGACCTTTGTTGCTGATCGTTCGGATGTTAGAGTCTTTCAGAAACAATTGTTTTCGTCAGACGGCGCCTTCTTCAGAGCGACACTGGAGCGTTTCCGAACGTCAGCTGGCTTTGGGATGCGACCATGCCGCATTGGGATTTCTGCGGTTTTGCACTTCGCGAGCTTCTGCAGGTCAATGGAATGACATACAGATTAGTTGTTGTGTCCGTGACTTCGTGTCTTGGCTGTGCACTGCAGTCGATCCCGGTCGCAGACAACGCGCAACCGGTGATCCGTCCGACATTCTTGAAGCACTTTAAGGACATCAGTCCTGGGCAGCCCGTTGCGTTTGCCGGCTACATCGTCACCGCATCCAAGCGTCGACGCACGACCACAGACGGGCGCACGATTCCTTTGTTTCGGTCTAACCTGAACAGGATTCGCAAAGAAGGCGGTGTCGACTTTGATCTGACGAAGAACGGTGTGACGGTTGCCCAGGTGTCCGCCAGATCCTATCGCAAACAAAAACGTTATCGCACAAATATTGGAAACTTCAATTACTCAAACGATGACCTGCTGGATGGACATGTGACTCTGGCTTCCGGTTTGAACGTAGAATTCGCCGTGCAGGGATTCAACAGCCGGTCTCGAGGCGTGAAGGCTGTGGGGCAACTTCAGGTCGGACAATACGATATCAACATCCGTGAAGTTGAAGCTCCAGTGATTAACCAGAGTCGTGGATTCGCCGGGGCCGAATTCTTCCTGAACAATCAGCGAATCGGCCAGGTGCTTCGTTATGGTGACGAACACGTCTGGATCGACGAACAGCAAAGGCCCTGGGGTGGAAGAAAGTCATGGCAAGACTGGAGGAGGCGGGAGGCGACTCAGACTGAGATTGAAATCAACGGGACGTGGCCGCAATACCAGCGCGAAGCGCCAGCGAGCGGGTCTCGAGCGTTCAGGAAACACACTTGCTTGCGCTGCGTGCTTGTATCAAGAACGGCAGAGCCTCATGAGTGCTCGCCAGCAGAGCTGGCGGTTTACGGTCGAAAATTGGAAAATCGCTGAGAATGTCGTATCTTGGGCGACTTCCCTCGTCTCGCTGCGTCAGTGTAAGACAGTTCTGCACTGCACTGTTTT
The DNA here is from genome assembly GCA_039831575.1 of Fuerstiella sp. Taxonomy (GTDB): domain Bacteria; phylum Planctomycetota; class Planctomycetia; order Planctomycetales; family Planctomycetaceae; genus Fuerstiella. The sequence continues at coordinate 7,379 of JBDONA010000337.1, read as the reverse complement.
GCTGAAGTTGTTCGGGGGTCAGACGATAAATAGTCGCATTCGTCAGCCTGCCTGACATGGGAACAGCATGATGGAGCTTGGGGCACGGACATTCGATGTGACTGGTGGACAAATGTTTGTTCGCTACGGCAGCATCGATCGGGCTCGGCAAACGATTCTCTTCATCCACGGCATCGGAGAATCCGGACTCTGTTTCATCGAAGCCCTGACGCACCCATCGCTGGCGGAATTCAACATCGTGATTCCCGATCTGACAGGATTCGGCAGAAGCCGCGCGGCTGAGACCGAGGACTACAGCCTCGAGGCTCAAGCTTTGCGAATTGGTGGACTTCTGGACGTCCTGGAACTGGAGGCCATCCATCTTATCGGGCATTCGATGGGCGGTGACATTGGCACGGTCGTTTGCGAACGACGGCCCCATGCCGTGCGCACGTTCGTTAACGTGGAGGGAAATCTCACTCCGGCTGACGGGTTCATTACCAGCAGAGCAATGGAGGCGGAGAAGAATGGCAGATTCGAGGAATGGCTGCGCGGTGAGTTCTGCCATGAGACGATTGCTGGCTGGGCAATTGATTCGCCGTCGGCGGTCAGATACCTCGCGTCTATCCAGATGTGCAGGCCAGAGGCCTTTCTTAATTCTGCCAGACAAGTCTGTGAGTTGAATGAGTCCGCGCCTGACGGCAATGGTTCCGTCATCGGACAACAATTTATGAATCTGTCCTTGCGAAAGACGTTTTGCTGGGGCTCAATCGGAGAGGACTCAAAGTCGTTCCTCAGGAAAAACAGTATTCCGAACAAAGAGTTTCCGGGGACGTCGCACTGGGTGATGATTGATGCGGCGGACAATTTCTATGGCTATGTGGCCGAGTTCCTGAACGACTGCAGCGTTTCACGCTGATTTGTGGCCGCGAACGACGCATTCCGGACTGAGAAACCGGCATGCCCACGAGCCAGGACGGTTCACGAAAAGAAGTAGGCTGCTTTCAGGACAATTTCGAATCCCTGCGCAGCACTTCTATCGCAGTCGGGTGAGAGGTGAAGGCGACAGACAGCGTTACAAATCGTTTCCGGCAGATTGCCACCAATGATTGACCTGCCGCCCGGTGCGGATATCTTCAGTGTAAGATACGGTTCATTTCCTCAGGAGAAGTTTCCATGTCCCGAAACACTCGTCGTGGCTTTCTTAAAGAATCCGGGACCGTCGGTATCGGCCTGAGTCTGGTCAACGGACCACACAGCAGAGCATTTTCGGCCAATGAAAGAATCAGCGTGGCCTGCATCGGGGTCCGCGGGCGTGGTAACTCGGTCATGCGGAGCTTTGCCGAGGAGCCGGATTGTGACATCACGCATATCTGCGACATCAGAGAATCAGTCCGTCTGCAACGGGGCGCAGAGATTAAGCAGAAGACGGGGCGGATGCCCAAACTGGTGAATGACTACCGTGATCTTCTTAACGACAAGTCGATCGACGTGTTCATGGTCGCTACGCCAGATCACTGGCATGCCCTGCTGACGATTGAAGGCTGCCTTGCCGGCAAAGATGTTTACGTCGAGAAACCGGCCAGCCACAATATTCGGGAAGGTAAAACGGCGGTGGCTGCGGCCCGCAAACATGACCGAATGGTGCAAATGGGTACGCAGATTCGTAGTGCTCCTTTTCTGCAGGAGGCGGTCGATTACGTGAACAGCGGTGCACTCGGCAAGGTCATCTACGGCAAGGCCTGGGAGACCGCTCGCAACGGCGAAGTGCATTTGCCACCTGACAGCGAAGCGCCAAACGATCTGGACTACGAGATCTGGCAGGGGCCGGCGCCGGAACGACCTCATAACAAGTCCGTTGTGGGCAGTGCCTGGCGTTGGCTGTACGACTATGGAACGGGCGACCTTGGCAACGACGGCGTTCACCGCATCGACTACTGTCGTCACGTCATGGGGCTGGACAAAATGCCTGACGCGATCTCCTGTTCCGGCGGCAAGTTCTTCTTTGATGACGATCAGCAGTTTCCGGATACGATGCTGGTCAACTACGAGTACCCCGACAAAGTACTGCAGTACGAAATGCGGCTGTGGTCGAAGTCGAAACTTCACGGTGCCGGCGAAGGGGCTAACATCTACGGCGAGAACGGCTGGGTCATGCTGACCAACAATTCGTGGAAGGCCTACGACCCGGCGGGCAAGGTGGTCAGGCAGGGCAGCAGCGACGTGGGGCAGCAGGCGCACATTCGCAATTTCCTTGACGCAGTTTACAGCCGCAAACGCGAGTCATTGAACCAGGAGATCTATTCCGGTCACGTCAGCACGGTGATGTGTCACGCTGGCAATATTTCCTGTCGCACGGGCAGGAAGTTACGACTGGACGCACGGACGGAGACGTTTGATGACACAGAGGCAAACAAATACGTCGGCCGCGAGCATCGCAAGGGCTTTGAACTGCCAGACATTGTCTGACCCATAGCGAGGGACAATTTCTGATTCCGGCCTGGCGCGACTGATGGCGTCGACTTCGCCCACTGCATCTGCGTTCATCGCACGTTCAAAACAAACGACAGGCCGCCCTTGACGGTGTCCGGTGTTCGCTGGGACGAGCTGGCATTGCAAGGGTTTTCTTTGGTTTGCTGCGCGGGCCATTGCGTTTTTTTCCGATGTCGTGAAAGGATTCGGCCTGTGGTGGCTGTTTACTGGTAGAGAGCGAGAATGAACGCGTGAGACCTTCAATCCCGGATACTCGAAACAGTCTGATTCTGCGGCTGCCTGACAAACAGGATGTCGTGGCGTGGGATCAGTTTGTGTCGATTTATGAGCCGCTGGTCTATCGGCTGGCTCGCGCGAAGGGGTTTCGGGACGCGGATGCTCGGGAGATCGTACAGGAGGTGCTGGTCGCGGTTTCGCAGGCGGTTGAGCGGTGGGAACCGGATCCGCAGCGAGGTCGGTTTCGCGACTGGCTGTTTCGGATTGCTCGTAATCTGATGATCAAATTTCTGACTCGCCGGAAGTACCGCGCGCTGGGAACAGGTGACCCACAGATTGCCGAACTGCTGGAACAGCAGGTTGATATGGCGTGCGACGACTCGGCCGAGTTCGATCTGGAATATCGGCGAGAAGTTTTTCGGTGGGCGGCTGAACAGGTTCGTGAGCAGGTGAAAGAGCGTACGTGGCAGGCATTCTGGATGACAAGTGTTGATGGGCATGAAACAGCCGATGTCGCCAGGAAACTGGAAATGAGCGATGGAGCGGTTCATATTGCACGGAGTCGTGTTCGTGGTCGTCTGCGGCAGGCGATTGAGACGTTCGAACAGGACGATGCATACCAAGTCCCATCACAACGTGTGACGCGAGGTCAGGATCGTGATGAGTAAACTGAAACATGCCGATGACGATGCACTGCACATCCTGCTGTTTGGGGACGCCGAGAGCGACGAGTACCGTGTGACGGCGGCTCATGTCGAGACCTGTGAAGCGTGCCGCGAGCGGCTGGACACCGTTGCGGGACCGGCAGGAATTGATGCGGAAGCGCGTGAGTTGCTTAGCGATTATCCGTGGGACGAATTGTCGAATAGCCGATCAGACATCCAGGTAAGCGAAGGATCACATGCTCGGCCAGCGAGTCTGGATTTTCTCAGCCCGCCCAGTCACCCGGAAATGCTGGGTCGTCTGGGTCGCTACGAGATCGAACGTGTCATCGGATCCGGTGGCATGGGCGTTGTGCTGAAGACATTTGACACAGAGCTGAATCGACCGGTCGCCATCAAAGTGCTGGCTCAGCATCTGGCTCATAGCGGCGCGGCTAGACAACGTTTTGCGCGAGAATCCCGCGCGATTGCCGCAGTTGTCCATGAACACGTGGTGGCGATTCACAACGTGGAAACGGACGACGAAAATCCGTTTCTTGTGATGCAATATGTCGCCGGCGAATCGCTGCAGTCTCGAGCTGACCGTGAAGGTCCGCTGGATTCGAAGGAAGTCATGCGGCGACGGGACTGGCGGCGGCACACGAACAGGGCGTGATTCATCGAGATGTGAAACCGGCGAACATCCTGCTGGAACGAGGCATCGAACGCATCTTAATCACTGACTTCGGACTGGCGAGAACGGTTGATGATGCCAGTCTCACCCATACCGGAATCGTCGCCGATACGACTCACTACATGTCGCCGGAACAGGCCAACGGCGACACGGTCGATCATCGTACCGACCTGTTCAGTCTCGGATCGTTCATGGCCACGGGGCGACCGCCGTTTCGAGCTGAACGAGCGATGGGCGTGCTGCATCGCATCTGTCACCACACACATTGTCCGGCCTGGCAGGTGAATTGCGATATTTCCGACGACTTGTCCGACATCATTGATCGACTGCTGCAGAAGAAGGCACCCCGCCGCTTCGCAAATGCAGTTGACGTCAGAGAATCGCTGGCGCGGTTGCTCGCGAGAACGCAGCAGCACGGAATACGGCGTCGCCGCTGGGCGGCAGGATTTATTCGGCGCAATCCGGTTCTTGCCAGCGGAACGATGGTCTGTCTTGTGTTCGCTGTTGTTGCGTTGTTTGCGTTTGTACTGCCCGGAATCGAACTGGGTGAAAATCGTTCAGCGTCACCCGAAAGCGGTGTCCTGTCGGGCAGTGATCACTCACTGGCCTGGCAGCGAGAAACCCTGGCCGCAGATGCGGCGGCGTATTCGGCTGCGTCACAGGGACTTTGGGACCGACTTGGACAGCTCGAAGCGACATCGAACGCAGCGAGGTTTTCACAGCCGGCGAGCGATGAATTCTGGCAGGACGCCGAGTCATACAGTGCACGTTTACACCAACTTGAAGCGGATACGTTTCGCGATTCCTCGACCTCTTCAACAAAGGAATAATGATGCTGAAAGATCGATCATTGATGCTTCTGGTCGCTTGTGGAACTGCCGTTGTCGTCTGTTCGGTGTTGTCCAGCCGTTCCGGTTTCGCGCAGAGCCGCAATGTCACGATTCGAGATGTCGTAGGAGTCAGCCCGAGGTATATTTCGCTCGTCGGTGTCGTTCAACCGAGTTTGCGATGCAGTGTCGCAATGAAAGTTAATGATCGTCGCATCGAACTGCACTTCGCAAAAACGGCAGAGATGAAGGACCAGGTGAAGAAGTCGCTGCACGACGTTCTGGTCGAGTACTTTGATGGCGACATGAAACAACGCTGTGCCGAGCTGGATAATTTGACGTCGCGCAGCTCCGGCATGTCAGCGGCACTCGAAAAACGCGCGGCCGCGAAAGAGCAACTCATTGATCTGCAACTGAAATCCTTCAAATACGAAGCGGAAGGGCTCGGGTTGTTTCCGTCCAGGCCGCCCCGCGCGTCCAGTCACGGCTACGGAGGCGAAGAGGGAATGTATGATGATGGATTCCCATTCGAATTTTTTGATTATGTAGACGACTACGACGTGGGACCTGGAATGGGCGCGTTTGGTGGTGTAATGGGTATGGTGGGTGGCATGGATATGGGCATGGGTGGGCTCGGTGGTGAATCGGGAATGGGCGGAGGCATGATGGGGATGGGTGGGCTCGCAGTTGATCCCGTCAGAATGGCCATGTTCCACGTCAACGACGCACACCGAAAGTTTCGGAAGGGCCAAGTCTGAAAAGGATCGAACGAAGGCTACAACCGTGCTGAGTAGAGTCCTTGGTGAATATTTCGATCGCGATATGAATGCTTGCCAGCGGGAGATTGACGCGATCAACGCCGGGCTCAAGCAAATGTTCGATGGATTTAGTAAGCGGGCGACGGCGAAGGACGACATTGTCGACCTGCAGTTGCAAATCATGGTCAACGAAGCCGAAGGACTTGGATTCTTCCGCATGTCTGCGCCGTCCTCACGATAGATCCGTTTACCTATTCTCGTGAACCGTGCTGGCTCGTGGGCATACATCTTCTCAGGCTGAAACACGTCTGACGGGGCCACAGGTCAGCGCAATACGCTGCACATCCTGCGGCATGATTTTGTCTCGCTGGCACAACATTTCTGGTGTTGGTGCACGAAATTGTTGCTGTTGGACAGACAAAGGAATTGGGAATCTGAATAGCCATGGCTTACACGCGTTAGGCGGCGGTACGATTCGATATTCCGCAAAACGACTTTGCCGATCACAGTCCTGGTGTCCAGGAAAGTTGTGAGCCAGTGGTTTGCCCCTGGAGGCCTTCGCCGCGACGCACAAACCAGTCACTTGTCACTTGAGTGCCCGCAGTTTGTCGATTTCGCTGCTTTCGGTCGCCAATTGGCCGGAATCACCGATCATCCATCGCGTTGAGCGTGGTTGATATCGGGACCAGTTCGTAAAATCGCGATCTCATGGTCCGGTCAGGCTGTTGACCATTCTTATGACGAGGTCGCGTTTTCGTTTTGTTTCCGACAGGCACCAATGACGTTGAACAATCATCACCCAGAGATCTGGTTGTGGCATCAAACGCTGCTTCGGCCAGCCTGTGATCCGGCAGTGCGGCGAAGCGCAGATCGAATGTCCCCTGCCCCGCAGTATGAGCCTGATTCGGCCGATTCTTTTCTTCGGAGAGTGTTCGGCCCGACCGTGCTGCGGATCACCATTTCTGTCGTCGCAGTCGGTGTCCTTCTGTTGCCGTTGATGAATAGTGAGGCGAACGCGGATTCCGCAGAGGATTGGGCACGAATGCGGACGATTCAGCCTCGGGGATACGTCTGCTATCGCACGAACCAGTCGGTTACCGTTGATGGAAAACTGGACGACAACGCGTGGCGGTCGGCACCATGGACGGATGACTTCGTCGATATTGAAGGCGACCTGAAGCCGCGGCCGCGGTTTCGCACGCGGGCGAAAATGCTGTGGGACGATGAATACTTCTATATCGCAGCGTTGTTGGAAGAGCCACATGTCTGGGGCACGTTGACGAAACATGATTCCGTCATTTTTCACGACAATGACTTCGAAGTGTTTATCGATCCCAATGGCGACAATCACGAATACTATGAGTTCGAGATCAACGCGCTCAACACGGGATGGGATCTGTTTCTGCCCCGTCCCTACAGAAATGGCGGCAAGGCTGACAACGGCTGGGAGATTCCCGGGCTGAAGACGGCAGTTCACGTTGACGGTACTCTGAACGATCCCTCCGACCGGGACAGGCACTGGTCCGTGGAAATTGCAATCCCCTGGAACTCGCTCCGCGAGTTTGCTCATCAGGCCACACCGCCCCGCGACGGCGATCACTGGCGCGTCAATTTCTCGCGAGTTGAGTGGCAACACAATCTTGAAGCCGGCAAGTATCTCCGGCGTCCGAAGACTCCGGAGAACAACTGGGTCTGGTCACCGCAGGGCATCATCAACATGCATCGCCCGGAACGCTGGGGTTTCGTTCAGTTTTCCAAAGCTGCGGCGGGC
>JBDONA010000136.1:0-14068 GCA_039831575.1 Fuerstiella sp. | reverse complement strand
TGCCGCAGTCGACGGCCACAACGCCGAAGTGTTCCGGCCCGACCGCTTGCACGCGTTCCTGAATCTGTCCGGTGGGCTTGCCAATGAATCGTTTCTTCGAGATCGTGGATTTCCGTTTCCTGGTCTTCGTAACCATCTGAAAGTCTCCTGATTGAAGGGTGAGCAAATTCCTCCAATACAGACGCTGAGATGGTCCTCCTATTTCTTTTAAAGGATCTTGGGGACATACCAGGGATCAGTCGGAAGCCTGCACGACAAGATCCTTAAACACCGCGTGCGTGTTCACGACTCGCAATCCAACCGCACCTGTGGCATAGGTCTTGTCCCGAACGCGAAGCTTCTCGGTATCGTTGTGAGAAACGACGATACGATCGCCGACCATCCGGACGCGTAGCCGCTGCGGCTTCTCAGGGTCGATCGTTGTCGGTGTTCGCGCGAGTTCTGTCCACTGATTTCCATCGGTCTTCCCGAGAATCACCAGGCCTGTCTTTGGAATCAGACCCGCAAAATATCCTCGCTGCGCGTCATAGCCAACGGAAGCACCGGTGCAACGAAACAGAACCCCCGCGTCGCGCGATTCGTTGTTGCCCAGGAAGTCGATCATGACTTCGGCCTCCATGTCATTGGGTGCACGCTGATCGAAGACGACTTTTTCTCCGCATCGGTAATCGTTGATCGGCTCGTTGGGAACTCGCCCCAGGTGAATGACCTCACCCTCATGAGTCATGAATTGATGATGACCGAAATAGCGAAAAGACGCCGTGCTTCCGCTTACTTTACCAGTCGTGTCATCCGCTGGACGATTCATCGGTATGCCCGGTTCGAACGGTTCGCCGAAGACAGGAAAGCCACGTTTTCCGACGCGCATGGGTTGAACGTGAATCGAGCGTCGCCACCCCGGCCGGCGATCGCGTTTTGAGTGGTAGACGTGCCACCAACTCTGGTTGTCCAGTGACTGAACGAAACATGAATGGCCGACCCCGTAAACCGTCTCACTGCCGTCGAACACGGGCGTGGGTCGCTTCTGCCAGGACGCCGGATCAAGCAGATCGTCGCCCACAAGTTCCAACAATCCCAGTTTATACGTGGTTAACCATGAGGCACCGCATGAGAATACGACAGACGTCTGTCCGTTTGCCTGATAGACCTGCGGTCCCTCATTCAATCCTCGCTTCGCCAGATCCCGTTCAAGCCGTTCCCAAAGATAATCATCGTTGTCGCAAAGTCGCACACGCGGCCCCGCCAGTTTCACAGGAGACTCCATGGGGGCGATGTAAAGGTACTGTTGATCGATTCCCTGAGCATCCCATCCTGACCACAGCGCGTAGCGTTTGCCCTGATGCTGAAGCACGGTCATGTCGATCGCCCAAACGTTTGGCGTTTGACCGTCCCTGCCATCACCGGTTGCCATGGCCTCCGACAATTCGTAGTCGCCCAGCGGATCTGTCGTCCGGGATCTCAAGACATAGGTAAGGTGATTCTTGTTTTTTCCATCAGAGGCGGCGAAATAGATGTGCCATCGGTCGTCGAGGTAATGCAATTCCGGAGCCCACACCTGTCGCGAAAACATGCCCGTTGAAGGAGCCTGCCAGACGATGTGCTTTTTCCCCATCGAAGTCACGGAACCGCTCGTGTGAATCGCGATCGCTCGATTGCCTTCGGACATGCACCACAAGTACCGCTTGCTGTTGGGATCACGCGTGACCCACGGATCGGCACCTTCGCCAATCGGGTTGACAAATAGACTCTCAGGTAGCGAACCGGAATTGTCATTCGTGCCCCGCGCGTCCGTGGCAGCGGGCGCCCCCTCTTGATCGATCGGTTCCTCCGCGACTGCATTGGCCAGCATAATGCTGACCAGAAGTGCAGTGCAGATGAGTCCGGTCGAGGATTTGTGCAATCGTGTCACCGCATTACTCCATGTCATGCTAAATGGGCAGCGCCACTTTGTTTCGTTTGTTCAGTGTTTTTGGTGACCCGAAGCGTAAGCGAGGCGATCGACGCAACTTGTCTCCTCGGGTTAAAAATGGAGAAACAACTGGCGTTGTCCGACCATGGCCGCGCGATGGTGATCCTGCAGGCTGGCGGCAACGATTTCTGTGGCCGAAGCCGTGAAACCGTTCATCAAAACGACCAGCGGTAAGTCGGTGTATTCACCGCCCGCTTTCGCATTGAACGTAATGTTCTCATCTTCGCTTCGACCCTGTAATGACAGGATGACGCCTTCGTCGATAAACATGTCGACGACTTTCGTCGCCGCACTCAGCACTCCGCCGCCGCAGTCCCGAAGATCGAGTACCAGGCTCTTCATATTGTCATCGCGCAGACCGGCGAGCACTTTTTGCAACTGTGAGACGGTGTTTTTCGTGAAAGCCGGGATGTGCACGTAACCGATTCCGGAAGCACGGTCGGCCCAATAGTCTTCTGTGCCGTCCGCGGACATGGACATAGGGTTGACGACCAAAGTTTCAAACCGTTCGCGAACGACCTTCACATCAAGTTTCTCGTCCGCACGTTGAATCCCAAGGGTGACCGCCGAACCGCGTGGCCCGCGGATGCGACGGACGAGTTCCAGGAGGCTCAGCCCGTCAGTCGGTTTTCCGTCGACACTGAGAATGACATCATTACGGCGGAGACCGGCGGCAATTCCCGGAGAATTGCGAATCGGCCGGGTCACCACCGGCTGCCCGGTGTCGGCATCAAGATGGATGGCAATGCCGACGCCCACAAGATTGCCAGCGACCGATACAGCCATTCGCTCGTATTCTTCGCGCGTCAGGACGCTCGACTTGCCGTCGAGTTTCGACATGATCGCCTCGATCGCAGCACGCTCCAGTTCACGACGATCGACTCGACCGTAGTACTGTTTCTCGATGCGACTGAGTACTTCATTCAACGATGCCGATCCGCCGACGCCAGTGCCCACAGCAGTTTCGTCCAGCGTTGATTGCACGACGAGTCTCTTCGCGACTTCGACGACGCGCTGTTGTGTCGCTGCCGGTTGATTGGGATTTGCGGCATTCGAATCAGACTCCGAATCCTGTGCCTGTTCGCCGGAGGCGCTGGACTGAATCGTCGTGTTCTCGGCTTCTTTCGCCTGCGTCGCGGGCTCCATGGCAAATGCCGGCAATGAAATCACAGCCAACAGAACAGCGGAGAACGCTGTCCACTTTGAGAATCGCGTCACAGAATCTTCGTTCTTGATCATTTCCAGTCTCCTTTCGAAAGTGCGGCGGGAACCTGTCGTGTCCCCCACTGCGAGTTGTGTCATCCGACCGCGACTTGTGAATGCAACCAGCGATTCGGCGTAAGAACGACGTTGATCCGGCAACAGTTCCACGACGCGCGCATCGCACGCCATTTCGGCCGCAGCTCTCAGTTGTCGGCGAACGAACCAGAACACCGGATTCCACCACCAGACGACCATCACGAGCATTTCACCCCATGCCGTCCAGTGATCGCGACGCTTCAGATGCGCAAGTTCATGGACAAGAATCGGCCCCGCACGCTCACGATGTTCCGGCAGCGATTCCGCGTACGGCCACACCAGTCGAACACGCCAAAGGCACCACAGAAAAGGTGAGCGAACCCGTTCGGTGACGACACATTTCGGCGTCTGCACAGAAAGTCGGCCACACCAGTCTGCGACGTCATGTTGCAACCAGTCGACAACCTGCGAATCGCCACGAACAACACGACCGACTTGTCGCATGCGCGTGATCAATATCACAACGGCGATGACCGACCCGACGCCCCAGAATCCGAAGACAAACCGCCCGAAATGTGCCCACATGAAGGCAATATTCCAACTGCCAAGATCGGGAAACATTGCGGATGGAGTGTCTGCATACCTGTCGGACACCGATGGCAAATGTCCAATGGCTGCTGTGTCGCTGAAGGCACTCGCGTCAGACACTTCAACCACGTCTGACAGCGAAACAACCGTGGGCGTCGGCTGGTTGTCAGCCCCAAACACGTCGGACTCGACCGCCTTGAATTGCGATGTTGCGATGGCGTGGGATTCATACGACGGAATGACGATCGGTATCGACCACGGCCATGTCGCCACAGGCGGCACCATCAACCGACACAACACGATCAGCCAAAGAAGATGACGCGCCGACGGACTGAGCCGCACAATGCGGCAGATCACAAATACGATTGCAGCAAGGGCCGTTGTGATCAGCAGGTGCTGACCAGGCCACCAGACGATTCCGGGTTCGCTCATGATTTTCGCCCCTTTCCAGACGAGCGTTTTCCCCGCCTGCGACTGCTTTCAAGCTGATCGATGAGATTCCGGAATTGCTCGATTTCCTCATCGGAAAACTTCTGCCCTTCCACCAGAGCCAACATCAACGGCACTCGCGTCCCGTCGCAAAAGTCGTCCGCCAGGCTCGCAAGCCGCTGCTGCATTAACTCGTCACGCGACACGGCCGCAGCAAAGATATGCGAGAATCCCGATCGGTCACATGTCACACAGTGCTTCTGCTCCAGCCGAGTCAACAGCGTATTGATTGTCGTATGCGCCCATTGCCGACCTGCCGCCGCCAACCGCTCTCGAATTTCGCGAACAGTCGCCGACTGGCATTTCCAGAGGACCTTCATGACCTCCCGTTCGGACTCGCTGATCGTCAGAGTGTCGTTCCCCATCGTCTCCCTTTCGCGGATCGAGTGTTCTACGCGTTGTAGAAGAAACATTCTACGACACGGCGTAGAAGAGTCTAGGCCAATCGGGACAACAGAAATGAGCTTGCCGATTCGTGCCGCAGGAATTTGACCGGCGTGGATGTTCAGTAGATGACCAATTTATCGTGAACGGGCTCCCGGGCGGCGGCGGCTCCTTTTCGGATTTCCGTCGTGGCTTCAAGAAGCGATACGGTGTTCCGCCGAGCTGGCAGAATCGGGAACGCTGCTGCCCAGGACTTCAACAGGCGCAATATAAGGCGTCATCGACAGGGCGGCAGACCGGATCGGTGGAAGACACGAATTACCGTTGAACGCCGCTTCAACGTGGTCGTCGACACCTTGATGATGCATTATGATTGTCAGGTCGCGAAACTCTTTCCCACTGTCACTTCGCGACACAGTCTTTCGACTCTGACTTCAGTGTATCGCGAGGAACTAATGAACAACCCCTGGAAAACAGTATTCTTCACGACCTTCATTCTTGTCGTGCGCATGCCCGCAAGTGAGGCCGAAGACTGGACGCGGTTTCGAGGTCCAACCGGACAAGGGATCTCGTCCGAGACAGACTTACCGCTGACATGGAGCGACACAGAGAACATCGCCTGGAAAACGACCATCCCTGGCGAAGGATGGTCGTCTCCTGTCATTTCCGGCGACCACGTTTTTGTCACGTCAACCACAGACGACGGTCGGTCGTGTCATGTCATCTGTGTTGATCGCCGAACCGGAAAGATTCGGTGGAACACGAAGGTGTTTGAACAGGAGGTTCGCCGAAAGCGAAACGAGAACTCAGACGCGACGCCAACTCCGACCACAGACGGACGGCAGGTCTATGCAGTCTTCAGCAGCGGCAGAATGGTGGCCGTTGACTTCGACGGGACAGTGGCGTGGACCAACCAGGACGTCAGTTTTTACAGCCACCACGGACTGGCCTCATCACCGATCCTGTATCAGGATCTCGTGATCATGGCCTACGACGGCAGCAGCGACGGTGAAAACAACAAAGTGGGTTGGAAAATTCCCTGGCAGCAGGCGGTCCTGCTGGCCGTCGAAAAAACAACGGGCAAGACGCGCTGGCGTGGAAAACGAGGCCTGTCGCGACTGGGACATGTCACGCCCAACATACTCCGCCAGAACGGCAACGACCAGATTGTCAGTGGGGCCGGGGACACAGTGCAGGGATTTGACCCCACGGATGGCAGACTCATCTGGTCGATCTACAGTAAAGGCGAAGGAGTCACGCCGTCGCTCGTGGTCGGCGACGGACTGGTCTTCAGCTGCTCCGGTTTTGAGGCCCCGACGATTCGAGTCATTCGTACTGGTGGCACGGGTGACGTTACTCAGACGCATATGGCCTGGGAACAGACAAAGGGCGTTCCAGCGCTGGCATCAATGCTGTACGTCAAACCGTACATTTATTCGGTCAGCGACAAAGGAGTGGTGACGTGTTTTCGTGCCGCTACCGGTGACGTCGTATGGCAGGAACGAATTGGCGGCAAACATTCGTGTTCGCCCATCTATGCCGATGGAAGAATCTATTTTCTGACCGAAGCCGAAGGAGAATCCGTGGTGATCGAGGCAGGGCCGAAACAGAAAATCCTTGCCCGCAACCGCCTTGGGGAAAAATGCAAAGCATCCATGGCCGTGTCACAGGGCAACCTGTTTGTACGCTCCGAACAGCATCTGTTCTGTATTGGTCAGCCCCCAGGCAGCGAATAATGTTGACTGTCGTCAGACGATCCCGTGCGCGGAAGTGTGACAGGAACAGTTCGGCCAAAGATGAACGACCCGTGGGTACCAGCCTGAGAAAACGGCATGCCCACGAGCCGGAACGGTTCTCGTGACCAGGTAAACTGCGTTAGTCGAATTCTCCATCTGCCATGACCGATTCGTCAGTCAGCTGTGCCAGAGCGATCGTTTCCTTTAATGAGCGCCTGAGCCATTCCTTTTCTGCACCTTCAGGAACCCTGCCGGCCGAAACGTAACCGGCATAGATCGTCGCTGAGGCTGTAAGAATCGTTTGTTCGGTCGGTTTAAGAGTGACGTAAGGTTTTGACACTGGCAGATACTCCAACGAGAACGATGGGAATTGGGCCGGCATAACGGATCCGAAAAGCGATAGGCTCTGGCGCCATTCTACGTCAATTCAGAGCTTCAGAACAGCTCACGCAGATAACCCGCAAGTCGAGATCACAGACTCCAACGTCACGTTGACTGACATGAGCGACACTCCGTTTCGGTTATGCAGCCACCGGTGCCATCCAATTGGCACTGCAGACAGACAAAGGGAAGGTGGTAGCCATCAATGATTGCCACAATTCTCTCGACTTTATTCCGAATGCTGGTTCGTACGGGCTTCTCGTCAATTGAACAGAAGATCGCGAAGGGCTCCAAGAGACGGGACCAGCTCGGCGTCTTCTTCGTTTCCATTGCGCCCTTCTGTTCAAGCCGCTGGCAGAAACGGCATGCCCGCGACCACCTCATTTTGAAAACTGCTCTAATTTGCCGCCGTTCAATTTGATGATGCGCAGCATTTCACGTTCCATCAAGCAAAGACGCGATTCCTGAGATCAGCGAAACTGCGGTCCAGCGACGAGACCAACATACGTGCTTCGTCGATGCCAAACGTCATAGGTGGACGGATCTTCAAAACGTTGTGCAGGGGTCCGTCGGTACCGATCAGGACTCCACGGTCGCGCATACGATTGACAAGGAAGCTGGTCTCAGGGGCGGCGGGTTTCAATGATTGAACGTCGCGAACCAGCTCAATCCCCAGGAACAGACCGCTTCCTCGAACATCGCCGATGATCGAGTATTTTGATTTGAGATTTTCAAGTTCGCCCAGCAGGAACGCGCCGGTGTTTAAGGCTGCCGACTGCAGGCTTTCTTTTTGGACGATCTCCAGGACCGCCGATCCGACCTGGCAGGACACCGTGTTCCCACCAAAGGTGCTGAAGAACTCCATCCCGTTGTCGAACGCAGCGGCAATTTTTGCGGTCGTCACAACCGCCGAAATGAGATGGCCGTTTCCAATCGGTTTACCAAGCACGACAATATCCGGCACAACATCCTGAAGTTCAAATCCGTAGAACGCCGTCCCCAATCGACCGTAGGCGGTTTGCACATCATCGGCAATACACAATCCACCTGCCTGACGGACATGTCGATAGACATTCGCAAGATAGTCAGGAGGGAATATGATCTGCCCCCCGACACTGGGACACGATTCTGCGATGAACCCACTGAGACGTCTGCCACTCGACTGTAGTTTATCGATGATGCTTTTGACGTATTCCGCGTACAGGCGGCCTGCCGTTTTTGAATCTTTATGATGACCGCGATAGGTATCTGCGACGGGCACCGCGTGAACCCATTCCGGTGCTCCCTGGCCTCCCGGCCCGTTGTGCTTGTATGGACTGATGTCAATCAATGACGTCGTATGTCCATGGTACGCGCCCTCCAAAACGATCAGATCGTTTTGGCCGGTGAAATTTCGAGCCAGACGCAATGCCAATTCGTTTGCCTCGCTGGCCGAATTCAAGAAGAAACAAACGCTCAGCGGGTCTGGCATCGTGGCAGCAAGTTTTTCTGAATACTCATTGAACGCATCGCTCAGGTAGCGTGTATTGGTGTTGAGCAATCCTGCCTGATCCGAAAGAATTTTGACAACATCAGGGTGGCAATGACCGACATGCGGCACATTGTTATAGGCGTCCAGGTATTTCCGGCCGGTTTGGTCGTAGAGCCAATGCTTCCAGCCACGGACAATTTTCAGCGGCTCGCGATAACCCAGACTCACATTCCGGCCGATGCTGACGTGTCGATGTTGAAGTGTTTCGCTCCTGCGTGGTTTTCCATTCGGAAAGATTCGCGTTGGCAAATTGAGAATGAGATTCGGGTCGGGACAAAGTTCTGACCATGCTGATGTCTGCGTGGCGACGCAAACGCCTGGAAAATCATCTTTAAGACCTGGCAGGTCCAGCATGATTTGGAAATGCAGGTGAGGAGGCCAGCCACCGTTTTCGTTTTCATCGCCGAGCCAACCGATTGTCTCGCCACGGGCGATCGGCTGGCCAACCTGAACATGCTTGAACGTCGTTCGGGACAGGTGGCCATAGAGCGTAAAAAATGTGACGTCCGGGGCAGGTTCGTGTTTCAAAATCACCAGATGCCCGTAATCCAGTGGCTTGCCGGTTTGTGCAACACAGTGCACCGTACCGCCCAGCGGCGAAACGACAGGGGTGCCATCGGTCGCAAACAGATCAATTCCCAGGTGAACCGTCCGTCTTTCCAGTTCCAGATTGTCGACCGCGCCAAACTGCTCGGATCCATAGACAATTCTCGGTTCAAGATATTGACCCACACCAATTTCTGCGCCCTGTGAATCCAACTGGTCAAAAAGGAGTTTCGTCAGATCCAACGTCGTAAGGGATTCAACATCCTGAGGCATCAACGTGCTGCTGACACTCAAATCCAGAACCGAGACCTCTGATTCGGCAGAATTTCGGCCGATCGGGAACGCGTAAGTTCTGGTCTGTTGCAACCACTCCACGGCATTTCGTGGCAACGGCTTTAGCCCACAGGCTCGTCGAAATGTTGCCGTCGCGATGGGGAACGGTATTGCCCGCAACAAGGGCAGCGTTTTTCGAATCGGCCCTTGACTGGATGACAGATAGGGATCATCCGGGCGCTGTTGTTGTTGTTCGGCAGCGATCACGGCGCTGACACACAAACGCAGGCACACCAAACCGAACAGAGCCCCGATCTCGCTGGTCGTCAGTTTTGATTCTTTGTGGTAACTTGCGACCATCAGAGCCGCCGACGAAAGCGGGTCGGGTTGATCCAATATTGCGTAGGCAATGGCAATTGCCAGTTCGCCGACTTTCCAGGAGTAAACGGCATCGCCAAAATCAATGATTCCAGCGACCGTGTCACTTTCTGAAACGATCACATTTCCGTCGTTGCAATCGTTATGAATCACGGACATAGGTAATTCGTGCAACAGGCTTGCTGAATAGCGATCGAACTGAGCAACCAGATGTTCAATGTCCTGTCTCAATTCCTGGTCGACGATCTGACCGAACCCGTCTGCCACAATTTTTCGGGCGTTGGCAAGGTCCCAGTAGAAACTCCGATGAAAGGCCTGGCGATCGAAGTCTTTCAGGGCATCAGTGATCTGCCCAACACGACGGCCAAGATCCGACAGGAGCTCAGGGCTGCGATACGAAATCACGACCAGCGGTTGCCCGAGTAGAAACGTAACCAGTCGAACCATGTGTTTCGTGGTGCCGAATTCAAATTCGCCAATCGCATTGTTGTCACGGTCCGGAACTACGATCGGGCACACATCCAAATGCATGGACAAGTGCATTAACATTGCGTTTTGGCCGTCCAGAAGACTACGGTCTTCAAGTTCATTCGAGACCTTCAGGACGAATCGTTGGTCTGCCGTGCAATCCAGAAGAAAGTTCTGGTCACGTTCACTTGGCAGGGGATTGACTTCCAGGACGGTCAGATCGTAGTTACGTACTGCAACTTGTCTTGCCTGATCTAAGCTAAGCGTCGGTGCATGTTTGAGCAGTGACATTGATTAACAAACCTTCGTTTGCCGTGATGCGGTCGCATTTTCCCGACAGCGTCGTACTCTTACTGGAGGCCGCGACAGACGCATTCCGGCCTCAGAAAACGGCCGACCGATAGGCCAGGACAGTTCACGAGAATAAGCAAACCGCTCCAAATTGGAAGTGCGGCTGAAATTGTGTGCAGGGGCTCCTATTCAGTTCGTCGAGAGCAGTTCGCTGGTGATCATCGGGTCACACCTGTGATCTTTTGACGGGACAACGCAATTTGACCCCACATGTCCCAGGGTGGTAGCCCAACGATCGCACAATGAGGCGATGAAAGATCGTCCGAAGTGAGTTTGCACGGCACATTTGGCAGTGATATGCTCCACTGGTGGTTCAACAAAATCGGCCGAAAACTGAGAACTTCGGATCGTCGGACTCATGTTCGATTCCTGCCGCACTCACATCGCAAGTCTGCATAAAAGTCGCAGCTGCTGTCATGCTTTATACGTCGGCGTCCGCACAAGCCGACATCGTCGAGCACCATGACAAGCCCTGGCAGATCGTCTCCTATTCAGTGACGGGAACGACGGCCGACCCTCACGAGGGAGTGATGGATATCACTTTCGAGGCCAACGGCGATCTGTGGATTGCCCGGCAGGACGGGCTGTTCTTCTTTGATGGCTACGAATGGAAACGCTTTGGAGTCGAGCACGGGCTGCCGAGCAATATTTGCCGCGCGGTGAAGGTGACTCAGGCCGGAGTTCTGTGGGTGGGCACCGATCGTGGCTGCGGCACGTTTGACGGTGAGACGTTCGAGACGCACGGTTCGAAGCAGGGGTTGGCCGGGCCCAGCGTCGCGTAGATTCGTGAAGATCCCAATGGCACATTGTGGTTTTGCTCCGATCGCTGGCCAACAGCAGCCATCGGCCAGGGACTGACGTCTTACAGCAACGGACGGTGGCAAAGTTACGGTCTGGGGGATGGACTGCCCTCCGAACACCTGCATGACTACTATCGCGATTCCAAAGGCCATCAATATGCGGTGACAAAAAGCGGAATTGCTCAGCGATTTGGCGACAGGTGGGTGCCGTTCGACATCCCCGGGTTTCCGCCTGGAGGAACACCGTTTGATCTTTCTGAAGCGCCGAACGGCGAATTGCTCGCTTCCATTAGAATCTCACCGGGCAACATGAGCGTCTTCATGACGAACGAAGGTCGTTGGCAGGATCTGGGTAATTCAGCGGTCAGATCGCTCGTCACCCGCAGCGGACGGATACTCTCCACCGAGATCGATCTGGAGAGATTGCGTATGCGAGTCAGGTGCTTCAAGGACAGCCATTGGACGGCGGTATCGGCCTGGACAAAGATTAACTACGCCTTCGTATCAAACCTCGTCGAAGCGCCGGATGGAGCCATCTGGGGCGTCGGCAATGGAATTTTTTCCGGTGGGAAACCAATGATCACGAATGGGCCCAATTTGCCAACCTGCCACCGTTGATGAGTGTCGACTCGCGCGATCAGGTCTGCTTTGCCGGAGACCAGGGAACCTGGGTGTTGTGTGGCGATCGTTTTAAGACTGCGCCCGCCCTGGAATGAATAACATTTCTCGAACACGAAGGTCGAATCTGGTGCGGCCACGACGGCGCCCTGGTCGAGGTCTCGCTCGATTCGCTGCAGATCGAACGCCGCCATCCCATTGATTTGAGTCAGCTTCGCCAAAACGCTGTGACGAGCCTGCCGTTCATGACGAAAATCGTGAACGATGCGGATGGCAGCGTTTGGGTCTGGCTGGTCCGCGATGGGCGTGACGAGATCCGCGTCTTTTCGGAAGGGGTCTGGAAAGTTCTCCCACCGGAACTGCTTGCCGGTGGCCGGCTCAGACGGATTGACAGCGACGTCCGCGGGGGGATGCTGACGATCTTGATTTCGCGAACAGATCCGAATCGGATTCGTAGATTCACGTCTGATCTTACCGCCCACGAGATTTCAACTTCGTCGGGAGAACGCCAGATCGAGCGTGTATGGTCGGATCGATTTGGAACCAGGGCCAGAGGTGTGAACGGGCGAATAGCACTGTCGAAACGTAAGTGTATTCAGGTGCCGTGTTTTCGCAATTCTGCCTTGAGTACGGATCTTGTTTTTTCATGAGGGGATAAGTTTGAGTTCTTCGTTTGAGGACTCTGGGTTCGAGTCGTCCGGGGCGGTTGGCGACTTCGCACGACGCGATTTGTTCGAAAAGTCTGAGACAGTGTTCCATGATCTTCATCGGGGTCATCGTTCCGCAGGACATCGGCGTCCATGATGCGATGACGTATTGACACGTGCTAGTAAAACTGATTTGTCGGGGCTGCTTGTCATGAAGCATGGCTGCTCCTGCCGTGGTTGCCCGGATCAGATTGTAGGCCAGTAGTGTGGCCCAGACTTCACGCCGCACCATTTCGGGAGACTTGCATCGAACATGATCAAGGTTCAGCGTCCGTTTGATGTTGCGGATATCGAGTTCCGAGTTCCACCGAAAACCATATAAATCGGCAATATCTTCCTTACTGTATGCGACGGCGTCGGTCAGCGTTGTGACCACCGTGATCTTCTTCGTGCGACGTCCTTTCTCGACAATGTGATAGCGAATTTCACGCAGTTCGAGAGTCTCCGGAATCAATTGGTAAGTGGCTTCGTCCATCCATGTCGAACGTTGTGGGCGATTCCACACAACGACGTGGTCGTATCTGCCCAATCGCCTGCCTCGACGGAAATCCGTGTGTCGTCCCTGGTGCATTCTCGCGCAAACATGCACGTTTCGATTGAGCAGTAAAGCGATCATCATGAACGAGCAGTAGTACCGATCGAAAACGGCGATGTCGCCCGCCGAAAAGGAATCCATCATCGTCCGCAGCAGAGCCGTTTCTCCCGTTTGCTTGCCGGTATACGGACCGATGGCAACATCCATCACGGCAGCCGTCGCCAGCGAGAGAATCGCAACAGCTCGAGCGATCGGTTGTCCCAGGCCTGGATCCTGACTCGTCGATTGAGGATACGTAATCTGGTTCCTGACGGTGTCGGGCATGGTGAACGTGAAGCCATCGACCAGTTTTGCGTGCAGGCCTTTCCACAACCAGGAGTTCGGTCCGGCGGACTCCATTTCGTTCCCCACTTCGCACGTGAGTTCGTGCAATGCCGCTTCGGAAAGTTTGGCGCGGGCTCGACAATAGTCACCCGTGTCGGCGGTCGGAGGCTCTTCGCCGAGCACCAGGCGAAAGCTCACGATCTGAGCCACAGCCGCTTGACAGGACGCTTCCTTCCCGTCACGCAGTACCTGGCCGAGGAACGACCAGACCATCATGGCGGTGTTGTAAATCCCGTGCTCGCCGTACAACGCTTTGTGTTTCGCAAACACCTGCGCGATACGTTCCGCCGACAGCACATGAGCAAACGGCAAACCTGGCTGAGCAAGGAATGCATCCAGTACCGACTGAAAGCTGCTGCTGCGTGGCGGCGGAGAATCTGGTACATCGGCCCTCATGAGAAACCCTCCCTGGCTTTTACACGCCACGTGAAGCCAGGGAGGGCATCAAATTCTCGCCAGGAACGGGCAATCAATGCAACCCAAATTCTGACGGACGCGAGTCTACAATAATTCTCGCACACGCCAAAGATCAGACCGTGCGCCGCTATACACTCGACAGTGCCATTCGTGTGAACGGGCTGTTTCATGCGCCGGCTGACGAGGACGCGTTCCTGCCCGAAGTGGAACGATTTCACGACGCCGAAGTCGTGGGGAAGGGGATAAACCTGAGCCAGGGGGCTAATGTAGTGTC
>JBDONA010001043.1:0-14075 GCA_039831575.1 Fuerstiella sp. | reverse complement strand
CCTGTCCGAAATACCTGAGGCAGACATTTCACGAGTTCGCGGATCACGCTCGCAAATGGTGTCCCTGGAGCAAGGCTTACTACCTGCTGCAACGCAGTCGTGGAATGAAGCACCATGCCGCCATTCGAAAGCCGGCCTCTCGCTGGATTCCAATTCTGTTCGTCGTCTGGAAGACAAGAACTCCCTACGATCCACAGAAATACCTGATCACGATTCACGCCAGGAACCCCCCAATCGTACGCTTCCTGAACACGTAACAATTCCAGACATTTTCTCAACTCAACACTTGAAGAAACCTCAGATGTCTTCGTGCTGGTATTGTGACCCCTTTCAGAGGCGCTCCTCATACCACCGGCTCCGCCGATGGTTCTGACTCGAGGAGCCGACAGGACGCACAATGGCTCGGAAACCTGGCGACCGAGGAACAATAAATGTGAGGCGTCGCATGCTTACCTGGAGTGAATGAGGCTGTTTTTTGAGATTCCTGCAAGAATCTGCGCTCATTTTGCAACTTCGCACGCACTTGATTCGTGTAGCCACATTCAATGGACGCCGATGGGGGATCGAACAGTTTGGAACCGTCAGATTCAGTTTTGATCGACGCCGCCCTTCAGGGAAACGTCGACGCGTTCCAGACACTGTTTGAACGGTATTGGCCGATGGCAATGGGCGTCGCTCTCAGCGTCTGCTCAGACCGTCATCTGGCTGAAGATGCCGCTCAGGAAGCGTTTGCCCAGGCCGCTCGGCAGTTGACCACGCTGCACGATCGGCAACGGTTTCCGCAGTGGCTGCGAACCATTTGTCGCCGGACCGGCAGTCGCGTCCGTCGTCGTCAACAGCCATTCATCGCTTTGCAAACCGAGACGCCTGCGCCGGACTCCACACAAAACGAGTCCCGCACAGCCACGCTGAGAACCGCGATGCAGCAACTTGATGACGACGCGCGAGAGCTTTTGGTACTGCGATATTTCAGCGAGATGAGTCACGACGAGATCGCCCGTACTCTGAAGACAACCTCAGCTTCCATTCATGGCCGACTGCAGCGAGCCCGAAGGAAACTGACGACGATTCTGGGGCGCGAATTTTCGACAGGAGATGCCCATGTCTGCGAGTGATCCCTTTTCGGAAGATGAAATCCGCTCCCTCTGGGGCGATTGTCCGCCACCGGACTTTGACGCATGGCGTGGGCAGAACGCTGAAGCAGTGGCTTACCTCAATCCCGTGGTCACCGAACTTCAAACTCGCCGAAGGAGATTTCTGATGCGTACGTTCAAATTGACCGCAACAACATTGTGTCTTGCTCTACTGATCTGGAGTGTCGGTTTCCGGGGAGAATCAACTGCCTATGCCGAGGCCATCAGGGAGCTGAAATCGGCCCGGACGATCACCTGGAAACATGAATTCTTTATGCGTGCAACCAGCAAAGATGGGCAACGAAACTGGCTGCACAAAATGACCAGTCGCAAGACTTACCGGCATCCGGGCCAGTATCGAACTGAGAATAAGGGGACGAACGGAAAAGCACTTTCCGTAACCATTCAGAACACGTTGGACGGCAAAGAATTGTCGTTGAATCCAAAAACAAAGACCGCCGTTTTGCGAGACATCGGACGCCAGCCAGATGACAGCGGTCCGTTTGACTGGGTCGATACTTCCATGACACAAAATGCTCTGGAACTGGTCGGTCAGCGAGACACCGGTACCGGCACGGTCAATGTATTCCGTCATACGATCCAAGGAGATCAGCAGCGGGAAACACGATTCCACGACTTCTGGATCGATACCGAAACGAAACAGCTTGTCCAGTTTCGTAATTCCATCGATAAGCCCTTGTATCCGGAAACCGATCCTGATCGAGACAAGCCGGGCGAAAAAACATGGAAGGGCACCCGCGCGATGGGCACGATCGAATCAGAAATTGTCCTGGATGCAAAGTTGGCCACCGACATGTTCAGCCTGACACCTCCCCCGGGCTACAAGCTGGAAAATCCGGAGAAGCAGACTGTCAGCGAAAAGGAGATGCTGGAGTTTCTCACGGCAGCAGTCAAATTTGGCGGCAACGTATTTCCCGACTCACCGAAAGGACTTGTGATCGATGGAGAAAACTACAACGCGATTTTCGAGAAACCAAAGGCCCAATGGAGCAAACTCGAATTGACCATTGCGGATCTGATTAAAGAGTCGCAGCTCCGCGGCGGTCCCTTTCCGATTATGCACTTCATTCAGGATCACGCTGTACCGGGCAGCTTCTGTTATATCGGAAAAGGCGTGAAGTATGGTCAGGCAGACCGGATTGTCTGCTGGTACAAACTGGCCAACGGCGGTCAATACCGGGCGGTGTTCGGCGATTTGGCGGTGAAGGATATCGATCCTGGCAAATTGCCCCTGGCCGTGACGAAGTAGTGACGGCGAATTTCGCTGACTCACGGCCGCGGTTGACGTGTCCCAATAGCACAACGGCTGCCCCCGCGAGCCAGAACCGGTTCCGTCAATTTGTGAACTGTTCTAAGCAATCTACCTGTTATCGTGACACGTTCCGGCTCGTGGGTTGCCCTGTTTTTCGAGCCGGAACGCGTCCTTCGCGGTCACGTGTCGGCGCAACACGCGGGCGTCGCCCGTCGAAACTGATCAATCCACTTCGACCGAACTCTCGCCAATGCAGTACAGGAATTCCTGACGCCCCTGGCGATTCCCTGCGGCCACACGCGCGAACATTTGATTGTTGCATACAGCAAAGGATGCAAACGATGCGGAGCCCAGCTGATTCTGTGCCACCTGCGTGTAGGCTGATGGGTTCGCTTCAAAAATCCAGGTCGTGCCGGACTCGTTGGTGGCATAGATCAGATTGCCGACCAGAACCGGGGACGCACTGATCGGGCCAGTCAGTCGATGTCGCCACTTTCTAGTTCCGGACGTCGCGTCCCAGCAGATCGCAATGCCATCGTCCGTCACAGCGTACAGATGATCGTTGGCGACCAGCATCGACTGTTCGTAACACTTCACTCCGTCTTCCCAGACCTTGTTTCCCGTAGTCGCGTCAATGCAGATGGTCTGCCGCTCTGGATTTCCACCACTTGCGAACACCAGATTGTCTTTCCAGACGGGCGTGCCGCACGTCGCGGAGGCGGTGCCGGAACAGCTCCAGATTTCGGCACCGGTCGATGGATCGTAGGCCGCAACCCGCTCGTCTCCGCTGATAACCAGTTGAGGCTTGCCGTTGATGTTCGCCACGATGGCAGAGGAATAGGTGTCGACGTCGTTGCGCGCTTTTCGCCACACGATGTCTCCACTGTCACGATGAACGGCCGCAATAAAAGCACCCCCACGATTGTCACCCGCATAGATAGCCAACGATTCAAACAGGCACGGCGAAGCGGCATAGCCAAACTTCGGCACAAAATATCCAAGCTCGGTCTGCCAGCGGATATCTCCATCCAGCGTCAGACTGGTCGCCCAGACATGCTCATTGTTCAGAAAGCCGACAAACAGCGACGTGCCGTCGCAGCCAACGGTGCAGTTTGCATGAGTACTCTTACGATGCATGCCACCGCTCGCGGGAAATCCGCCCGAATGAATTTCCGTTTGCCACAGTTGCTCACCCGTCGCCCGACTGAAACAAAGGACGTACTGTTTTTCGGCGGCTTCGTCAGCCGTACACAGGAAGATTTTATCAGCAACCACCGTCGGCGAACCGTGACCTCGACCGGGCACTTTGCGCTTCCAGACGATGTTTTTCGATTCGCTCCACTGTGTTGGGGCCGTTGCAGACGCCGTCACGTTGTTCCCCGCAGGCCCGCGCCACCATGGCCAGTCGTTTTCGTCGACAGTGATCGGCACCGCAGGGGCAACCTGTTCGGGAGCAGTCGTTATTTCTTCAACAGTTTGCGAAGGCGACCCACAGCCAACGATAACGACCGACAAAGCGGCAATGGCAGAGAACGTGCGATACCAAGCTGAAAACACCATCTCAATATCTTTGCAAAGGATTCTCGACGAACAGACTTGTTGATCGGGCTTTGAAGGAGTCAGGACTTTCGACCGACGCAAGCAGCGTCCGAATCCAGACACCAGCTGGAATGGTCTTAGGCACCGGCCTCATTATATCTGTGCATGTCCGGACAGTTTTCGAAACAGTTCCACGCAGTAACGATCCGTCATGCCACTCACTTTGTCTGTGCAGGCAAGCAGTTTTTGATAGATGGACAGTTCCGGGTCAATCCGCAGTTTCGTCAACTTTCTGACGTGCTGATCAAATCCACTGGGTGAATCCGTCAGGGCCGCCGTCACAAGAACCTTCATCAGCCCCTGAATGGCTTGATAGCCGGCCGCTTCCAGTTCCAGCACGCGTTCGCTGTTAAACACCTGTCTCAACGAGATTTTTTTGGCTGTTTTGTAAGGAGCCGCTGCGGGAGTCCGGTCGATTAACGGCCCCATGAAACTGCCATCCAGAATGCTGGTCATGTGAGACTGAAAGACATCCGCACATTGATTAACCAGCTCGTTGATGACCATCGCTCGCCCCATCGACAGCCGATCGGATCCCGGCATTTCGGCCGAACCGGTCGATCCGGCCCGCAGGTTCTCGAGAATCTCCATCGCGTCTGGTTCCGGAATGAGTCCCGCTTTGCAGCCATCTTCCAGATCAATGATGGCGTAGCAGATGTCGTCGGCCGCTTCGGACAACAAAGCCAGCGGATGCCGTCCGAACTGCTGCAGATCATCGGCGCAGCGCCCTGCTGTTTCGAACACTTCGGCAAACAGTTCACTGTCATCGTGAAAACAGCCATGTTTCTTGTACTGTGAAGTTCCTGCAACGTGGCTTGGACGAGGATACTTCACCAGTGCGCCCAGCGTGGCAGCCGTCAGTCGCATGCCTCCACGACGATTACTCATCTGCAGCCGCGTGAGTACTCGAAAACTTTGCGCGTTCCCCTCAAACAGTGTCAGATCGCTGCGCTCAACTTCAGTCAGCGAATTAAACCTCGCTTCCTGCAGAACTTCTGCTGCCCAATCCTGAATGGCCTTTTCGCCAAAATGACCAAAGGGCGGATTGCCGATATCGTGAGCCAGACAGGCGGCGGCCACGATGGCTTCAAAGTCCCCCTGTGAAACAAACTCGCTGATCTCGTGGCGGACCATCTCGTACACATTTGTCGCCAGTGAACGTCCCACGCAGGACACTTCCAGACTGTGCGTCAATCGGCGTCGCGTATAATCCGACGTGGGAAACGGCACGACCTGAGTCTTGTCACTCAGTCTGCGAAACGCACTGCTGAAGATGATGCGATCGTAGTCCTTGTGAAACTCCGACCGTGACGCATCGCGTTCACCTGTCGCGGGCTTCGAACTGCCAATGCGTTTGCTGGAAAGGAATTGTTGCCACATCACTCTGGAATCAGACATAACACGTCAAGTAAGGAAAATTCCGGATCTCGAACAGGGAGCGGTCGCTACTAATTGTACAGCGCCACTTTCCGTGAGCGGCACGGCGCTAGCCGCCGGTACTACCAGCAAATACCGGCGGCTAGCGCCGTGCCGCTTACAAGTCACGCAAACGCCGAAGAATACAGGTATTGAGCACAAAGTGGCGCTGTCCAGCTAGTCCACGGCCGGGGTGGCGGCCAGGTTCACTCGTACCAGTTCTTTGTCGTTTCGAGCGAACACGCTTTTCATAGCGAAGGCCGGGTGCGACCAGATCGTCATGCGCCGCTGCACTTTGCGAGTCGGTTCTACCAGTCTGGCTCGGCTGAGTTCATTGTAACCGTCTGCTGTGAGTTCGGCGATGATCAGGTCACCCTGTTCGTTGTGGATGAAAAACCTGTCACGTGCTGACTGTGCCTGTCCAGCGGGTTGATGAGGAATGAGGAAGGCGTTCCACCATCGGTCGCTGCCGGTCGCCTCCAGAGTTTCCCAAAGTCGCTCACCCGTTCTTGTGTTCAGGCCTCGCAGCTGACCATAGCTGCAGACACCAAAAATGTTGTCCTGGTCAACCCACGGCGTTGGTATGATCGAATGCAGTCCGTCCGTGTCCCGTTCGCTGTCGCTGTTACCCTGCCACACAATCTCTGCGTTATTAGCATCGACCTGCAGCATCATGGGTCCGTTGTAGAACGCAGTGAAGAAAAGACGATTGTCCACCTGCCGTGGCATGGAAACACAAAGTCCGGAACGGATCGTCCACGGAACTTCCCAGATGACGCTGCCAGTCTCAGGATCCAGAGATGAAATGGCCGCTGGATGCCAGACAATCAGCTGTCGTCGTCCGCCGAACTCCAGAATCACAGGCGGACAGTACCCGACCCTGCGGTCGTCCAGTGAACGCCAGATCTCTTTTCCGGTGGCCTTGTCAAACGCCACTATCAGCGCTCCGTCGCGGCCACCAACCAGAGTGATCAACCTCTGGCCGTCCACAAGCGGCGCTGCGGCCATTCCCCAGTTCGGCAGTTCCGTTCCGTAGTCAGCCTGAAAATCGGCCTTCCAAATCTGGTCGCCCGTGTCTGCGTCCATGCAAAACAGGTGGCCCACCGCTCCAATGGTAAATACTCGGCCGTCGTCAACAACCGGAGTCGCTCGAGGACCGGCCGGATAACTGACAGTATATCGTGCGGGGTATTCGTGCTGCCAGAGCTGCGTTCCGGACTGGGCGTCGAAGCACAGAATGCGTTCGTTGCGGTCAGCAAGAATTCTGTCTGTCAGATACACTTTGCCATTCGCGACTGAGGGACCGGAATAGCCTTCGCCCACTGGTGTCGACCATGCTCGTGGCAGCAGGCCATCCGTTGGCAGAGTATCGACAATGCCACTTTCTCTCCACACGATATCTCGCTGCGGACCGCCCCACTGAGGCCAGTCGTCAGCGACCGCACACGTCGCCATGCAAAAGACGACCGCTGCAGAAATCGGAAAATGTTTCATAACGAAATTCCAGCAAACAGGTTACCGCTCGCGTAACCAGTTGATTTCAAAGAAGAGTTCGGTAGAACCGTGCAGGTGCCAAGGTCCGATTCGTTAGGCCAGGGTTCTGCGGCACGAAACACCGTTCACGCTGCCGCGTTATACCTCATGTCAGTGAGAATCACTATGCCTCGCCAATCAACGAATGGGAAATGATCGACCTGCAGAACGACCCGCACGAAATGCAGAGCGTTTACGGTCGCCCGGAAGTCGCAGACACAGGCGGGGCGGCCCGCCAGCCGATTCGAGCTGACGCTCGAAAACTGCGGGCCCCGTTTTTTGCATGAAGCATTGAAGTTGCGGAGAAACGATCCCAGCATGCGCTTCGCTCCGAACCTGACGATTCAGTGTCTCACGGAGTCCAGTCGGTGGTGCACTCGTGACGGGCCTTTGCTGGAGATTCGTAATGCAGATCTCCAGCGCAGGCACTGCCACAAACGTGGAACAGACAGACCCGTTTCTGGTCTGTTCTTCAGACCGCGCTTCACCGAAGTGCGGCGACTTCCGCTACCGTTCAACTGCGAAATTGCTCGCCGGACCCGTTACACGTCCGTGCGACACGCACTAATTGAACAGCACAGAGTACAGGCGTTCCAGCAGCGGCTGCTCGATTTGAGGCATGATGCCCAGATGATCAAGCACGCGCAGAATGAAAGCCATGTCGATCAAGCCGAAAGTGTACGGCAGGCGCATTTCGCTTAGCGAGCGAACCTTACCGTCAACATTCTTGCGTCGATTCATTCGTTCCGCCGCACGAACCCATCGTTCCTTAGCGACTTCACGACGTTCATAGGTCTTCAGCAAACGCAACTGCTGAGCGTAGTCCAGAGGTCGCCCGAAAGCGACTTCGTCGGCCTTGCAGCTTGTTTCCAGTTCCCCAAAGGCGGTCTCAGCACATTCGTACGCTCTCCGCATACGACCGTGCTTCCACTCTGCAGCTCGACGGAGGATCGCCGAGATGCTGCGGAGAAATCCGTACAGCAACATCATCTGGTTGTCTCCTCTAAAGGGAACCGAAACATGGTCAGCAGACAAGATGCCAACCGAACGTATCGGGTAGGAGACGTGCAGCGATTCTAAGGTTCGCGGATTTCCACAGAATGTGCGGTGATCACAGCAGACCACTTTTTTTCGTCGCGAAGCAGCTACGCGATGATCTCATGAACAACTCGGCCATGCACATCCGTCAGGCGGTAGTCGCGGCCTGAATGACGGTACGTGAGTCGTTCGTGATCGAGTCCCAGCAGGTGCAGCACGGTGGCGTGCATATCGTGAACGTGAACTTTGTCCTGCACGGCTTTGAAACCAAAGTCGTCTGTTTCACCGTAGGTCATGCCGCCCTTGATTCCACCACCGGCCATCCACATCGTGAACCCGTGATGGTTGTGGTCGCGACCGTTTCCGTTTTCTGAGGTTGGTGTGCGACCGAATTCGCCACCCCAGATGACCAGAGTATCGTCCAGCATGCCGCGTTCTTTGAGATCTTTCAGCAACGCAGCGATTGGCTGGTCAATGTCCTTGCACAGCTTGGGCACCTTTTGATCGTGGCCGGAATGTGTATCCCAGGGCTGCCCGTTGCCATAATAAACCTGCGCAAAACGGACACCGCGCTCCACCATTCGCCGAGCCAGCAGGCAGCCATTGGCAAAGTGGCCTTCTCCGTAAGCCGCTCGCGTTTCCTTTGACTCTTTCTGCAGATCAAACGTGTCACTGGCCTGGAACTGCATACGAAAGGCAGTCTCGAACGACTGCAGCCGGGCATCAAAAGCCGGGTCCGGTCCTCGCTGAGCCTGTACCTGTGCATCCAATTGACGCAGCAGATCCAGCTGACGACGCTGGGTTTCCTTATCCCACTTCCTATTTCGCAAATGCGGCACCATGGTGGACGGATCAACTGTGGAATGATTGATGTAGGTCCCCTGATGAGCCGACGGCAGAAAGGCACTGTTCCATAAAATGGAGAACCGCACCGGACGGCCCGGACAAAGCACTACATAACCGGGAAGATCTTCGTTTTCAGTTCCCAGCCCGTACAGGAACCAAGCGCCCATGCTGGGTCGAGTTGGCAGGATGGTGCCATTATTCATCTGCAACAGCGCCGGCCCGTGGTTGGGATTATCGGCGTGCAGAGAACGCAGCACGCAGATGTCGTCGATGTGCTGACCCAGTTTGGGCAGAAGTTCGCTGACGGGTACGCCACTTTCACCGTGAGGTCGAAACCGAAAGGGCGAGGGCAGCAGTCCGCCGGTCGGTCGCTCAGTCACCAGATCCGCGCCTTCAGGTCGTTGACCGGCATACCTTTTCAGAGCTGGTTTCGGATCAAACAGGTCGGCCTGAAACGGACCACCGTTCATGAACAGATGAATGACGCGTTTGGCCTTCGGGGCGAAATGTGGTCCGCCCGCATTCTGCAATGTTCCTTCGGCAGCATGACTTCGCTGCGCCAGAATCGTCGCGGCGCCCAACATGCCGAGACCGCCACCCAGTTGGTGCAGCAGTTGACGACGGTCGACTGAAGGCGGCAGTAGTGGCGACTGAGAAGTCATAAAGTATTCCACAACAAGGTGGGCCAGATAACCGGCATGTCAGGTGTTGGTTTCTACACAAGTCCGAAGACTACGATCGAAGCGTCTGCAAGCATTCTAGTTCACACGTTCACTCTCCCGCTTGCGAGAGAGTCGGGCTATCAGGCCCGGAGAGGGTTTATCAAACCGCAACCATACATTCGCACCTCGACTTCCAATCGCCCTCCCCGGCCGCTACCGCGTCCGGCCCTCCCGTAAAAACGGGAGGATAAAAAACATGTCTATGCCAAACCTACAAGCAACCAGCCCGACAATCAATAAAAGCTAACAAGGCCGTTGCCTCAGACGACGCGAACTAACTGTCGGAATCGAAAACGGCTCCCGTTCGTCGTAAAACGGGGCTCAATTGCAGGATGTTTCCATGAATTACGACAGCTCACTGATGGTGACAAGACACTTTCGGCGACGATCGTCATCATGGCGACCAGATCGACACACACTATAATACCCGACGATTACCACCATCCAAATGTGATCCGGGCACATTCCGCAAGGATGTGGGCGCCAATTACGGCATAGAACTGGCGTCCTCGCGAAGGATGACGCAAACATTTGGAAACAATCTCTGTAGAAAACCACGCGCCATGAAAGCCATTCGACTTCAGGAACCGAAGCGATTTGAATACGTCGAAATCGACGATCCCGGGCAGCCCTCCGCAGGTCAGGCGTTGGTCAGAACTCATCGCATGGGCATTTGCGGCACGGATATCAGCGGCTACCTGGGCAAGATGCCTTTCTTCAGTTATCCCCGCGTTCCAGGCCATGAGCTGGGTGTGGAAGTCGTTGCCGTTGGCGACGAAGTGACGAACGTCAAACCCGGCGATCGCTGCAGCGTTGAACCCTACATGAACTGCGGGAAATGCTATCCCTGCCGCAAAGGCAACAGCAACTGCTGCGAAACACTTGACGTCATCGGCGTCATGGTTGATGGCGGACTGTGCGAACGCTTCCTGATCCGCGCCGAAAAACTGCATCCGTCTGAAAAACTTTCCATGGAACAGCTGGCCTTGGTGGAGACGCTGGCGATCGGCTGCCACGCCAATGACCGAGGCAATCCGCAACAGGGTGACCACGCCCTGATCATCGGAGCCGGCCCCATTGGCCTGGCCACTCTGGAATTCGCTCGTCTGACCGGAGCATCGATTACCGTGATGGATATGAATCCGGATCGACTCAACTTCTGCCGCAGAACGTACAACATCGAGCACACGATTCAGTTCCAGGGCGACGGCAGCGAAATCGGGCAGGCGATGGATATCACCGGAGGCGACAGGTACTCCGTGGTGACGGACGCCACCGGCAGCAATAAGTCGATGTCCAGCGCGTTCGCCTTTGTGGCTCACACCGGAAGCCTGGTCTACGTCGGCATCACGACACAGGACGTGACCTTTCTGCATCCCACACTGCACAAGCCGGAAATCACTCTGAAGGCGTCACGCAACGCTCTGCCGGCTGACTTCGGACGAATCATTGGGCTGATCGAAGACGGCACCATCAACACTGATCCGTGGATCACGCACCGTACCCGTTACGACGATGTGGTGGGCGAATTCGAGACCCTGACCAAACCGGAAACCGGCGTCATCAAAGCCGTCATCGAAGTGGCCAACTAAAGGGCCATCTGCTTTCTGTGCCCGTGGGCCCGACAATCGTGCCCCGCACAAATCCTAATAACCATCGCCGCGTCAGACACGGCCTGACCTGTCAGAACAGAAACGATTGAAACATGAAGTGTGAACCTCTTGGACTGGCTCCTTCTTTTGGTTTCGGTGACCGCATTGGCCTGGCAACTGCGGGGCATGTGGAATCCATGAACCGCGCGGGCAGCGGAATTGAGCCGATTTATCCGCAGCAGTCCATTCGCGAAATGACTCGCACGCAGCGAACGGCGCAGGAAGTCATGGACGATGCGCTCAATGGAGCTCAGGCCGCTGGCTGGACGGGCAAAGTCGGCGCTGATGCGGATCATCTGAAGACACCGGAAGACGTTGACGTCACAGCCGCGGTAGGATTTACCTTCTTCACCATCGATCCTTCCGACGATGTGGACCAGGCAGCAGACGATTACGACGAAGCCACAGTCCGTGCAAAGTTTGAGGACGTCAAGGGGCTGGCCAGCTGGTACGACGGTTACGTTGGCAAGAGTGTGGGTCTTTCAACCGGCACCACCATTGAGCTGACAGAAGCCGCCTGTATGCGAGCCGCCGTGAAATATGGCAAGGCGATCGATCGAGCACTTGCGCTGGGCGATTACATCAAGAAAGTTCACGAGAAAGCCGGCAAGGACTACGAAATCGAGTTGTCGGTTGACGAAACGGAACAGCCAACAACGCTGGCCGAACATTACATCATCGCCGATCAGTGTCTGCAGGGCGGCATGAAACTGGTCAGCCTGGCACCTCGCTTCATCGGGGACCTTGAGAAAGGTGTGGACTACAAAGGCGACCTCGACGCTCTGGAAGCGTCACTGGGCGAACACGCGGCGGTGGCCACACTGCTCGGCGGCTACAAACTCAGTCTGCATTCCGGCTCCGACAAAGTTTCGATGTATTCGCTGCTGTCAAAACAAACCAGGGGGCAGTTTCACGTGAAGACCGCAGGCACCAGTTATCTGGAAGCTCTGCGAGTTGTCGCTCGTCATGACGAAGCACTGTTCCGACAGATTATCGACTTCGGCCGCAGCCACTACGAAGTCGACAAAGCCACGTATCACGTGTCCGCCACGCTTGATTCTGCTCCGGCACCCGCCGACGTCAGCGATGTGCTGGAACTGGAACGGGAGTACCTTGAGCTGTGGTCGGAAGTTCCCGAAGGCAAAGGTTTCACGAAACCAGGTCGTCAAATCCTGCACTGCACGTTCGGATCCACACTGACCGATCCGACACTCGGTCCAGCCGTCCGTTCCGTACTCGATTCTCATCCGGACACTTACACAGAAGTGCTGGCCGATCACTTCGAACGTCACCTGCGAGCTCTGCAGGCAGGAATGTAACCGCCGGCTTCGCCGGATTACGCGAGCCGGCTTCGCCAGCCTGTTCGAGCTACCGCTCGGAATCTGTTGGCCCGCTGCTGTTTGTCGCTGCACAGCGACGCAGATCAGCGGGCCGTCGTTTTTCCGAAGAGTTACAGCGGCAGGTCGAGTGCTCCGCACAAAAAACGCACGAACGGAATCGCGGCCTTGAACGCCTGAGCCGTGTCCATCACAAAGTCGGGACTTTCGATCGACTTTGGGGCCAGCTGACCGATACCGATGAAGTCTTTGCGCTTCAGGTCTTCGATCATCGGATGCTCCGAGTCGAACCCGCGGGGTGGTCTCTTCAAAGAATCACCGGTCAGTGCAAACTGGCTGCGAAACGCCTTGCCATCCCGGACACGCTTCCACGCAGCCGGATCGTCGTCGATGCGTTCCCGAATCGCGGCCAATGCCGTGGAATCCGGATGCCAGATTCCGGCGCCAAGGAATACTTCACCAGGTTCAATGTGAATGTAGAATCCCGGCGCGTGGACGTCTTTAGCGGCCATGTGTCGGAAATGGATGCCGACGTTTGTCTTGTACGGCGTCTTGTCGTTCGAGAATCGTGTATCGCGATAAACACGCATCAATGAACCGCCGACTTTCTTCGGCACAACGTCGACACATTCCGACAGACGGTGCATCGGCTTCTGCATCGCTTCTATAAATGCCAGTGCCGGTTCCCGCACGTTTGATTCGTATCGCGGCTTGTTGTCGTTAAACCAGTCGCGGTCGTTGTTCCGCTTCAGTTGCTTCAGGAACTTCATCGTCCCCGCAGGGAACCCGTCAAATGAAGGGCTGCTCATCTCGTTGTGCTTTCGTTATGCAGACAAAGGGTCGGAAGTCTTTTTCGGCCGGAAACGGATTCAGATCAAAGAGTGTTCATCCGAAGAAGACTCCCGACCCTCTCTTCACAGTCCCACCGGATCGCTATCTCAGTCGGCCCGCGTCACCACAGCCGTTTTTCGCCCTGATAATCATTTGTCAGTTGGTGTACCGCTGAAGTTTTGGGTAAACTCCTTGGCAGGAAAGTCACCCACCATCCCCCCTGACTTGACCCGCCCCATGAATCCTCGCGATTCCTTCCAAACCTTGACGTTTGCCGTCGTGATCCTGGTCTCCGCCGCAGGTTCATCAGACGCAGCGATTCCGCTCCACGAGTGGATCGACATGGCAGTCGGCGTGGGCAGTGTGGGCTTCGACAACATCGCTGCCGACGACGCCGGTGACGCCGCTTTCGCCAGACGAATCTATCTAGACCTGGCAGGTACCATTCCCAGCGCCGATCAGACACGGCGGTTTCTGGCGGACAGATCTTCTGACAAGCGTGCCCGGCTGATCGACCGGTTGCTGAGCTCACCGCAATACGCGCGGCGAATGCAATACGCGTTTGACACGATGCTGATGGAACGCCGCCCCGCAAAACACATCAAGACGGACGAATGGCGCGACTATCTGCGGCAGTCGTTCGCGCAGAACAAACCGTGGGACCAGCTTGTCACCGAGATGCTGACCGCCGACGG
>JBDONA010000256.1:0-3154 GCA_039831575.1 Fuerstiella sp. | reverse complement strand
CGGCGATCGAGTTGGGATTTCATCTTCATGCCGACTTTCTTTACTGGTTTCAAAGCTACTCTGTTTCCACGAGCACGCGAATCTGATCGATATGCACGCTACAGTGGAGCTTCAGATTCAAGGTGAAGCGGTCTTTGGAAAGGAATATGCGATCCCTGCCCTTTCCCGGTCGTTTGATCCTTAATGGTGTCTCGATTCCGCGGCCGGGAAACTCATAATGCGATGCTTCGGAGCCGAAGGGCTGGTCCGTCTGAGCAAGACGGTCTGCGTTCCAAATGATGCCAGCGATCGGATGGCTGAATGTTATCGCGCCAGTCAAGACTTCCTTTACGTCGGAGTCCCGATTCGCCGGGTTGAATTGCAGAAGGTACGAACGCACCGTTTTTCCTGCCGCTATCGTATGCCCTTCATTCTCCTGCTCGCGAAGAAGTTCTCCCGGTTGGACGGAATCCACACCGATCGGCTGTTTCAGATGAATGCTCTCCACTTCAGGGAAGACAATGATGTCGTTGTCATCCCGATGCGTGGTCAAATCCCACGGTGGCCCGGGCCGAACAAACCGCATGGAGCCAGTCGTCTTCGCAACTCCCAGGGCGACTGGCCAGACACGCTCATAAGTACTGACGTCAAACGGAACGCTGGCAATCTGTTTTCCTTCTCCGCCGCGAACGGCCTCGCCCTCCACAATCAAACTGGACGGACTGCCCGTCAGTCTGACTTCAATACTCCCTTCAAAGACACTGACGTCGGTGACTCCATCTCTATCTACGGACACACCAAAGGCAGTTCCAAGGTCGACGACATCCATCGCCGACGTTTCTACAGTGAAGCCGATTGCCGACTCTGGTATACGTGCTGTCAACACGCCATGATGCAGTCGCGTTTCCATTGGACCCGTGATCTCATACACAGCTGGCCCCTGCAATGTCACTGACGCTCCGTTGTAAAAGTCCAGGCGAACAATTCCCGACAGAAGTTCAAGCCTGCCCGCCTTTATCTCACCATTCAGTGAATCGCTGTCGCTCGGCCAGACGGCGTCGACCTCATGCGCTACGTACGCAATCACCGAAGTGCTGTCGGGCGCTGTGTCGTTCGTCGGAAAAGCGAACCAACCAATCAGCAACAACATGGCTGTAGCGGAAACGATCGACCATCGAGGCCACTGGCCAAGCGACACATTCGACCTCTCCACAGGAGCCGACAGATGAGGATGTGCGTTTTCGATCTGCCGGCGAACACTTCGTGAAATGTCGGTCGTCTCTCCAGCACGCGACAGGCTGTCTCTAACGGCCGGAGCAATACCGTCTGCATCCAGCACATGAAGCGCCGCTAACGCGTTGCTCATTCTGAGTTCATCCGCGAATTCAGTGGCACGGGATTCATCCTCGTTGATCCACTCGATGAGTTCACGAGATTCGTCTGTACTCAACTGGTCGTCCTGGAACTTCTCCAGCAGTGTTTCAAGCCTCGAGTCGTTCATGTTCCGGCTTCCTCACTCAGGCGCGTTTGGAGGCAACTGCGGAGAGACTTGCGGGCCCGGCTCAACGTGCTCGTGACCCATGTCACGGAACGTTGTATGGATGTGGCGATGCTCTGACACGATTGCCGTTCTTCGTAGCGGAGTTGCACCACACTGGCCGCCTGTGCTGGCAGAAGCTTCAGACACTGTCGCAAAGCGGAGAGATCATCACTTCGCCCACTGTCGTGGACATCGGCCATCGCCTCGCCAATACGGAGCCGTAAGGCGTGACTGTACTTCTCAAGATTCCTTGTTTCGCGCCGCTGACGCTCCAATTCAGTGAGAATGAAATGCTTGCAGATCACACACAGCCAGACGCCAAAATCCCGTTCAATCTGGAATTCATCCAGTTGCTCATAGGCTCGGATAAACGTCAGCTGCACAACGTCCTGCGCGATGTTGATATCGGGCAAACGGTGAGCCGCGTACCCGAGCAGTATTCCCTGGTACTGCCGTACAACGGCTTCGTAGGCATCGAGATCGCCGCCCCGAATGTGATCAATCGTTTCCTGTTGCATTTTGCCAGTCTTCTGAGAAACAAGACGTTTTCAAGAGTAGGGTCGAATCTGCCGTTTGTCACAAAATTCGTGAATTAATTCTGCGGAAGGACCTGCTATCGACTTTCCGGATCGCAAACCGAGTGTCAAACAGAATCGCAATCCTCTGCGTTGGGAGTCTCAGAGAGAGGGGGTTGATTCAGGGGCTCCTTGGCACGAAGCCGTGCTGTCAGGTCATGACATTCTACGCTTTTAAGCGAGTGTTCTCGCGCGGCACCGGCCGACAGCTTCCCAGTGCGACCCATTTGATTGATCTGCGTGACCCTGGAACGAAGATGGGGCCATGGGAAACACAGGATGACTGATAGTGATTTTGATGTCAGCACTAGAACTGACTCTAATATGGAACTCTCGTAATTCAAAACACCGAGTACTCGTGGGCGATTGAGGTTGTTGGCACAGCCTCAAACGCATCAAATATTTTAAACTGCAATAATCAAAGCGATGCTGATTCGCTGCATGCTTTTTTTCGGCAAACTAGCCAACGATTGTCCATCAAGCCGCCTACTCGCCGTCTGAGGCAGTCCAAACAAAAATCGCGGGACAAAGTTGGCTGCTGCTGGGACAGCAGGACACTGGGACAGGTGGCGAGCGAAAAGGTGGCGTGAGGCCAAACCGAGAGTCAGTACTCGTGGTGGGTGACTGGACTGCAAAGTGGACTGCAAGACCCTGTCGCGGCACGTCGAATGGCGTCACGGAGTGTCGTAGTATGTCGCATGACAGGGGAATGGCGAAATGCCGCGAACGCGATACGTCAAAGGCTTCTTGACGCTATGTGTCGCATCTTGTCATAATTGGTCGTGCTTTGTCGAACTTTTGTCCTCGTGGCACAATTGGATAGCGCGTCGGCCTCCGAAGCCGAAGGTTGCTGGTTCGAATCCAGCCGGGGATACTTTTTGTAAACCGAGCCAAACGCCCGACTTGGCGCACCTGCCGAATGTGGGCAGCGTGGCCGGAAAGGTTGCCGTAAGTGGTAGTTCTACCACTTATCGGCTGCAGTCCCTTTCTGGAGCCATGTTATGCCCCGACAGTCAGTGCCTTCTTACCGGCTTCACAAGCCCTCAGGACAGGCTCGCAC
>JBDONA010000629.1:0-3154 GCA_039831575.1 Fuerstiella sp. | reverse complement strand
AGCAACACCATTTTCGTCTCTCGTGCTGTAAATCACTCCCTCCCCGGTCTCCCAGCCGTGATTGGGGATCGTCAGCACATAGGTCGACGAATCCAGGACCGGTTGACCGAAGTCGACACTGCCGTTTGCGTCGAACGAATTCGTCACACCCTCCGGGTCAAAGCCATAGTTTCGCTCGATGACCTGCGTGTTTTGAATCGTCGGATCAATTTCGTACAGCAACGGATCACCGGTACTGATGTCTCTGGTGTCGATTTGAATCTCGTTGGTCTGTTCATCCAGATCGTTCGCCGGACTGAAGCTCCGAGATTCCGAAACATAGGAGAAGAAGTGCGAAGCCCCCTGGCCGAAGCCTGTGAAGGTGACCACGGACTCTTCAGTCACGGTCAAAGCATCGGCCTCTGAAGCGGCGAGCTGAAACTGATCGGGATTGGTTTGACTCACAATCACATAGTAGGTGGTGCCGTCATACAATCCGTCAATCGGTTCGCTCGGGGAGCCGGTATCGGGGTCGGTGGTATCTGTGGGTGGCAACACGCTGTAACGCACTGCCTGCCCACTGTGGAAGGTATGATTGCTATTCAAAAAGGTACTGTCGGCTACGACCGACAGCTGTGGATTGAACTCCAATGCATCGTAAAGGGACAGTGTCTGTACGGAGTCAGGATCGCCAGCCGGATTGCGAAGATCGATGTCCCCTGCGAGATACAACTGAATCGTATCTTTATCCAGAACGCGTACCTGCACCTCGTCTCCAGCGACCAGTTGCCCCAGGGTGATGGAACCTTCGACCGTTGGATCCTGGGGCAGTAATTGAACCGTCTCACCGTCCTGCATACCATGGTCAGGAATTGTGATTGTGAGGCCATCAGCACCAATGTCGCTGCTGTCAAACGACGGTGGAACCGGCAACACTCCGCCGGTTGTGATCTCACCGTCCACCGTGGCTTTTATGACCGCAACATCGTTTCCGAGTGCCAGGGACACGCCGGCAGTACCGTCCTTGTAGGTTGAAGAGGTCGCCGTGCCGGTGTTCTTCACATCGCCAGTAGCCTTGAATGCAACGTTTCCCTGTGGGGCATTAATGGATACATTTTTTCCCAGGTGGGCTGTCGCCGTGGTGTCCGACAACGTGAAACTAAAGGCGCCTCCTCCTTCTGCCGCGGGTGAGTCCAGATTGATGTTCTGACTGGTGCGGGCCGAAACACTGGAAGTAACTGAGGCATTGGCTTTTACGGCGACATCACCCTGCTGCGATTCCAGCACGCCTGACCCGGTGATCTCAATGGTGGCCGCACCCGTGGCAGACGTCAGGCCGAAACTCATGAAGTTGAGTGCCCGAAATCCTGCTGAGGTTTGCCCTTTCGTATCCAGATAGAAGGGTCGGGCGGCAATTGCCGTGGTCGAGGCATCGGTTGTCGAGTCACTTACAATGGTGAGATCAGCCGTTGACGTGATGTCACTGTCGGCGATCGAAACCGCCGAAGTGGATTCACGCACAAAGACTCCTACCGGCACCGTGGGTAGCAATCCGTCGACCAGAGTATC
Organism: Fuerstiella sp.; assembly: GCA_039831575.1. Taxonomy (GTDB): domain Bacteria; phylum Planctomycetota; class Planctomycetia; order Planctomycetales; family Planctomycetaceae; genus Fuerstiella. Next base: position 1,606 of record JBDONA010000629.1, on the reverse strand, counting down.
GACGACAATCGGCTGAACGTAGTTACCGTACCAGGGTTGCTCATCTCCGTAGCTCAGATCTTTACTTTGCGCCGTGATCGTGACGCTGTCGCCCGCGATGTCGGTCCCGGAGATGTCGATTTTGGCGGTAATGCTATCCTGACCAACAACCTGACGTTGTGACTTCTTCTCCGTCTGAGCGGCCTTGATCGTGATCGTGCCGCCCGTAACAGTGACACGACCATCGGCGTTTCTGTCCGCGCCTGAAATGAACTCCGTATCGGGCTGCCCGATTGTGATGTTGGATTGTGTGTGCGCCAGCGTTCCGCCAAAGATATTGATCGTGTCGGAGACGTCGAGCGTGAGGTTGCCATCCCCCGTGTCGATGTCTCCCTCGACAAAGAGGTCGACGACCGAAGTCACGGTCAGATCAGTCCCCAGGGTCTGGACACCGACGAGATGGACTGCCGCGTTGTCCGGCACGAAATCATTGTTGCCGGTGCTGACCGTGATGGTGAAGGCCTGGGTCAGTCTCACGTCAGTGCCGTCATTATTAAAGTCGCTGCTCCAGTTCATCTCGTCCGTCGAATACTGGAGCACATTCAGATCGTCCGTGCGGAAATAGACCTTTGGATCATGACCATCCAGTGTCACGTCAAGCGTGCCGGCACTCGTGTCCAGAACGAATTCCGCCGACAGCATCGTGCGCAATTCCAGAGATTCAACCCCGGTGGCATCCCAAAGAGTCCTCTGAAGTGACTTTCTTATCCGGGATTGCTGCGTGGTCCGTATGTGAGATTTCAGGGACCGCAAAAAATGCATAAGTGCCATGGGGAGATCTTCGCGGGGTATGGGTAGTATAAGAAGGACAGCGACAACCTACGCGTTTCCACATGACATTACACGTCAAAGCCCAATTCATGCTGACCTTGGGGTGCATTCTTAGAATGATTTCGTGCTAAGGCTCGAGGTAACTTGACACCTAATGGGACCACGGAAAGCGGTCCGGTTGACTGGAATGTCTGAGTTCTTTGGTCCAATGTTAATGCGAGTCTGGTTTGTAGAGACCTGTGCTGCTGGAGCGGAGGCTGAGGCGTAGCCGAAGTGCAAGCCGCGAACGTTTCAAAAAAATTCCGCCGTGGTCAGGTCCCCGTAGGGTCAAAAAACTCCGCCGAACTCAAAACGCCGTGAAATACTGGCATTTTCATCGACTCAGAGTCTCTCATCTCCGCCGCTTGATTTCACCTCTCGGCACCGGAAACTGGCGATTTTCGGCGCCGAACATGCCCTTCCTGCTCCAGCCATGGCACATTCTGCTCGCGGCCCTCTGCGGCATGGTCAATGAGCGGCAGCAACAGATCATCGAATTCCAGAACGCACAGATCGAAACACCTCCCCTTTCCAAACGCTCTTCGTAACGACTCGCGCGCGACCCGATTCCGGAAGTCGTGAAATGGCAACGCTTTACAAAAGTTCGAGTCCTTTACGGTGGCTCGGAGGTAACCAACCCTCCTCGAACTTTCTTGGTGTTGGTTAGCAGCGGGCGCGACATCGCACTGGGTTCTCGCGACCCAGATTGTCGCGGTCGCATCTACCGCCGCCGTGACGGCCTGATGGCAATTTGAAT
>JBDONA010000848.1:0-14148 GCA_039831575.1 Fuerstiella sp. | reverse complement strand
GCACGCACGACCGCCGCTGCTGACATCAGCAATCGGTTTCCGATGCGTGAAAGGCTGCACCTGACACTGAACCTTTCGAGTGCAGTTTGCACTCATGCAACATGCAGATGCTGTGGTTCATCCTGAAGAAGAATGTGTGAGACAACCATGAAACGACGCGGTCCGATGGGCAATCATTCGGTGTGGCTGGAAGCGTTTCTGGTGCTTCTGGTCATTTCAATCCAGCAGCTACCGGCAGACGAACCATCGGATTTGGCCCGATCGCCGAACCGAACGTATCTGGCGCACGTCACTCCGGGTCCTGACGGACCGCAGATCACGATTAACGCGGCTGAGCGTTCGAGCGTTAACCAGGACCTGTTTGTGGATGTCGCGGGCGTGCGACTGTACGCGGACAGCGCTGATACCAGGAAGCGGCTTCGATATCACATCAGTAATCCAGCGGCAGCCCGCAATCTTGTTGCCAACCAGATGAATGTCACGCTACGGGAAACCGGTGTGGAACCGGAAATGATTCCGGTGCATGGTGATGAGGGACAAAAGTCAGACACGGACGAAATGGTTCTGCTCGCAGGCGGCGAGTTCACTCGAACGGGCGAGTTCTGGGATTCGACCGGTGGCGGTCTCAGCGAAGATCAGAAGCCGTCCCGCGGAGCGCGGTATCAGGTCCGTGTCTCGTCGTTCTACATCGACAGGTTCAAGGTCACCAACGAGGATTATTGCCGATTTCTGAACGACGGCAATGCTGCGTATTGGACTCCGTGGAACCTGCGCATCGGCAGGTCTGCTGTCGGAAGGAATTCGGGAAAATTCGTCCCCGCAGACCGGTCACTGGCGCGGAATCCGGTGGTGCTGGTCAACTGGTATCAGGCGAAAGGATATGCCACGTGGGCGGGGAAACGACTGCCGACCGAAGCAGAATGGGAATATGCGGCGGGTGGGACAGAGGGCCGCAAGTATCCGTGGGGCAATGAACCGCCTGACGAAACTCGCGCGGACTTTCCCGTTCAATTCAAGCACACCGTGGCGGTCGACATGTTTCCCGCCGGGACGACTCCGGATGGTGTCTTTCAGATGGCGGGAAATTCAGCGGAATGGGTCGCCGACTATTTCGACAATGCGTCGTATCGCACGGCTCCGCTTGATGGTGTCGCTGTCGATCCGCAGGGACCGGAGCAGGGCTTCTTTCCTGAGACGTGGTTCAAGTACCGAGTGATGTTTAAAGGCTGGTGCAAATGCAATCGGGCGGATTACCTGACCTGTACAAAGCGTCACGGACGCGGTCCGTTTGAGGATGCGTCTGCGGGCGTCAGCTTTCGCTGCGTGAAAGGCACGGGGCCGAAGAATTCTGACGAATGATTCCTGCCTGAAGTTCAATCGGAGATGATGCGATGCGTTTGGCTGCTGGATTCTGCTCGTTGATCATTTCGTTCTGTCTGTCGTCAGTCGCTGATACGATTGGCGGCGAGATCGACCACGGCGTGATTATCAGACAAGCGACAAGTCTGAAGAAACATACCGGGAATCCCGTTCTCGGTCCGGGCCGGCTGGGAGAATGGGACGATAAAGGCTGCGGCTGTTTCAGCGTTGCGGACGTCAAAGGCCGACTGCATCTGTATTACATGGCATCCGGCACCCAAAACTCGTGGCGGATTGGACTGGCAACATCGGACAACGGAATCAACTGGCAACGCTCGCCCGCAAATCCTGTCCTGTCGCCGGGGCTGCCAGGAAGTTGGGACAACAGAGCAGTCTCGATGCCATACGTTCTGAACGACGCCGGCCAACTGTCAATGATCTACAGCGGCGCAGGCCGTGGCGGTGGTTTCGGGCTGGCGAGGTCGACCGACGGGGTGAGCTGGGAGCGGCATGGAAACGCGCCAGTGATGCGCGGTGTGGGCGGCAGCATGGATCCGTGTCTGCGGAAGATTGGTGACGAATATGTCCTCTGGTATGTCGGGCAGCAGAGCAAGTCCTTTCGCATCTTCCAGGCAACTTCGGAAGACGGAATCGTCTGGAAGAAGAATCCGCAGCCAATTCTGCCACTGGGAAAAGAGGGACGCTATGACGAGACTTCTCACGCCGGCCCGGTCGTGCTGCACATCGGCTCACGGTATTACATGTTTCACCTCGGCGGAAGCAGTCGAGGCTGGCAAATCGGACTGGCCCACTCGTCAGACGGCGTGACATGGACGAAATGCGCGGCGAACCCCATTCTTGACGCAGGCGAGGAAGATGCCTGGGACAGTGGATCGACTCTAAGCCTCGACGTCCGTTACATGAACGGTCGATTTCACCTCTGGTATGCAGCCAGTCGGAGGGAAGTATCCGACAAGCCAGAAAAAGATCAGGCCATTCGCATCGGCTACGCCGTCAGCCCTGGCCCTCAGGAGCAGACCCAACTGACGTCATCAACGCCAGCGGCAAACTCCCCTCTGGACGTTCCGGTCGATCTGCCGCTGGCGGTTGCTCCGATGCCGGCCGAACGGGTGGCCGACGTTCGGAAAGCATGGTCCGATCGTATTCAACATCCAGTCGAACTGGAAAACTCAATCGGCATGAAGCTGTCGTTGATCCCGCCCGGTGACTTCACAATGGGACGCACGGAACAGCAATTTGATGAGCTGCTGGACATCATCCGTCGCGACCCGAAAATGAAGCAGAATGAAGGCGGCATGATTGCGTGGTCGATGCTGATGATGCCAGCCCACCGCGTGCGGATTACGAAGCCGTTCTATATGGGAGCAACCGAAGTCACGGTCGAGCAGTTTCGGCAGTTCGTCAAGAATACCGGCTACAGGACTGAAGCTGAGCAGGGGCTCAATCACGGGAAGCCGTACAAAGGCGGCCGCGCGATGTCGACATGGCAGAAACCGATGGCATGGCGAACAACACCGCTGAAACAGAAAGACGACGAACCCGTTCTGCATCTGTGCTGGAATGACTGCGTCGAGTTCTGCAGGTGGCTCAGTGAAAAAGAAGGCCGAGAATATCGTCTGCCGACGGAAGCGGAATGGGAATACGGCTGCCGAGCAGGAACGGTGACACCCTGGCACTTCGGCACCTACTCCGACGTCGACAAGGTGGCACACGAGTATGCGTGGTGGTCGGATGGTACACAGGCAAAGCATCAGCTTCCGCGGGCCGCCGGACTGGGAAAGCCCAACGCCTTCGGCCTGTATGATATGCATGGCAACGTGTGGGAGTACGTCGGCGACTGGTGGCATCGGCTCTCCTACAAGGAAATGCCGCTCAACGATCCGACCGGTCCGGCACAACAGAGCGAGAAAAACGACCAACGACGAATTATCCGGGGCAGTTCCTTTGACTGGGGACGGTGGGGTGGTGACTCGGCTTACCGCATGCGGATCACCCAACGATCGAACCAGCATCCTCACATGGGATTTCGCGTCGCGATGACGATTCGCGATGCGATCAGTGTCGCGCCGGCTGTTGATCCCGATCGGCAGCGACGAGCAACAACTCGTGACCCAGGAGCCGACTCGGCCGTCGTACAAGCGGCGCTGAAGGACTCCGCGAAACCCGACGATTGCCCCGACGCGCTGACGGTGAAGGTCGACGACGTGAGCATCGAGTTTGTGCTCATCCCCGCCGGTTCGTTTCTGATGGGCTCGACGAAGGGGCCCGGCGATGAGCGCCCGGTGCACCGCACAGTCATCTCACGTCCCTTCTACATGGCCAGGCACGAAATCACCGAGCAGCAGTGGGAAGCCGTCATGGGGCCGCATCCCCGGCTGGTGAACTGGCGGAAGGAGCCCAACGAACTGACAGGCCCGCGTCGGGCGATGCGCGGAGTGAGCTGGAGCGACTGCCGGCGGTTTATGGCGACGCTCAAAGAGAAGGTGCCGGATCATACCTTCGCTCTGCCGACTGAAGCACAATGGGAATACGCCTGCCGCGCCGGAAGTGACTCGGAATTCAGCTTTGGTAACGACGAATCACAATTGGAAGACTACGCCCTGTTCGCCGGCAACAAGGAATGGCCCGGGAAGGATGGGAAGTTCCGCTACCACGATGTCAGCACAGGAAAGTCGAACGCATGGGGGCTGCACGATATGCACGGCGGCGTGTGGGAATGGTGTACCGACCGGTACGACGCGGATTACTATTTCAGTTCACCGCTGGTGGACCCGGGTGGTCCCGCATCAGGTCGATTTCGTGTGCTGCGAGGCGGTTCATGGTTTCGCGATGGCAGGTATGCGCGTTCCGCTTATCGCCGCTTCTTCCACCCGTCCGCAGACGGCGACGGAGTTACGGCGTGGATTCTGGACTTTGGATTTCGGCCGGTCATAAACGCCAAATTGTAAAGTCAGACGCCGTAGGATCAGACAATCGAATTCTCAGTGCAGTATCACTGGATTCGTAAACGACTTTTCGGGCTATCGACTCGGCCAGTGCGTTGAAGCATTCGGGGCGCTGGTGGCCACGGCAGTAGCACGCATTCATACAGAGAGACACCCACGTTCAAACGGATTAGAGATATCTGATCTCCTTCATAGCAACGTTTTGACTTCCAGTACGTCCGACGGGCGACAAATCACGATACGGGCTTGAGTTGCCGCCGCCAGCAATGGACAATGTGTGATCTTCGTTCAAGCCACGAAGTATTGTGAAACTGCACGCATGTCTACATCCGAGCGGTAGCTCGTACAATGCACCGAAGGTGCCCACTATGTTGACGATCCAGGGTTCCGGACTGAAGCTATGCGATGGCGTTGCTCGACGCTCGTTTCTGAAGATCGGCGCGTTGGGAATGGGTGGATTGAATCTGCCTCAGCTGTTGCAGGCGGAATCGGCTGCCGGCACGGGATCATCGCACAAGTCCGTCATCATGGTCTTTCTGACGGGCGGCCCGCCGCACCAGGACATGGTTGATCTGAAGCCGGAAGCGCCCGTCGAGTATCGCGGAGAGTTTTCGCCGATTCGGTCCAACGTCCCCGGGATCGATGTGTGCGAGCACATGCCGCTGCTGGCTCAACGCATGGACCGGCTCGCAGTGATCAGAACGCTGGTCGGTTCGGAAGGTCGGCATTCCGCGTACCAATGTCTGCATGGGCACCCCACGCTCAACCAGCCACCAGGCGGCTGGCCGTGTTTCGGCTCGGCTGTCTCAAAGCTGCAGGGGCTGATCAACGATGAGGTCCCCGCCGCAGTCAGTCTGCAGCCCCGGATGGGCGGTGCCGGCTGGTCACAACCAGGACAACCAGGCTTCGCCGGATTACGTCACGCTCCCTTCGCCGCGAACGCTCCGGGTGGCAACAACATGGTGTTGACGGACATGACGCCGCAAACGCTGGTGGATCGACGGACATTGCTGGGAGATATTGAAGCTCTCCGCAGGCAGCTGGGCACGACAGACGCAATTGACGGGATGAATACTTTTTACCAACAGGCTTTTGAAATCCTGACGTCCGGGAAACTGGTCAAAGCGTTGGACGTCGAGCAGGAAGATCCCGCTGTGCGAGAGCGGTACGGACGAGGTTCGAAAGAACCGGCGGGATACGGCGACGCAGGCTGGTTGCGCAACGAAGACTTTCTGGTGGCTCGCCGTCTGGTGGAAGCGGGTGCCCGAGTGGTGACGTTGTCCTTTGGACGCTGGGACTGGCATGGTCAGCCGCACGGGACCAACTTTGACAACGCCCGCGATCATATCCCGGCGCTGGATCAGGCTCTGTCAGCCCTGCTGGACGACCTGCAGGAAAGGGGCCTCGATCGCGACACGTCGGTCGTTGTGTGGGGCGAATTCGGACGCACTCCGAAGATCAACAAAAAGGGAGGCCGTGATCACTGGCCTCAGGTCGGTTGTGCGTTGCTGGCGGGTGGCGGAATTCGGACCGGCCAGGTCATTGGCGAAACAAATGCGTTGGCCGAGCACCCCACAAAACGTCCCGTGCATTTTCAGGAAATTTTTGCCACGCTGTATCACAACCTGGGCATCGACATCGATCGGGCCACGATCAACGATCTGGGGGGACGACCGCAGTACCTGATCGACCATTCGAAGTATCAACCTCTGCCCGAACTGGTCTGAAGCGGTGTCGTCATCCATGGCAGTGCAGTTACGTAGCTTGGGACCATTGTCCCGAGCGGAATCAAGAGACGGGACAATGGTCCCATCCTACTGTCGAAAACCACAATCCGTGACTGCACGTGTCTGAGGATCTTAAAGCAATCGGAGTCATGGAAATCCACATATTGCAGATTGGCTGTTCGCAGGACGGTGATTTATCGTGAACACCCAACCGATTCTGACACTGCGGCATGACAACGCCGCCTACTCCGTCGCCTTCTCGTCCGATGGCAGTCTGCTGGCGTCGGGCAGTCTTGATAAATCGATCAGAATCTGGGAACTGCCCTCCGGCAATGAGAAGTATCGCTTAAATGGACATCGCGAAGCCGTCTGCACGGTTGTTTTTCAGAACGGTGATTCGTCGCTGTTGTCCGCGAGTCTGGATAAAACGTTGCGAACATGGAATCTGGAATCGGGCGAACTCAAGGCCACCATGTCCGGACATCAAACGTATCTGACATGCATGGCCGCGTCGGCCGATGAAACGCTGGCGGTTTCCGGATCGCACGACAAGGAACTGATCCTGTGGGACGTGACGGCCAACGCGCAGCTGGCCACGTTAAAGGGGCACACGGACCTAATTTCCTGTGTTGCTATGTCGCCCGATGGTCGGTTTGCGGCATCCGGCGGACATGATCTGCTGATTCGAATCTGGGACGTGGAATCAAAAACACATGTGCGGGAAATCGGTCCTCATCCCAAACCGATTCAATGTATCACGTTCTCTCCGGACGGCGCGACCGTCGCCGCCACCGATGAGTCGCCCGTCATTCGCCTCTGGAACTTCGCCACCGGCAAGGTCGATCGGACATTCGAAGAACACGAACGCTCCGTGAAGACGGTCGCGTTTTCTCCCGACGGACGGCGTCTTGCGTCGGGCGGCACCGACCCACAAATCCTGATTCGCGAGATTTCATCGGGGCAGGTCGAACACGCGCTCGAGGGCCATCGAAATACGATCTACGGTCTCGCCTGGTCACCCGGTGGAAAGCGTCTTGCCTCAGCCGCCTTTGATCGCACCGTTCGCGTCTGGAGACTTTAACCCCTCCGACGGACGGTCGAGTCGGGCCAAATTCGCAGCGATGACATCCTGTGTGCCCCGAGAGTCTTTCCTGCTTTTGAATCGAACAGTATGGACCAGTACTTACAAGCGGCAATTGAAGAAGCACGAACAGGTCTCGCCGAAGGCGGTATACCGATCGGTTCTGTTCTGGTCATTGATGAAAAGATCGTCGGTCGCGGACACAATCGGCGCATTCAGAATGGCAGTCCCGTGCTGCACGCCGAAATGGACTGCCTGGAGAATGCGGGACGACTCAAGGCGTCAGATTATCGTCGTGCCATCCTGTACTCGACTTTGTCGCCCTGTGACATGTGCAGTGGAGCTGTCCTGCTGTACAGGATTCCGACAGTGATCATCGGAGAAAACAAGACGTTTTGTGGTCCGGAAGATTATCTCCGATCGCGCGGCGTGGATGTCCATGTTGTTGGCGACGACGACTGTCAGCAATTGATGCAACAGTTTATCCTGGAACACGCTGAGTTGTGGAACGAGGACATTGGTGAGAATCAATGAATTGCACCGGAACTGTCGGCCGTTCGTCTCGCGCTGAGCAAAAGTTGTTATTCGTAGTGCGGGCAGCCTGCACTACGCGAATCACGGACGCCGCCGACTGCAAGACACTGCCCGACCGCTGTTGAGTCCTGAAGATTCCGGGTCTTCTGAAAAGACCGCGTCTCTGGCTCTGCAATGCCGCCGCGACAACAACTTCTGCATCCCGTGACGAATTACTTTCGCCCGGCCGTCCCGGTTGGTACAAAGTGTTTTTCGATCCTGCTTTCGTACGCCCACCACAACGCGATCCCCCCCCTCAGGTTTTCCACCATGCACAATCTCAGATCACTTCGAATGGCGATGAGCGTTGCCGTCGCTTTGATAGTTTCGGCCTGCCACGCAAATGCCCAGTCCTCTGATCCCGCCGCGTTGGCGGGTCTGCACGGCGGTCTGATCGTTCAGCTTGGCGGCGACGATACGCAGGCGGCCGCCGAACTCAGCCTGACGGGTCGGTATCTGATTCATGTACTGGATTCGAATGCCGACACCATTCAATCGGCGCGTGCTCGCTTACGCGAAGACGGCCACTATGGTCTGACGTGGGCCGAACAACCTGTCGATACTGATCGTCTGCCGTACGCCGAAAATACTGTCAACCTGATTGTGATTCGCGACTACACCGTGCCGGTTGCGGAACTGTCGCGCGTGGTTACGCCGGGCGGATCGATCGTGGTCGCAAACACGAAAGTTCTGTCAAAGTCACAATTGGAAGCGGGCGGCTTTGATTTGGTGACTGAAACGGAGTCCACGCTGGTGGCGCGCAAGCCGTGGCCGGAAGCGATGGACAGCTGGTCTCATCCGCGGCATGCGGCCGATGGAAACGCGGTTTCGGGAGACACGCTGGTTGGACCACCGGATCGCGTACGGTGGATTGCGGCAGCGACTTCCGAAGTGGAAGGCATGGTGACGGCGGGTGGTCGAAACTTCTACGGCGGCATCCTGGCTCGTGACAGCTTTAACGGCCTGCGACTCTGGCATCGAGATCTGCGAAAAGCGGAAAACAACCCGGCCGACTTTGAACTTCCAAAGCTGTCTCGTGACGGTGTGCGACCGATCGCGTCAGAGCGCCTGCTGTTTGCCGTGCTGCAGAACCGACCGGTGGCACTGAATGCATCGACGGGCGAAGTCGTTGTGCAACTGGGTGACATGGTGAAACCGAAATCCCTCATTCACGATGGCACCCGAGTCATCGCGGCAGACGACGATTCCGTTCGCGCGTTTGATACGGAAACCGGTCGCGAAGTCTGGAATGTTCCGTCACCCGGTCCACAGAATATCATCGCCGATGGCGCCATCGTGACGTTTATTCAGGGGCGTGCCCGGCGAGGCGAAAAGGCCGTGGCGGTTGCTCTGGACGCAGCCACCGGCACCGTAAAATGGCAGCGCAGCGATTACCCGTGGCTGGATCGGGCCGTCCGCACGGTTCTGTCCAACGGACAACTGGTGTTTGAAGTGTCCACTCTGAACGACCACGACGCCGACAACGGTATTCACGTGGTCTCGGCAACAACCGGAGAACATCTCTGGTCCAAAGAATACGCACCCGGGATGAATCACGCGCGACAGGCGCGAGCCATGTTTCTGAACGACGACCTGTGGATTCTGCACGGGGGAAAGATCAACACCGCCGACAAGGAGAATATGAAGAGAACACCTGTGCTGGTCTCCGCGTTGAACCCGCTCACGGGCGAAACCCGCGTTTCTTTTCCGGCGGGGCTGACGCACTGCTTTCCACCGGTGGCCACGCCCAACTTTATGTTTGCCGGCGAACTGGATATGACCAACCTGAAGTCCGGTGAAGTCATTGCCAATCGCATCACGAAAGCTAACTGCTCACGGGAAAACGGATGGGTCCCGGCGAATGGTCTGGTCTATACGACTCCCAAACACTGCACATGCTGGCCTATGTTACGAGGTTTTGTGGCAATGGCCCCAGCAGCGGCAAAGGATTCGCCAGCAAACCTGCCGGTCGACGAAATGGAATTTCTGCTCATCAAGGGACCTGGCAAGGCTGACGCCACCGCCGCCAATCCGGCACCGCACGACTGGCCGCTGTACCGCCGCGACCGTTGGCGCAGCGGCAGCGCGATTACTCCGGGACCAAAACTGCTGAAGAAACGCTGGACCACAGCTCTCAATGCAACAAACGATGTCAAAGCCACGCCGACTGGTCCAATTATGCACGATTGGGACGACAACCCCGTCGTCAAGGGCCTGCTGAGTGCTCCGACCATCGCCAATGGAATGGCCTATGTCACTCGCCCCAATGCTCATGAACTAATTGCCATCGATACGGCGTCCGGCGACGTGCGCTGGCGATTCACCGCGAACGGCAGACTGGACACTCCGCCCGCCATTCATCGTGGTCTGTGCCTGTTCGGTTCGGCGGCGGGTTGGGTGTATGCATTGAAAGCCGACACCGGTGAAGTCGTCTGGCGACTGCGTGCCGCACCGACAGACGAGCGGATTGTGGCCTATGGTCAGGTGGAATCTCCCTGGCCGGTACCCGGTGCCGTGCTTGTGATGGACGACATCGCATATTTTGCCGCCGGCCGCCAGCCACTGGCCGATGGCGGTATTCTGGTCTTTGCCGTGAACCCGTTGAACGGTGAACGTCATTGGGTTCAGCGGATCAACAGCGTGCCTCAGAAGGGCTTTTATGAAAACTCCGGACTGGAATTTGATCCGTTCGACCTGCTGCACGCAGAAGGCGATGGTCTGGCGATGTCTCGCTGGGTGCTGTCACCGGATGGCAAAGACGTGTCCGTCGACAAATGGAATGCATTTGCCAAACTGAATACGGGCGCCGGTGAAGTTTGGATTCCTCGAGGTTCATGGACCTACGGGGCGCGTCATCAGCATCGTTTTCCCGGCGAAGCGCCGCGGCGTCCGCTGGTCGTGTTTCACGACGACAATGTCTACAGCTCGCTGAATGGCAGCACGGACGTCTTCCGCCGCGACTTTGATCTGGACAAAGGCGAGAAGTTCGACAGCAAATGGATCACCGGCTGGAAGGCCTCTCAGGAAGCAAGGAAAGACGGCAAACCGTATCGAACCTATCGCATCGCCGAAGGCGCAGCATGGACAAAGGATCCCTTCGCTGATCCGGACGCCAAGAAGGAAGAAGTCAAGCGAGGGACACAGCGTCATAATCAAATCCACGCCATGGCACTGGCCAGTGATGACACGCTGTACGTCGTTCACGAGGACGGCCGTCTGAAGGCACTCTCAACGTCCGACGGTTACGTCGTCCGCGAAACTCAAGTGCCAGCACCAGCCTGGGACGGACTGGCGATCGCCGAGAATCGACTGTTCCTGACGACGCAAAGTGGCGAACTGGTGTGCCTGGGCAAGTAGCCGTCCGGACGAAGCAGCGATCCGTTTTCCTGACGCCTCGATGGTCGCTGTCTGCGACGTACTTTTCAGGACATGGCATGACTGCAGCGAAGAAACTTTCGAAATGCGTGCTGGCCATCTTCATGATCGGTGCCGGTACGATGCATTTTGTCAGGCCCGATTTCTACGAGAAGATCATGCCAACGTATCTTCCGTTCCATTATGAACTGGTCTTACTTTCTGGTATCTGTGAAGTTCTGCTTGGCATACTGCTTGTTGTTCCTCAGTACTCACGTCCGGCCGCAGCGGGAATTGTTGTTCTGCTGATTGCTGTCTTCCCGGCAAATATTCATGTCTACCAGCACCAGGAGCTGATCCCTGGATCGGCTGCCTTTCACCTGCTTCGACTTCCGTTGCAGGCAGTCCTCATCCTGTGGGCGTATTGGCATACCAAACCAACGGACACGCCACCAAAAACCGAACTATCCTGAACAAGGAGACATGTTAACCATGCGATTTTTGCTTCTATTGCTGACCTGTGCTGCGTGTCTGCAAAGCACGGCTCTGGCTGATAACTCTGGCCAGACCTCTCAACGTTTGAACGTACAGGTCAAAGTCCGGATGGATTATCTGCTGGCCCTGCCCCGGAATTATGCCAAACAGGAATCATGGCCGTTGGTTCTCTTTCTGCATGGTGCAGGAGAGCGAGGTGATGATCTTCAATTAGTCAGGAAACATGGTCCTCCAAAATTGATCGGCGAAGGCAAAGAATTTCCGTTTATCGTCGTATCACCTCAATGTCCCAAAGATGTCTGGTGGGAACCGATCGAACTCACCGCGCTGCTGGATGAAGTCATCAGCAGGCACAAAGTGGACGAGGATCGCGTTTACGTTACAGGTCTCAGTATGGGCGGCTTTGGGACATGGCGACTGGCAGCGTTCACGCCAAATCGGTTTGCCGCGATTGCTCCGATTTGCGGTGGTGGCGAGACCTATTGGGCGAGAAGATTTCCGCATCTGCCAACCTGGGCATTCCACGGAGCCAAAGACACGGGAGTGCCACTGGAACGATCCCAGGAAATGGTCGACGCGTTGACGGAGAAAGGTGGCCAGCCGCGGCTGACAATTTATCCCGAAGCGGGACACGACTCCTGGACCGAAACTTACAACAACCCGCAGCTGTATGAGTGGTTGTTGGCCCAGGAACGTAAAGTCACATCGGACTGAGCATCGTTTTCGAATCCCGTCGAAGCCTCACCCAGGGAACACACACCATGAAACCAACCACAGTCATGATACTGATCCTGTCAGCAGTGCTCGGCAATACGGCGTTCTCTCAGGACGATGACGGGCCCAAACAGCAGCAGGAACGTCCGGCTCGGTTTCTGCAATTCTTCACGCTGAAGGGCGTTGAATTCTCCAACAAGCAGCAGGCAACCGTCGAAGGCATCTACCAGGAATTCCTGCCACGGCTGACCGAGAACCAAAGCGCGTGGGATGGCATCATCACTGACGAGCAACAGCGAGCAAGGAGAGAGGCACAGCGCAAAGCACGAGACGAGGGCAAGCAGGGACTGGAATTGCAGCGAGCCGTTGGCGCAGCGGTAAAGTGGTCCACTGAACAATTAAAGCGAAGGGCCGAAGTCAAGAAGCAGCGAGACCAGATTGTCGCTGAGATCCGAACACAGTTGACGGTCCTGCTGACGGACGAACAGCGGGCCAGGGTACAGCAAACGCAACGCAGCGGAAATCAGAGTAGGATTGCGCCGACACACCCAGACGTAAAGTACGGGCCGCATGAGCGACACGTCATGGACGTGTGGCTGGCAAAGTCGGACACACCCACACCGGTACTTGTTTCCATTCACGGCGGCGGGTTTCGCGGCGGCAACAAGAGTGTCGGCGGCGGTCTGTTGCAACAGTGCCTCGATTCCGGCATCTCGGTTGTGGCAATCACCTATCGGTTCTCGTCTCAGGCCATTGCTCCGGCATCGTTCCACGACAGTGCCAGAGCCGTCCAGTTTATTCGCCACCATGCCAAAGAATGGGACATCGATCCGACCCGATTTGCTGCGACAGGTGGCTCGGCAGGGGCCGGGATTTCTTTGTGGCTGGGTTTTCATGATGACCTCGCTGATCCCGATAATGAAGACCCGATTTTGCGGCACTCTACTCGCCTGACATGCATGATGGTGTCGGCGGGACAGACTTCCTATGACCCTCGTTTCATTCGAAGAATGTTCCCGGAATTCGAGACATACAAACATGGAGCATTGGCACTGTTATTCGATGTCGATCTGAACAGGCTGGACAAATTGCCAGAGGCCAAGTACAGGCTGTTTGAAGAAGTTTCGCCGATCCATCATCTGACAAAGGACGACGTGCCCGCAATGTTGAGTTACGGCGAAACTTTCGATCAGAAGGTAACGAACGTAAACATCGGCATTCACCACGCTCGGTTCGGCAAAGTCCTCAAGGAGAGGATGGACGCTCTTGGTATCCACTGCGACGTCTATGCCGGAAAAGAAGTGCTGGGAGGCCGACAACGCGTATCAACCATTGCCTTTCTGAGACAACAATTCAGGATGGCAGACTGAGAGGTCGCCATTGTTCGCTGCAACCGTTGCACGATGATTCCTGCGGTCAAATCAAATCAGAGCCAGTGGTATGAGGAAGGCCCTGGCAAGGGGCCGCCATACCAGCACGAAGACATCTGAGGTTTCTTCAAGTGTTGAGTTGAGAAAATGTCTGGAATTGTTACGTGTTCAGGAAGCGTACGATGGGGGGGGGTTCCTGGCGTGAATCGTGATCAGGTATTTCTGTGGATCGTAGGGAGTTCTTGTCTTCCAGACGACGAACAGAATTCGAATCCAGCGAGAGGCCAGCTTGCGTCGCACTTCACACAGCCGGGCCAGCATTCGAGTGTTTTCATCATCGGGTTCCCATGCTTTCAGAAACGAGATTCGTTCCCTCAGCATTCTGGCCAGCAGAATTGCATCAGTGACATCGTCTTTGCATCCGGCGTTTGAATAACTCTTTCGGTAGCTGGCGAACTGTTGCGGATTGACCGGATAGAGGATGACGTTTTCGCGAAACATGAGTGCCT
>JBDONA010000557.1:0-3162 GCA_039831575.1 Fuerstiella sp. | reverse complement strand
GTCCGGGGTCAGTCACAATGTCCGAATTCAGCGCATTTGTATTGATGTTGACAACCGGGCCTGAGTTATCGCGGAAGACGTTGTCAATAATGACCGGTTGAGACCCGCGGACGAAAATCGTGCCGGACGAGTGAGGAAACAGGTCAAATCGATTACCAGGTGCCGTTCCGCCAAGACCGCTCGCGTTGTTCTCGAAGACCGTATTCCGGATGCGCCCTTTCGCCTGATGGATTTCGATCGGGTTGAATCCGGCAAAGTCACTTTCCAGCGGAATTACGCCACCGGCATGCGTAATCAGAGCCTGATCAACACTTATCGATCCCGCATGACCGATGTAGAGACCGCCCCAGTCACCAGCCGCTGGCGGTGAAGCCGTTCGCCCCTGTCTGATCAGGACGTCGTCGATAAAAAAGTCGTCGCCTGCGGTGTCAACGCCACTATGTCGGAATCGGAAAGCGAAATTTGTGTGCAGGGCGATTGCCGGCAGGTCGATCGCAACGCGTTCAAAGTTGACCATGTCCGGCCCGCTGCCCGGTTGCCGGTCGATTTCGATCCATATTCCACCGGGATCGCGAAACTCAATGAACACATCTTCACCGGATTCCGGAGAATCTCCACCCCCTGTCCGCTGATAAGAGTACTCGATCGTCGCCCGCGACTGACCGCTCAGATCCACTGTTGCGGACTGTACCAGTCCACCCGTCAATTCGCTGAACAGGTTCAAACTCAGCGGTTCAGACGGTTCATTGAACGCGGTCGAATTAATCGCATGGCCACCGGCACTCGTATCCAGTGCCGACCACTTCGCCGGGGCAAGCATGCCCGAATTGAAGTCATCAAAGAACAGCGTCGCCAGCTGGCCGACAAGGTCGCCGTCGTCATTGGTGTCAAACGTACCGCCGGCACCGTACCTGTCATCCAGACGCGACGTGAAGATGATTTCACGTCCGGCCTGACCTTCCGCGATCAGCTGAGCACCAAACCCGGTCTGGATCCGTGATCCCTCAAGTTTGACAATCACACCTGCGTCAATCGCCAGACGCGCGTCAATTCTGGCTCGGTTGCGCGGTGAGGTCATCGCGAAGGGATCAGCGTGACTGCGGCCCAGATCTCCGCCGACGTCCTGGTACGTGGTCGCCGACTTGTCCAGCTCCGCAATCAGATCGTAAGTTCCGCCACCACCATCCTGGCTTCTGTAAATGTGCCGACCTGAGTAAACACCCGTCGCTACCGGAAGCTGTGACAGCAGAATGCCTCCGGTGCCTGGCACTGTTACAGTTGGTGTGGCCACTGAAGACGGACTTTCAAAGCCATTCTCGTCCACAAACGTGACGCGGTAATTGAACGTCTCACCTGGCACCAAAGTACCCGCCCCGGATGGGGTGACCGCCGTAATCGTGACCTGTGGTGCGGTCTCTTCCAGAAACGCACCGCTTGGTGTGCCTTGAATTTCAAGATTCTGAGCGATGACGTGCACAATATCCAGGTCGTCAAATCGTCCGGGGACGGTCAGCTTCAACGTTTCCGCCCCGGCTGATGTCTGCACCCGGATGAACAGCCCGTTTGTCGAATTGTCCAGCAGAATGTTACCGTAAATATCGGGTCCCACTCGTTTGTAGTCACTCGTAAAGTCAGCCAGGCCCTCCTGAAACCGTGGCGTGTTAAATGTCAATTCCTCAAAGCTGTCCGGATCCGCAGACATCGCGGAATCTTCATTCATCGTGATTCGGTTGTGCACAATCGTGGGTTGTGCCTGCGTAATGTGAATTGGATTCACCGTCTGCAGCGTATTGTCCACAACGACTTTGCCACCGCCGTACCGAATATCGGAATGCGCGACGTAGTTAAGGAAGATGCCTTCACTCTGGTAATTGAAGCGGTTTACCCCGCGGTCCGTATCGTTGCGGAAAACCAGTCCGCCCCAGTTGCCGGTATCAGGTGAGGTTGGTGTTCCCACGCTCGTGTCGGTACCCGTCGACTCGTCCAGCCAGGATGTAAAGATGACCTCGTTGCCCGGCGTGCCCAGCACCTGCAAGGCACCCCGACTGCGGTCGACGATGGATGACGAACTTCCCACACCAATGCGGCTTTTTTGCAGCTTGAAGACAGCTCCGGCATCGATCATAACGGTGACGCCCTGAGGCACCTCAAGTTCGCGGCCGTCTTCCAGAATGTTAGTGCTGTTGTCAAACCCGACCTGGTACGGAAGGTTGTCATCGGTCGTGATAATGTCGCCGTCAATGCCCCCATTACCAACGATGCGAATGACGTCGCCAGGCCCCGCCGCCTGAAGCGCATCCGTAATGACACCAAACGGCGTTGCCAGCATGCCGTCGGAATTCAGATTTCTGATAACGCTGCCCAGACCGTGACTGGACGGTGTACCGCGATCCACGGTGACAACATTCGTCAATGTGTTGATCGCCGTGATCGTCATGTCTTCCGAATCGATTCGAATGACGTCGCTCACGTTGAACGATGTCACGTGCTGGAACGGAAGTTCCTGCAGTGTGTTATCAATCGTGGCCAGCAGGTGACTGGCCGCCGTCTTATCGACAAACAGAGTGTCCGCCGAATCGACGGCACGGAACCAGAAGTTGTAGACACCACCGGCAACGCCATCGCTGTCTCCGTCGAACGCTACGCCAGTGGGACTGTCGACAGTGGGACTGTCCACGATCGTATTGTCAACGTCCGGGCGGAAGTTCACTCGAATCTGGTAGTTACCGTCAGAAGACCCGTTCAAACCCGTGTTGGCGATCGTGGGGTCATAGGCGTCGTTACCTGTCGAAGAAATACCGAGGTAGTACGTGCGTGGCTCGGTCGAAGAAACTGGCTCCAGTGACAATTCGATGAACGAATCTTCACTGAAGTAATCGTCGTTCTGAGCGATCAGCTCACGACTTCCATCCGGGTTCTCGCGATACAGTCTCAGCACAGAATCCAGCGTACTGGAATCGGCCAGCCGTTCGGCCATTACTTCAGCACTAAACAAGCCTGCGTCTGCGACGACGAACTTGTACAGGTCGATGTCAATACTGTCCAGGCGATGCAGATGCCTTCCGTGAATAATGTCTGCGTCACCCGGGAAATCCGGTTCAACTATCACGTCTCTGGGGTTACCATTTCTGTCGAGATTGATACCGCCGTCCGACCCTTGTA
>JBDONA010000086.1:0-3166 GCA_039831575.1 Fuerstiella sp. | reverse complement strand
CACACGGTTGCGAACACGACGCCTTTCGCCCGCATGCCTGGCGTTATCGCGACTACGTTATTGAAAGTCTCAACCGTGATACGCCGTGGGCTCGGTTTATTCGTGAACAGCTGGCGGCGGATCGGTTTTATCCTGACGAGACACGATTGACGTCGGCTCTGGGGTTCATTGCAGCGGGGCCTTTGGAACTGAGCCGCGCCGGAACGGCACCTGTGACATTCGATTATCTCGACCGTGACGACATGGTGACACAGACCATGGCGGCCTTCGCCAGCACCACCGCCAATTGTGCTCGCTGCCACGACCACAAATTCGATCCGATCTCTCAGGAAGATTATTACTCGCTGCAGGCTGTGTTTGCGGGGGTGGGGAAAGGCGATGTGGAATTTGACGAAGACCCCGTCGTGGCGCACGACCGACGTCGATGGACGGCGTTGGTGGCCGCAGCGGAAAGCGACGACCGGTCGATGCTGCTGGCACCCGAATACGCGGATGTCGTTGCTCAGTGGGAGCAGACGATCGGAGATCAACGGGCGATCTGGGAACCACTTTCGCCAGTTGCGTTTTTGTCGTCAGACGGAGCGACCCTGGAACGTCGCGAGGACAATTCGCTGCTGGCATCAGGAGTCCGCCCGGAACAGGATACCTATACAATCACAAACCCCACGTCGCTGACGAAGCTGACCGCGCTGCGTCTGGATGTTCTGGCCGATGACAGCCTGCCGATGAAAGGGCCTGGTCGACAGGACAACGGCAATCTGCATCTGACCGAATTCGAGGCATTTGTTTTTGACCCGGGTGCCGCCACACCGACGCGACTGAAGATCAGCAAGGCGACGGCGGACTTTGATCAGTCCGGCTGGACGATTTCTCACGCCCTTGACGGCGACCTGAAAACGGCCTGGGGAATCCATCCGAGCGTGGGTCAGTCCCATTACGCCGTGTTCGAATTGGACGAGCCGCTGGAGCTGAAGCCGTCCAGTCATATCGTTGTTGTACTGAAGCAACTTCATGGAGGCGGCCATTTGATCGGTCGTCTGAAACTCTACGCGACGGCTGCCGCCGGAGCGACGGCGGAAGTCCTGCCGGAGCTGGTGCGTACCGGAATCAATTCGCCTCCGAATCAGCGATCCCCGGACCAGAAAGCTGCTATCGCTGCTTATGCGTTGCGACGTCATGCTGAATCACAACTTGCCAGCCTGACCGCAGAAGCGTCCGTATATGCCGTTTCGACCAGTTATTCCCATGGGAAAAAACTGAACAGTCCGATGGCCCCCAAGATCGTGCACGTGCTGCGGCGAGGCGACATCCAGCAACCAGGCAAGGTTGCCGCGCCTGGAGCATTGGCGGCCATCGCGACACTGCCTGGGCGTTTCGAACTGAATGATCTGAACGACGAAGCATCGCGGCGAGCGGCCCTGGCCGATTGGCTGGCGGCACCGGATAACCCGCTGTCATGGCGAAGCATCGTCAATCGTGTGTGGTCTCATCATTTCGGACGCGGCTTGTGCGACACAGCCAACGACTTTGGTCGTATGGGCGGCACGCCGTCACATCCCGAATTGCTGGATTGGCTGGCTGTCTGGTTTCGCGACGATGCCAAAGGATCGTTGAAACGACTGCACCGCCTGATTGTGCTGTCGTCGACCTATCAGCAACAGTCACAAACGTCTGCTGAGGCGACGCCGAATTCCGCACTCTCTGATTCTCATTCCGCGGACGCTCAGAACCGTTTTCTGTGGCGCATGAACCGTCGTCATCTGGATGCCGAATCGTTTCGGGATGCGGTGCTGCAGATCTCCGGCCGGATTGATCTGACGATGGGTGGTCCCGGCATACAGCAGTTCACCCAGTCGACGGGATCGCAGTTGACACCCAAGCTGCACTACGACGCCTTCGACTGGCATCAACCGAATGCTGCGCGGCGCAGCATTTATCGGGTCGTCTGGCGAGGCATTGCGGATCCGTTTATGGAGTCACTCGATTTTCCAGATCTTGGGCTGCTGGCTCCTCAGCGAGGTTTTTCGGTATCCGCACTACAGGCGTTAACCATTTTTAACAATGACTTTGTGCTGCATCACAGTCAACTGTTGGCGGAAAATCTGAAGGCAAGCCATGCAACAGTTGGCGAGCAGGTCACTCAGGCGTGTCGCCTTGTTTTCCTGCGAGAGCCCCGCCCGGAAGAGCATTTGGGCCTTGTCGCCTACGCAACGCAACACGGGTTGGCAGCAATGTGCCGAGTACTGTTCAACAGCAACGAATTCATCTTTGTGGAGTGAAGATGACAAACTCACGGCGACAATTCCTGTGGAATATCGGTGGCGGCTTCGGTGGACTTGCCCTTGCCCGGATGCTTGCGCAGGAAGCCCTGTCGGCAGACGGGGAACAGCCGAAACCGGAGTTCAACGGTGGGCTGCATCATCCGGCCAAAGTCAAAAGAGTAATTCAGCTGTTCATGACGGGCGGTGCCAGTCCGATGGACACATATGACTACAAGCCCGAATTGGAGAAACTTCACGGTCAGAAACTGGGTCCCGAAGAGAAACCGGAGGGCTTTACGGCGGCGCCTGGGGCGATCATGAAGAGTCCGTTTGAGTTCAGGCAACATGGCGAGAGCGGACGCTGGGTCAGCAGTGTGTTTCCTCATCAGGCACAGGAAGTCGATGAGATGGCCTTCCTGATGGCAATGGCCTCAAAGACAAACGTGCACGGGCCGGCGACCTACATGATGAACTCCGGTTTTGTGTTGCCAGGTTTTCCGAGTATGGGTGCGTGGATTTCGTATGGATTGGGAAATCTTACCGACGAACTGCCAACCTTCGTCGTGCTGCCGGATGCTGCGGGATTGCCGTACAACCAGAAGGGGCCGTTTTCGTCGGGTTTTCTTCCGGCAGTGCATCAGGGCACGATCATCAACGCCTCAGGCAGGAACCCGGTTCCCGACCTGTTCGCCAATGAGCGGTATCAATTCGCGACGCGAGCGGCCGACCGGGATGGCTTCGCCCTGTTGCGGAAGCTGAACGTGGATCATGCAGCGGGCAATCCTGATGATTCGCGACTTGATGCACGTATTCAGTCGTACGAACTTGCGGCCCGCATGCAATTGTCTGCTCCTGAGGCCTTTGATGTTTCAATGGAAAGCCAGACGACACACAAAGCCTACGGT
>JBDONA010000339.1:0-3166 GCA_039831575.1 Fuerstiella sp. | reverse complement strand
CCACTGTTTCAGATCCGGTAGCTGACTCCGGAAGTCCTGCTTCTTTGAACTGACTCGCACATAGATCGCAATCGTTCTGTCACTCATCATCATGGCTCCGATTGTGTCGTGTCGATATTAGCTCACCGGGTACAGATTTCAGTGAGCGGAAAGGTCGGTTTTCCCAACGGGCAGGGGCTGGTTTGCGGTGGGGGTTCACATGGAACACTTTTTAGTCGTCCGCCTTCGGCCAGCGTCGCCCTGCTTTTCGTGGCTGCAGATCTTCCGGCAGCTTCTTTGGCCACCGGCCTTCCAATTGTTTCAGCGAGTAAAAGGCCAGTGCTGTCGCCGTGAAGGCTGATGAAGACAGTCTTGATTGCTCCAACGCCTTCGCGACGAGTTCGGCCAGTTCCGGTCGGAGGCTTGCGGTGTAAGTTGGCTTCGGTTTTGGTTTGTTCTTGGCCATCGTGTTCTTTCCTGTTTACGTCCTGTTTCGTTTACGTCCCGGACGTGGCCACAGTGGACCACGTTTCGACCTGACGCCTCAGGTCTCATCAGCGGGTTTCATCATGTCGCCCCAACCAACTGCGGTTGTGTAGCGCCCTCTTCAGCAGCACCATCCCATTGCCGGCCCAGCACCAAGTCCGCTGCCTTCTGTGCGGCTGCTGCCGATGATGCGACGAGCTTCTTGTCCTGCTTTAATACTCGCAACCAGCCAGCAATGTACGCCGTGGAGTTTTGTTCAGTCTCAGCAGTGAGCCCACATTGACCGGCCAGGAAAGACGCGGTCAACTCAGCGATGAGTTCTTCCTTCGCGTATGGATCGCTTCCAAAACCATCCGGGCTCAGCCGATTCAGTCTGCTTTTATGCCCCGTGCTGTGGCCAAGTTCATGGAACAGCGTCTGGTGATACTCAGCAGCTGAACCAAAACGATCTTGATCCGGCATCTGAAGGGAGTCATCAGCCGGCCGGTAAAAAGCACGATTGCCACCGTGCTGGATCCGTTCAGCAAGTCCGGAACGTTGAAGCCAACCATCTGTGATGGCCTCAGCGCCTACGATCGATTCCCATTCCGTGGATTCGTAAACATCCGATTCTGCCCTGAGTTTCCCTTCATCAATGTTCTCCGTCTGCTCAATATTGAAGACTCTGAAATACTTCAGCAGAGGAATCTTCTTCGGCTTCTGTGTCTCCTTGTCGATCACTTCAAGCCACTGCCAGAAAGTCACGAACGACGACTTTTCACCCTTCCTGATATTTCCGCCAGCGGCCTGGGCTTGCTTGTACGTCAGCCAGCGGTGGTCTTGATATCCACTGCACGCTCGCACAATTTCCAGCATGAACGGATTCAATCCCCGGTACTGATGGCCAGTCTTCGCGTTACATGGGTGAAGGTTCTTTCCCTTCCAGGGCTTCCGCCATGGGACCGTGCCACGTTCAAGCAACTCAACAACACGGTCAGTGACCATTGAATAAACGTCGGGCTTTCGAGATGATGCCATTGCTCGTTCCTTTTCATAGGGGTTCTGGGTAGCACCTGTTCGAATGTTTAGCGGCAAGAGAACAGGTGTTTTTTTACGCGCTCACATAAGCGACGCATACTCACTATTGCAATCCATCGTCAGCCTGTCAATTCTAAACCTGTAGGATTATGGAATTATAGAGCATTGATATTCATGGTGCTCGGACTTTCCCCACCAGCCTGCGCGACACATCGACACCGAGCACACGCCACCCTGCAAAATCAGTCGGCGTTGAGTGTCGTCGTTGATGTGTAGTTCACGTCGCGACGGCAGCAGCCCGCAACCTGCCAGTCACTCCCGGCCCTGTGCTGCTGTCGATGGATCATCCGTGCTGAGAAAAACATCGACAGACACCGCCACAGCAAACAGAGGGCGTGCCAGGGGGGGCGGCCTTTGCCCATCGGCCACGCAACACTCTTTAGGTACGCCCGGCTGAAATTTTCACACTTTTCACTTTCCTACCCATCGCGTGATTAACCATGACATGCGTAACGTCTCGGCGTTGCGATGTCGGGATCTCGTCGAGTTGCGCCACGCAAGCACCTCCATCACTTGCACACAGTCTCGGAATTCATCACGCTGGGTTCGGACACGGAGGAAAGAAACTGCTGCGCCGACGAAAACCGGAGAATCTTCAGTTCAGCATTCTGGAACGGATGTCACCGGACACGCCAAAGGATGATGTGATCAGGCGAAAATCCACATGGAAGGAACGCCTGCCCACACGAACCCATGGACTAAACGATAACTGAGTCGGGCAATGCCGCAGTTGACGAAAAAGGCAAACACACGTGGCACACGAAAACCCTCCATTGAAAGGGAAGCATCCTCCGGAATGGGTAGTCCCAACGGCTGTTGTAGTCACAATTCTGGCAGTCCTTGGCGGCGCTGCTGGAGGTGGTGGAACTACGGGCGGCTTTGTCGTAGCGATTTTTCTCAACCCCATCGGATGGGCAGGTGCCTACCTCTGGTGGCTGAGCACCCGTATCACATGTCCACACTGTGGAGCGAAGAATCCCCGAAATAGCACACATCAACATGGCACAACGCGCCAGACCTGTGCTGCGTGTCGCACAGAGTTCGCTCTTGTCGACTTGGGCACCGATTCGGAAGTTGATTCACCCGTCCCCCCAGCCGAACAGAACCAGACAGGAATTCCGTCCAAAAGTGAACTCGAACCGCCGGAAGGCCCGCAGGAATCGGAAGCGGAACGTAGACTCGCAGCGAACAAAGCTGAACGGAAGCGGGTAATCGAGGAAGCACGGCGAAAACGCAAGGCGGTGGAAGAAGAGAAACGCCTGGCCGAGAAAGCTGAACGGAAACGGGTGGCCAAGGAGGCAGAGCAAAAGCGTAAGGCGGAGGAGGAACAGGAACGTCTGGCGGAGGAAGCTGAGCAAAAACGAAACGCGGAGGAATCCGAACGCAAACAAAACGAACATTCAGTTCCAGCAGCCGACACCACTGAGCCTGGAGAATCCAATAACACCCTATCGGTGGCGGTTGTCAGTTTTTTTCTGGGTGTTGCAGTTACGTCACTCCTCGTATATGTGATCATGTATGACGTGAAGGTTGAGGAACGCAGGCCAGACGACGAGTTCACTGATCTTGAGCAGGGGACCACACTAGAAGAGTCAGGGGAGTATCCGGCCCTGATGACGAACAG
>JBDONA010001010.1:0-3167 GCA_039831575.1 Fuerstiella sp. | reverse complement strand
AACTCGACGAACCGTTGTACCAAAACATCTGGTTGATGCAGGGTGTAGAGTTTCGCGTCGTCGTGCCAGCCGGGTTTGTCTCTGACGGAGCGTCCATTCCGCGTTTGTTCTGGTCAATCATTGGACCGCCGATCGGTAGCAGCCACCTGTTGCCAGCGATCGTCCATGATTACCTGTGCGAACAGGCGACGGACTACAACGAACGAGTTCTCGGCGACGCGGTGTTCTTCAAGTTGCTCCGCGACTTTGAAGTGCCACGGTGGAAACGCACGCTGATGTACCTCGCTGTTCGGGTCTACGGCCGCTTCACATGGCGTGGAAAGGCGGGGCTCTGATGGAGGCATTCCTCTGCAAACTGTGCGGCGGGCCGCTTGTCCGTTGCTGGCGATGGTGCATGAGATTCGTTGCCGTGCTGTTATTGACCGTGCCAGCCTTCGGTGATGTCACGGCGATCTACTTCGGTGCCAGTTACTGTGTGCCATGCCGGCAACTGAAGCCTGGCCTGGAGCGAATGTCCCATCATTTCGAGGTCAGACGCGTCGATGTTGGTGACGTGGCCAATCTGGCCATTGTGCAACAGTACACCGTCGAGCGATTGCCAACGATTGTGTTCCTCGAAGACGGTAAGGAGCTCGATCGCATTGTGGGCTATGACCGTCGCACTGAGGCACGGGCGACTGAGCGATTATCTGGTCGCGATAATTGGAGGCCGTTGCGTTCCGCGGTGCGTGTTCGCGCCGGTGGCGGCATTGGCTCCGGAGTAATCCTGAGTAGTGACGTGGGTAACACCATCGTTCTGACAGCCGCTCACGTCGTCGCCGATGTGTCGTCTGCCGTCGTTGAAGTGTTTCGTGATTCAGGGATCGAGCGGCATACAGCAACAATTGAGGTAATGAATCCGGAGTCAGATGCAGCACTACTCAGGATCACAACCAACGTGCAACCGCTGCCGTCTGCGATCGGTGCGGATGACGCGATTGTCAGGCCGGGAGACGTGGTATTCACCATCGGCTGTAGTGGTGGCGAGCGACCTACGTCGATCACGTCACGGGTATTGACGATCAACAATGATGGCGATGTGTTTTGCAGCGGAGCTCCTGCACAGGGTCGATCAGGTGGCGGGTTATTCAATCGACGATTTCAATTGATCGGGATGTGTTCAGCGGCAAGTCAAAAGCAGGGCGACGGGTGGTACGTTGCGGCTTCGAAGATCAAGGCACTATTGTCCCAATGGCGACCGACGCAATATCGCGTTCGAAGCCGCAGCTCGGTCGTCGGTGTTGGAATGGGTATCGGCGTCTCCACATGTGGCCCATGCAACAATCCCAATTGCCCGAACTGTCGGCCACGGCCCACAACGCCACAGCCAGGCATTCCGGGACCACGAGGGTCGCAGGGATTTCCGGGGCCAGCTGGCAGGACTGGAGCAACGGGAGCACAAGGCCCGCCCGGTCGCGACGGATCAAACAGGGACCTGGCTGGATTGATTCAACGACTTGAAAAACTTGAAAACGCCAAACGTCGCGTCGTTCTGGTCGACGGAAAAACGAGGGCGGTACTCGATGACGAAACGTACGGCATCGATGAGCCGTTGGTGTTCGATGTTCAGCAGCTACTTCAGTCGGCGAAATAATGACTGATTCCATACTTGAAACTGTCGTCTTCGGTGACGGCATGTTGACGATTCCTTTTGAGAGAGTGGAGAACACGAAAATGCCGATCGACATTCCGGAAAACGTTGCGGGGTCAATGATGGCTGACACCGCAGGCAACATTCAGGCCAGCAACCGCAACTCGCGGTTTGTTGCCGATGCTGTCATGGGCGCCATTGCTGGAACTGTGCAGACCAACTTCGCTGAGGTTGGCGTACTGGAAGGTCGGGCTGTCTCTGGGGTGAATGCCACACCATTGGCAGGCCCAACGAACACCGTGTAATGGACGACCTTCTTGCCATTGCCAAACGATGGTCCGAAGACAACCACCTTGCCCGTCAGAACTTCAACGCTCTGGCGGGTGAAATGGTTTCTGCAGTAGCCTCCGGAGACGCACATGAATTCAGCCGAATCACAGAGCGCGCAGCGCAGTTGGCGTCAGACGCTACAGTCAATCGGCAGGAAGCGGGGGATGCTGGAACTGTGGACGGGAGTGATCGGGGCACGAGCAATGGAGCATCACGCGGAGATGTCGCGACGGAATCAAGAGGCTGAGAACCGATGCGTCAGACAGCAACTGTGGGGCAACGATGGTGGTGCTGGAGAGGACGATGACATGGGCAACACAATTTTGGGCGATGTCACGAATCCCACACCGATCGTAGTGAACGGCCAACAGTCGAACAACCTGCTGCCGACCGTCCTCGCAGTTGTTGCCGGCGCATTGATTCCGGGCGCAGGCGTTGCTGGCTACCTGCTGAATGCAGCACTGGTTAAGCCAGACATTGCACTGCCAGCTCAACAGTTCACGGATTCGTCTGTGTCGTTGGGACTGGGGAAGATTGAGGACTACTTGAGAGCGGATGAGAAGCAAATCAAAAAGTGACGAGTTAGAATACATCAGTGGAAAGCACATCATGAAGTACGCCATGCTCAGCGCGATCCTGTTCGCCACCACGGTGGCTGGCGGCGCATTGGTCTCTGATGCAGACGTCACCAACGACTGCGGCGAGTCGCTGTACCTGATCGAGTCACGTGACTGTGAAGGCAAGGAGGTCAGTCAATACGTGTGGGCGTCATGTGTTGTGAAGGTAAAGGTCGCGCCGGTGAAAGGATCGTGTGAGCGCAGTTGCCGTTGTGAGTGCTGTGAAAAAAGGCCACGGAAAATTTGATGGGTCCTTCCTGGGAATATCACGGCCGATCAGTGACGCCAGTGACCAGCTTTTCTGTTGATGAAGGGTAAATGTCGGTGGACGGAGAGTTCAGCGTCAAATCACAGCGGGAGGTCGCCAGATATTTCAAAGAGCAACCCCGGACAATCGAGCGATGGCGGGCAGAGGGCATGCCTGGCAAGCGTGGCTGCTATGACCTTCAGGAGATCATGTTTTGGGCAGCTGGAACGGGAAAGTTAAAAATTGCCGCCCCTCAGCTCCAGACTGACGATCCGATGATGATCGGCGATTCGAACTCAGAGGCACTCGAACGCTACCGCATGGCGCGGGCCCAACGTGAGGA
>JBDONA010000585.1:0-14213 GCA_039831575.1 Fuerstiella sp. | reverse complement strand
CGGTGTGGTTATTCTGGACGAAGATGGCAAGGCTGCCGACATTGGTGAGGTGTTCCTTGTTCCGCCAGCCATGGGACTGTCGCGTTGTCTGATTAACCGAGATCACCACGAAGTATACTACGCCGAAGTGCCGATTGATCCGGCCGGCCGGGTCCTGCGGCGGCATGGGGATCAGATGCAGCGTCTGACCGTCAACCGATCCGACTGCCCTCAATCGGAAGACCAGGGCTGGCATGCGCGGATCGGATACTACCGAGCTCTGGGCCGTGCCGACGACACCATGAATCTGGGCGGCATTAAGGTGGGCACCGCGGAGATCGAACGAATAGTGTCTGAGGTGCCGGGAATCCGTGAGGTGGCAGCAATCGCAGTCCCGCCACCTGCAGGCGGCCCGGTCCAACTGGTAATCTTTGCCGCGATGGCCGATGAGACTGCGCCTCCGCCGGAGGAACTGCAGCGGCAGATGCAACAACTGGTCAAGTCGCGGCTCAATCCACTGTTCAGGATCCACAAAGTCGTGTTGCGGGATCAACTGCCCCGCACAGCCTCCAACAAGATTATGCGACGGACTCTTCGGAAGACGTGGCTGCAGCAATGCGAAGGATAACCTGGCCCGAAGAGACAAATGCCTTTTGCTGTGTTCCGGCCTGAGCCTTGCGAATGCCTGTTTTCTTGAGCGACAGGGCGCTAGCCGCCGGTTGTTGCCAGAGTCTTCACCCCGCGGCTAACGCCTTGCGGCCCACTGTTGCAGGTATCCCGACTGCCTGCTACACGTCCATCACGGCTTCGATGTCGGACGGCAGGGCTTTCCGTGGAGACATCATCGACACAACAAAGAACAGTGTCAGAGAAACCAACAGCGAAAATGCACCGCCATGGAATCCGTGCGGCAAAGCGATACCGAAGAGCTTCAGTCCAAAATTGATCAGCAGGCCCGACACGATGGCGATGTTGCAGGCCAGTGGCGTCGCCCGTTTCCAGTTGAAGCCTATCGCGACCGTCGGCACAATCGCGGCGGCGAAAGTTGACCAGCCAAACGCCCCCAGCAAGGCCACCAGATCTCCGGACATCAACGCAAAACCGGCCGCCATGGCAGCGATAACCACCGTGGCCGTCCGTGCCCAGAATAGTTCGTTTCGCAAGGATCGACCGCGCAGAGATCGGGGAATATCATGCACCACAGCTGCCGCACCAATATTCAGGAAGCTGTCGGCCGTGGACATGATGGCGGCCAACAGTCCCGCGAAGACGACGCCCGACAGGAGAGGATGGGCGTAGTTCTGCAGAAACTCGGCTGCGGCGTCGTCGGCATTCGTGAGCTCCGGATGGGTCCCCTGCAGAACGAGTGCTCGCATAGCCAGTCCGATACCGATCCACAGCAATGCCGAGACACCGTAGCCGACGACCGAAACCGGGAGCATGTGCCGCGCATCCTCGACGCGACGCGTCATCATCAGTTTCGTGATGACATGCGGCTGTCCGCAGGCACCAAGTACGAATATGAAATACCACGACAGGCAGCCGATCATGCCCAGGGTGCCCCACGGGCTCATCGCCTCGGGGTCGTCGACCATGATCGTTCGCGACATGCCCGCTAAACCACCGTCCACGGCGAACACGGCTGTGGCCAGAATCAGCACGGCCGCGATGACCATGATGATTCCCTGCACAAGGTCCGTATAGACCGAGGCAATGATGCCGCCGGTGACGCAGTAAAAAACCAATACAGTGCTGCTGATCGCCACGCATACTTCGATGGGAAGCGGACCGACCCATGACACGTTCTCCAGAATGCTCTGCAGCACGGTCGCCATGGCCAGAATCTGAGTGGCAAGGTACCCCATGACTCCTAACAGGATCGCGACGGCCGTCAACAGACTGGTGGTCCGACTGTCGTACCGAGCGTGAACGGCGTCCGGCAGCGAGATCGGATCGCGGAGTTCCGCCAGCAGACGCAGTCGTTTACCAAGCAGAAAGAACGTGATGGTCATGGCCAGCGACGTGCAGACGATCATCCAGAAGGAACTTGTCCCCATCTTGTAGACCAGACCCGGGCCGCCAACAAAGCCCCAACCGCTCATGGTGCTCGAGAACACAGCCACGCCGGCCACGATCACTCCAAGGTGCCGACCGGCCATGAAAAAATCGTGCGTGTTCTTTGTTCGACGCATGGCCCAGATGCCAACGCCAATGCACATCGCCATATATGTGGCGACGCAGATCAGTACGATCAGTGAGCGATGATTTTCCATGTTCGTCCGGCTGGAGGTTTTCGTTCTCGCCCCGTGCGAACACGCGGCACGGAATCGTTACTCATTGACCGCATCGGAATCGTTCGAACCGGCGGATTCAGCAACAATGTCTGCGAAGCGTTGTGCGTTTTCCGGCGGCAGAATCCATCGATAATAATAAGCCACGTACAGAACAATAAAGAATGCGGGAAACAGCCACATTCCAAATAACATCCACGAAAGTCCCGGAGGGAACGGTCCTGAAAAATCAGCTTGAGGATCCGCAAGTGATGCCCAATACGTATAACAAAGCATCCCAAAGACAGCTTCGAACAGTAATCCGCCAATAACAAACCACGTCAAATGCCCCCCTGATGCTGTCAATTTTCTTTCGTCAGTCGATGCCGCCAGAAACGGTTCGCGCACCGTGGACCAGGCAAGCAAGCCGGTGAACAGTCCGATCATGACGGACCCCAGAACCCATCCAGTGACGAAAACCGATTCATGCCGTTGCATTCCGTCGCCGCCCTGGTCCATGTTCAGAATCGTTGTGTGTCCCACTCCATGACCATTTGGCGCCTCGGGCGTACACAACACGATCAATACGAGTATCCACATCGCCCCCAGCAGCACGAGGAAACCCGTAGCCCAGGGATCAGACTTTGCGGCTTTGCTGTCAGCATCGTGCATCATGGTGAGGGGATTTTCAGAAAGTCAGTATTCTGCCAGCTGGGGTTCGGGTACGTGTAGAATCCTTTGCCCGTCTTCTCGCCAAGTTCTCCGTTGGCGATCTTATCCAACAGCACCTGTGCTGGCGCGTCGGCCGGATCACCTGATTCTTTGTGGTACACCATCTCGATGTCGCGTATGACGTCCAGCCCGATGATATCCATGGTCCCCAGTGGCCCCAGCGGTGTTTCCATTTGGATCATCCACGTCCGATCGACGTCTTCAACCGACGCAATTCCCTGGTCAACCACCTTCAAGGCTTCTTTCTTGACGGCTCGCCAGATGCGATTAAAGATGAATCCCGTGCTTTGCTTACGGACCAGTACCGGAAGCACACCGATCGACTGCATGAACAACTGCACCGCCGTCATGGTCGCGTCGGACGTCGCTGTGCCTCGCATCAGTTCCACGAAAGGATGTTTCCAGATCGGTTGCACGAAGTGTGCGTTGAGCACTCGGTCAGGCCGCTGCGTCGCTGATTCAATGTGCGAAACCCGAATTGACGAACTGTTGGTGGCGAAGATCACGTCGTGCGGGCAGAACTCCTCCAGCCGCGTGAAGACTTCTCGTTTGACCGACACGTCCTCAGTGATTGCCTCAATCACCAGATCGACGTCCGCGACTGCCTTTGCAAGCACTGTGGTTCGAACGACACGGTCAAGGATCGGCTGTCGCTGTTCAGCGGCGGCGAATCCGTCGTCGATCATCCGGTCCAGGAATTCTGAGAAAACGCCACTGCTGTTCTGAAGTGCCACTTCGTCTGCATCGTGCACGTTGACATGGTGGCCGTGGGCGGCACACTGCAGCGCAATCTGGTTTCCCATGTAGCCCGACCCAACGACACAGATTCTATCAAATGGCTGAGTCATGAGTCCGCACAGCATGAAATCGTTGAAAAGCAGTCACCGTTCAGTAGGCTTAGCATTATGCCCAAACCACAGCTCATTGAAACCCGCGAGCGATATTCCGTTTTCAGCGTGGTCACGACACGTTGGAAAGATAACGATGTCTACGGTCACGTCAACAACGCGGTGTACAACGCGTGGATGGACACTGCCGTCACGGAGTTCTTCCGAGAACACGAACCAGGACTGCCCGATACGCCCCTGATTCCGGTGGGCGTCGAAACTCACCTGACGTTTCACCGTTCAATATCGCATCCGGATGAAGTTGAGACCGGGTTTCGAGTCGTACAAATCGGGAAACGTTCCACACGGTGCGACGTGGGCATCTTTTCACGTGGTGAAACGGAAGCGGCGGCATGGGGGCATATGATCCATGTCTGGGTCGACCGGGAAACAAACCATGCTGTGCCGATTCCTGATGCCATTCGTCGAGGTCTTGAGTCCGCGCTGATGCAGGAGACCTGAATTTGCCTTTTTAGGCCCGCAGTAAGACAGGACACGCCGAGCTAATCCGTTCGGGTCGCATCACGACAACGTTTTGAATTCACCCAGGAGGCTGTTCGGATACCTGAAACAGTGAGCCGCAAGGCGCTAGCCGCGGGTAATATTACTGCCAATAACCGGCGGCTAGCGCCGTGCCGCTCACAAGAACAGAAGTATTCGGACAGTGTCCTGACGCGCTTCTGCTATCGTCCTCACCAACGGCTAAAGACATAAGTGGTCATCCCATGCAACTCGAACAGATCCGGCAGATCGCTGTCATCGGCCTCGGTCGTATGGGCCACGGCATTGCCCAGGCGTTTGCCACGGCCGGTTACCAGGTGCGAGGATTCGATGCAAATGTGGATGCACGCGAGTCCCTCCATCAACGCATCCGCAGCAACCTGAACGAATTCGTTGTGAACGAAATACTGGATCCGCAGGACGTTGAACCGATCCTTGACCGGCTCACCGTCACGGACACAGAGGCGGCTGCCGCGGCAGATGCTCATTTTGTGGTTGAAGCGATTGCCGAGGAACGAAGTGTCAAACAGGAGTTTTTCAGTCGTATCGAGGACGCTGTGGCAGACACCACGATCATCGCGAGCAACTCGTCGACGTTTACGATCTCCGAATCCAGCGTCAACATGCGACGTCCTCACCGCGCGATTGTCACTCACTGGTTCAATCCACCTCATATTGTGCCCACAGTCGAGGTTGTGCCGGGGCCCGAGACCACAGAAGGAATTACGGAAACCACGATTGCGCTGCATCGAAGAATCGGCAAGCTCGCCGTGCGGATCAACGGCGAGATTCCGGGGTTTCTTGTGAACCGTGTTCAGATGGCGATGATTCGCGAAGTCTGGGATCTATATGAACGCGGCGTTGCCAGTCCGGAGGACATCGATGCGGCCATCCGCGGAAGTATCGGTTTTCGTCTGGCGACGCGAGGACCGCTGGCGATCTGTGATTTCGGTGGAATTGATATTTGGTCTACCGTTTACAATCGGCTGGCGCCCGAACTGCGAAGTGATCACAAATTGCCTGAGTCGGTTCAGACGCTTTTGGATGCAGGCCATCTCGGGACGCGCACAGGACGCGGCATTCATGATTACACTTCCGCGACCATGGACGAAGTTGATTCCCGCCGCGACGACCTGATGTTGAAGCTTTTGAAACTTATCAACGACGAACGACCACCCCACGACTGAATTGCACCCCATTCGCCGAGTGCTGCGTGAAGTCTTAATTTTCCTGTAGCCGAAGTCGCCAGACTTTGGACGACATTGAGATCAACGTCCAAACTCTGGCGAGTTCGGCTACGGAACAACCCCAATTCCTGGACGTGACCACGATATAAACGAATCGCCCGTCATGCGGCTGCTGTTTTTCGAATAACGCTGAATCGGACCGGACTTCTTATGCCCAAAGTCATCATTAGCTGCGCCGTTACCGGTTCGATTCACACGCCAACGATGTCGCCCTATCTACCGCTCACTCCCGATGAAATCGCGGTCAGCGCGATTGGGGCGGCTGATGCCGGGGCGGCGATTCTGCACCTGCACGCACGCAATCCGGACGATGGCAGCCCCTCGCCGGACCCGGACGTCTTTCGACAGTTTCTGCCACGGATTCGGGATGCCAGCGACGCTGTGATCAATATCACAACGGGCGGCGCCGCAACGATGTCCATCGAGGAACGAATCGCGGGCCCTCTGGCACTGCAACCGGAAATGTGTTCCCTGAACATGGGGTCCATGAACTTCGGGCTTTATCCGGCACTGGATAAGTTCAGTGATTGGAAGCACGACTGGGAGGCTGACTATCTTGGTGGCTCCCGCGACCGAATCTTTCGAAACACGTTCACGGATATCGAAACGATCCTGGAACGGCTTGGCAATGGCTGCGGCACGCGATTTGAATATGAATGCTACGACGTCGGCCATTTATACACCCTGGCTCATTTCGTTGACCGTGGTCTGGCGGAACCACCGTTTTTTGTGCAGACCATCTTTGGTATTCTTGGAGGTATCGGTGCGGATCCGGAGAATCTGCTGCACATGCGTCGCATCGCCGACAAGCTGTTCGGCGATGACTATCAATGGTCCATTCTGGCAGCGGGTCGTCATCAAACCAGGTTTGTGACGACCGGAGCGATACTGGGAGGCCACGTCCGAGTCGGGCTGGAGGACAATTTGTATCTGTCCAAAGGAGTGCTGGCGGAGAGCAATGCGGCACAGGTCAGCAAAATCCGTCGTGTACTCGACGAACTGTCGCTGGAAGTTGCCACGCCCGCCGAAGCACGCGCCATGCTGGCATTAAAAGGTGCAGACAACGTGGCGTTTTGATGGAATTCGCCTGCTCGTCGCTCCAATGAGTCTCTGTCGGAACGAAGTCAGGACTGGGCGACATCAGTTTTGCGGAGAAACCCATGCGCCATTCATGCCACGTCGCTCGCCGGATTGCGGCCCAATGCGTGATGAAGTCTAAGAATTAGGGTTGTTCCACAGCGGAACTCGCCAGAGTTTGGAGGTTGTTCTCTATGGCGTCCAAAGTCTGGTGACTTCGGCTACCCCCAAAATAGAGACTTGACGACGCACTAGCCGACCCAGCCATCACAAGGTTGTGGTTGCTACGCACAATTCGTCCTGGGCGTCATTGTGCTGAGCTATGTCTTTGTTGTGCAGGCGAGCGAATACACTCGCGATTCTCGGAACTCCAGCATCGACGTCCACGCGCAGGGGCACCGGGACACGGATCATGGCGAAAGAGATTCGGGACGCGAGCGGAATGGAAATCGTGATATTCCCCTGAAGAACGTGAACACGCCCGTCGTAGTCATAAGGAGATTGTGCCGCATCAGGCGTAAGCGGGACACCGGCGATATCGCCCTTGGGACCGGTGAGAACACTGAGAGACTTTCGCTCCGCGGCAGATCAGCAATCTGACGTAGAATACGATTCAAATCGTTCGCACTCCCGTTGAAGGAATGTTTTTCGGATGCGAACAGGATCCTGTTGTCTGTCGGACTCGCAATCCTGTGCTGGCGAAACTGATGGATCAGCGTAGCAAGACACGGGCCTTGCAATTCCTGGGGGTTGCGCAATTGCAGGCCCTGACTTGCATCGGTTGAGATCGAAGGCAGCAGGACAAAGCAAATGAGTGCGATTGTGGTTGTGGATTTCATGTTGGGCTCCGGATTCTGTCGTGATTGACGGGGGCTGTGAGAGAGTGAGACGACGTAGGTGTACGGTGCGATCCCGATAACTCCGGAATGCCCGCAGTGCCATCGGCTCAAGCCTGTCCAACAGAATATACGGTTGCCCGTTTCAACGGGTTGTTCCCTCAAGCCGCCAATCTGCCACCCAGACGGCCCAGCACCCGAGCGACTGCAGCATGCTTGCCGTTACGGCAATCGTGCTGCGAACCATCATCCAGGGACTCATTCGTTCTTATCTGGTGAAGCGCCGGCCGCTGGGGCAAGTTCGAATCTGGCAATATGACCATTCTTGCCGGCCAGAAAACCGGAACCGGAACTACGATCCACGGCAAGCGTATAATAGCTGTCCGTGGAGATCGTTTTCCACGTGCGTCCGTTATCGGCTGAGAAGGCAACGCCGGTACGGCCACACGTCAGCAAACGACCACCGCCAAGGGACTGAAGACATGCTTTGTGAGGCATTCTTACGGTCGGCAGTGTTAGCCACGTCCTGCCTCCGTCGACCGACGTTGCGACGTTGTCGCGGTCGAGTTCCGGTTGGGAGTAGTTGCCGCCGATCACAACTGCCCTCTTGTGATCGATGAAGTCGATGGAGAAAATACCCGACGATTCATTACCACTGCGAATCGGCGTGTCATACGCATCCCACGTGATACCATCGTCTGCTGAATGCAAAACTCTGGCCACCGAACCACCCGTTGCAATCCAGATGTTTCCATGGCTCAGGACGATGCCCGTGCCGCTGGCTGCAAATCCGTATTCGCCCTTCTTCATCTCCGGCCGTTGTTGCGGTGGAAACCGCTGCCACGTCGCGCCGCCATCGCCAGTCTGATACATATCCAGCCGACCATCAATGGGGTCACCAAACAGCACCCCTTTCCGACCATTCGGCAGAAACGCCATTCCGTCGAAGAATCCCTCCGGCTCGGCGTTGACCAGCACTGTCTTCCAGGTGTTTCCGGAGTCCGTCGATCGCAGTAATCGCGACGCGCCGCCGTTACCAATGCTCATCAACAACACCGACCCGTCGCGCAGGATCTCAACGTCGCGAAAATCAAGTTCCTCCGCGTCCGGCACTTTGACATGCTGCCACGTGCTCCCGAAATTCGTCGTGCGTATGACCGTTCCGTGGGAACCCGTGATCCATGCCTCGTGGCTGTTTCGGACTGCCAGACCCCGAAATGAAGCGCTGACTCCGCTGGCCAGAGGTGTGATAATGACAGGATTCCGCTCTGTCTGGCCGGCCGCCTGATCACGAGTCGCGGCAATCAGAATGACGCACATCAGTGTGTAGAAGAGTCTCATATGCCTACCTTAAAAGTCTGAGAAGCGATTGTCACAGCCTGCGTATTGTCGATTGGTGACCAGTTTGAGATCGTGCGATTGCATCACCGTCATGTCAGGAATGGAATTGTGATGCCATGGACAGCAGTTTGTTGACCGTCCGAAAATTTCGAGCTGTCGTCACAACGCCCAGATACTTTTCGGTACGGGGTGAGATTTGAGCATAGAAGCGGCGGTCGTGAAGACATCAAATCCATCTATTCGACGAACCGAGTGATCTCAGTAAAAACGGTTTAGCGTTGCAACCTGAGGTCCAATGCAATGATCACGCCAACAAGACAGGCGAGCGTGCCAGCGGTGACGAGGATTGATTGAAACAACAAAGTTGCGCTTTGCTGGCTTACATTCTGCGTGACTGGAGATTCTTGCACAGACAGTCCTGAAGGGAGACACTGCGAAGCACGTCGATTTGGCGGGCAAGAATCATGAGCTGCCGTGACGGCGGCGCCTGTAGCGGGGTCGTGGCATGGCTGGCTGGGCTGACGTGCGATTCTGGGAGAATAATAAATTCGCAGATTCGCATTTCGTCCTGCATATTCGCGCTGTCCAACAGGCTTCAAACAGCGACAATTGAGCGACGAAATCGACGACGATTCCGGTTCTTGCCGCTGGGCATGGAACTTCGGCGAGCGAACATTCTTTGGACGTACGGTGCAGAATTATGGTTCGCTGTTTGTTGTTGCATTCTTCCGTGAGCGGACTCTCCGTGTCGAAGGGGAATCACATGATCAAGTTTCGTTGGATCGTGGTGACAATCACACTACTGTTCCTGTTGTTGGTGATCGGCCCCGCAGCCGCACAGCCGCCCAGCGAACGCACAATGGACAGACATGCCTGGCGTTGGCATTCTCCCGGTCAAAGCGGGGCCACGGCCACGTTTCAGATTCCCGTCGGTTACAGTTACCTGCCGTACGGAGGCCACTACGGTTATGGAAGTTATTATGGAGTCTCTCCGTTCTATGCATATTCAGCGTACGGCAGCACGAGTACTTTCTGGCAACGGGCGCCGTCGCCGGTGGAACAAACGCGTGAACAATACCTGAAGAATCAGGCCCTGTACCTCGACATGCGGCGTGAACAGCGCAAAGCGATTGATGCGCGGAAGGCCAAACAGGACGACAAACGCTGGGAACGCCGCGCCCGCAATCTGGCACGCGCCGGGCGACCGCCCTCGGCCTTGTACCCTCGACTGGGCGCCGATCAGCTTGATGTGACCACGGGCAAAATCAGCTGGCCACAAAGCCTGCTGGGGATAGAGTTCGGTAAGGGACGACGCACGATCGAAGCGGCGTTGTCAGAGATTGCTGAAAACGGTCCTGACCAGCAGACCGCTCTTGAGATTCGTGCCACGGCCGATCAAATGAAGACAGGGACGAATTCGCTGATGTCCGAGCTGGGATTCACGCGGTATACGGAGACGCGTAAATTCCTGTGCAGCCTGTCTGCCGCAGGCTATTACGCGCTGGAAGATTTGTGAGAGATCGCGGCAGCGGGCGTTCCATCCCGGCGGACACCACGGTCGAATTGATTCGGACGATGTTGTCTTGAGTCAGGACCGAGGTCTGGTTGTTGCTGCAACAACTTGCCTCGGCAATGGCGTAGAATCAAATACCAGGTAGAAGGCCTGATACGGCCGTTGCTGTTGGAATTGCAAGATCTGGACGAGCACATCGGATTTGCTCTTGCTCAACTGACGCCAAGCAATCCGAACCCATGATCCTGTCTGCTTTGGACAACCTACCTCAAGGGAACACAGAATTCAGTCGATTCGCCGAACAATCTTCGCCGATCGGCCAGCTGTGGCATGGACGCCGACGATCACTTCGCCAGAATCTTCCAGCCCCTGCAGGATTTTCGCGCTGTCTGGCTGTGAATTTGCGTGTCTTCTTTGTCAGATCGGTCATAGTCCATTCGCGCTTCGTCCTGATCAGCCGAAGAACGAACAGCGAATCGCTTTCTGTTTGGTTGGCATGCCGGGACAGAAGCAGCCATGAGTGAGGTTCGGTGAAACGCCGCGCGGCGCGGCTGGATCGCGACCTGTGTCGGCACCTCAACTCACATCTCGACAGATCGGAGATCCTCCGTCGTTGTCAGGTGTGCAAACGCGAGGGGTGTCATCGTGGTGGTCAAGTCCTGCGTGGGCATGTAAACTCTTCACGTTAAGAGCTCACGATGTCCTATGAACAACCATCCGGAATTGTCGCGGATTCGTGAGCGACAAACGATTCATCCCCGACTGGCCTTGCCAGCAATCCTATTACAATCAGCCAACGATGGTACGCACTCGCAGAGCGCGGTGGCGCGAAATCCGTCGACATCTGACTGACACAGTGTCAACCACGTAACAAAAACGCCCGAACAATGTTTTCACGCACCAAACGCACTCCCGATCAACTTCGCAGCTACCGGTATTTCGGTCCTGACGATCTTCGCTCGTTCGGCCATCGTTCACGTCAGAAGCAGTCCGGCTTCGGGACAGAAGAATTTGAAGACAAACCCTTCATCGGCATTCTGAATACGTGGAACGATTTGATCAGCTGTCACGCTCACTTCAAGCAGCGGGTGGAAGAGGTCAAACGTGGCATCTGGCAAGCCGGCGGTTTTCCGGTGGAAGTACCGGTGATGGGGCTGTCTGAGACCTTCATGAAGCCGACATCGATGTACTATCGCAACTTTCTTGCGATGGAAGCAGAAGAAGTTCTGCGAACCTATCCGATTGATGCAGCCGTGCTGATGGGCGGCTGCGACAAGACAACGCCGGCGCTGCTGATGGGGGCACTCAGTGCTGACGTCCCTGCGATTTTCATGCCCGGCGGGCCGATGAACAAGACCTCCTGGCGAGGCGATCAACTGGGCAGCGGCAGCGACGTCTGGAAGTACTGGGCCGAACGCGGAGCAGGGCGACTGGGTTGTGAGGCATGGTGCGAACTTGAGGACCACATTGCCGCTTCGCCCGGTCACTGTATGACAATGGGAACGGCGTCGACAATGACATCCATCGCCGAAACAATGGGCATGACGCTGCCTGGCGCCGCATCCGTGCCCGCGACTCACTCGTCACACCCACGTATGGCATCGGCCACCGGTCGACAGGCCGTCGAGCTTGCCTGGTTCGACGTCAAACCCACGGACATCCTGACGGCAGACGCTTTTGACAACGCCATCACGGCGTTGATGGCAATGGGCGGATCCACGAATGCCATCGTGCACCTGATGGCAATGGCAGGACGCGCCCAGGTGCCTCTGACGCTGGAACGTTTCGACGAAATCTCACAGACCACACCGGTCGTTGGCAACCTGCGGCCGGCCGGCAAGTACGTGATGGGCGATTTCTTCGAAGCGGGCGGGTTGCGCGGCCTGCTGGCACAAATTGATGACTTGCTGAAACTGGACGCACCGAATGTCGCCGGACATACGCTGGGGGAGGCGATTAAAGATGCCAAAGTCTATGACGACGATGTGATTCGCCTGCGCAGCAACCCGATTTGTGAAAAGAACAGTCTGGCCGTGCTGCGAGGCAACCTGTGTCCGGACGGTGCTGTGATAAAGCCCTCCGCGGCTGAGACGCAACTACACAGGCATCGTGGGCCGGCTGTCGTGTTCAGTGACTATCCGGATCTTAAGGCACGTATCGATGACCCATCGCTAAACCTGACCAAAGATCACGTCATCGTGCTGCAGAATGCCGGACCGCTGGGTGCCCCTGGGATTCCGGAATGGGGTATGTTGCCAATTCCGAAATACCTGCTTGAACAGGGTGTTCGTGATATGCTCCGCATTAGCGACGCGCGCATGAGCGGCACCAGCTACGGTGCGTGTGTACTGCATGTCGCTCCGGAATCCTTTGTCGGAGGACCGTTGGCGTTTGTGCAGGACGGCGACATGATTTCGCTGGACGTGGAGGCGCGTCAGCTGCAACTGGAAATCAGTGACGACGAGCTGGCTTCACGAAAAGCGGAGTGGAAGCAGCCGGAACACCGCTTTACTCGCGGCTATGGAAAACTGTACTTCGACGAAACAACTCAGGCCAACATAGGCTGCGATTTTCGTTTTCTGCACGCGGACGGCAGTCAGGACCCTGACCCCAGCATCCACTAATTACGTCACTCCCAGCTGACAAGTGATTCCACGTACGCCGCAGACCCATCACGCAACCAGACGTCCAGTTGGGCCGGATCCTTCAGTTGCTGCCCCCGCTGTGTGGGAACGACGATGAACTGGCTGTCGACCTCCGGCAACGTTGTCATGTCGCCCCACAATTTTTCAAACTGCGACACCGGAAATACGTCTTCCTGTCCCCGCCCCCAACGTTTCTTGACGTCTTTGAGAGTGATATAGGTCGGCATACGACGTCCCAGTTCTCGAATCGCGTCGTCCACCTTTGTGCGATCACCCAGATCGCTGCGCTCCAGCGAAAAGATCGTTAAGAGGCGTTCAATGGAAATCCACGTTGTCAGCGAATTGTAGTAAGACAAATGGAATTCGTCTTCTTCGCGTGGCATCGCAAGTCCTTCCACCAACCGGACCTTGCCATCAACTCGCGCGAGTCCACCACCACGATCGTCCAGACGACGACTGATCACTTCGAAGGATAGATCCGCTCCTGACTGGATATGTGCACCCAGCACGCCGGCATCCAGATTTGCGCCCAGTGTGTCGATGTTGTGGAGCATCAGGTACTCCAACTGTGGCTGCTGTTCCAGCAGGGCTTGCAGGGTCCCGTTCAGCAGCATGTTGGGTATCTCGTACCAATGGCCGACCGGATGCATGCACTGCAACGGCAGATTGTCTGTGTAGTCGGAAGCCTCACCGGATGATCGCGCCCAGTTTGTCAGTGCTCCGCGAACGCTGGATCGCATTTTTTCCTGCTGTCCGTCCAGCATTTGCTGAGGCATTTCCTCCCACGCAAAGTTCAGATCCCGGACAGTCGGGACCATTCTCAGCCCCACAGCGGCGCCTCTGGAAACGTACACGTTTTGCTGTCCGTACACCGCATTGACTTCACCCTGGATTGGCGCGTCCGTCATGTATCCGGTGGTCACGACGTGGGGTGGCACTGTGCCTACGTCATGGCCGACACGTCGACTTTTCGCCAGATGCACGTCAAGGAATGAGCGAAACCGGCCGTCCATTCTACAGAACGGATTCAGTGCTTTGACGACTCCGGCCCCCTGCGTCCAGCGACTGCCAACACCTGCCGCCAACGTGACAACCGCAACTCTTCCATCGGCCAGCGCGGCGCGGCCGAGATCTGTCTGTGCCGAGGTAATGTTTCGCCGAGCATCAAATACGTCGTCGTCTGTG
>JBDONA010000955.1:0-14233 GCA_039831575.1 Fuerstiella sp. | reverse complement strand
AGCAACCTGAATACCGTATTGAATGATTCCAACGATAAAGGCGTCAAGCGGATTATCGTGTCGGTGGAGTATGATGGTGAGACCGTTGTTGAATTGACTGCAATTCAGACCGAAGCGTGGATCAGCATGGTTCCCGCTTACGGCGAGTCTACGACAACCGGTCAGTTGCCACCGGCAAACGAAGCACCGACGGCCATCATTGCAAACCACACGATGTCTGGCACAGGCAGCGTGACCGTGACGTTTGACGGTGGCACTTCGTCGGATCCTGAGGATCTGCCACTGGAGTTTGAGTGGGATTTCGGCAATGGAAGCACGGCCACAGGTGAGAACGTTGCCTACACGTTCAGCAACAATCAGGAAACCGTCAGCGTTTTTACCATAACCCTGACGGTCAAGGATATTTACGGCGGTTCTGATACCGCGACCAGCACAGTCACCGTCTACCCGAGTTCATAATGCTTAAACGTTTATCAACTCCATGTGACATCAACACGCATGCCCGGCAGAGCTCAGCACGTGGGTCGGTCGTCGTGCAACCGAACGGTCATGCGGCGACAGTCTGCCGACGTCGCCGCGGCAGTCTCTATGTGGCCGTTGTGATGGTCGGGGCCATGGTTTCCATTTTGGGCATGTCGGCCGTGTTGGTAGGACGTATTAACATTCGAGCACATAGCGGGCTGACGGATACAACGGTGGCCCGCATGAATGCGCAGAGTGCATTGCGGCTGGGCATGCTGATGATTGAAAACGATCCGGACTGGCGGTTTTCGAACGCTACGGACGACTGGCTGACCGACGTTTCCTTTGGTGGCGGCACCTTCAGTCTGTCGGTGACCGATCCTTCCGACAATGACCTGTCGGACGCTT
The DNA here is from genome assembly GCA_039831575.1 of Fuerstiella sp. GTDB lineage: Bacteria > Planctomycetota > Planctomycetia > Planctomycetales > Planctomycetaceae > Fuerstiella. Next base: position 13,363 of record JBDONA010000955.1, on the reverse strand, counting down.
CCGCTGACCCGGTGGTTCTGACGGGAACAGGAAAGAAGGGCGAAGCCGTCCATCGACTCGAAATCACGCTGGCCCCTCTGTATCGAGGCTACGATTGTCTGCAGTCAGCCATTCATTCCGGCGACGACCTGAAGTTCGACAATGCCGTGGCCACGGCCGATCACATGCTGAGTGCCAACGACGACGTGAAGGCAGTTTTTTCGAATGTCTCAGCGGATGTCGAAGCTGTCGACAAAGTGACCGGCCAGGATTATTACGGCTCCACCAGCAACGATGCAGACTTCAGGACGTTGCCGCCCACCGCCGACGTTCTTGACTTCTATGTAGCAAACGGTACAGAAATCGACGCCAGTAACCTGCCGACTTCATATGCCAATGTGATTTCGAATTCTGGTTTCGAAACCGGACACATCCCCTGGTCGGGGGTGGGGGCGACGATCGCTCAGGAAATGGGTCTCAGCTACGAAGGTGATGCCTGCCTTTTCGTTTCTGACAGGATTGACGCGATGTGCGGCCCATCGTACGACGTGACAAGTTTGATCAAGGATAATGCGACGTACCGAATCGAAATCGTCGTACGACAAACTGAGGAATTGAAGAATATTTACGTTCACCTGCAGATTGCAACAGACACCGAATCCGATGTATACACCTCAGGTTCGTTTACTCCCACCACTCTTGACCAATGGCAGACGGGAATCTTCGAGTTGCCACCCAATTGGTCCGGTGACCTGTCGTCAGCCACGCTGACGATCACCACGTCCAGCACATCACCTGAGTATGCTGGCTCTGACGGCTCAGGTGGAGGAGACTTCTATCTCGATTCCGTCGAGATGAGACAGACCGGCAGCGAAAGAACCATCGAACATGTACTGCTTAGTCCCACCAACAACCCGTTTGGTGAAACGAATCCGGATGGAATCTATGTCATCGATATGCAGGGCAGCAAAATCATTATTCGCAATTGTCGAATCTACGGAACGCTGGTGCTGATTGATCCGAAGAACGGTTCGAAAATCGGCGATAAGTTTGCGGTGTCGATGGAACCGGCCGTTCCCCACTATCCAACACTGATCGTGTCAGGCGGCGATGTTGAGTTCAATCCGTCTGGTCAGGGTTTGGTCGAAGGTGCACTGGGAGTGAATCTGAATCCCGAGGGTGCACCGTTCTACCCGGTTGGCAGCGACAACGATATTGACGACACATTCAGCTCCGGAATAAAAGGGCTGATCTTCAGTTCACATAAACTAAAATTCAAGATTAACAACTCCATCGATGGCGCTATTATGTCCCACAAGAACGTTGAAATTCGGGACACGTTTGATCTGAAATACGACAGTCGATACTACCGCAACCCGCCGCCAGGGTTCAGTGGACCGGAAGAAATCCGCCTGCTGCTGGGTAGCGCCCGGCGCGTGACGGATTAATCGTTTGCTCGCTGAAGCGGCGAGGCTTCCGGGACTTTGCTGTGCTTAAGCGTCACGGACGCCACGCTGGTCAGCCATATATGCCGCAAAGATCAGCCGGAACGCCGGCTAGAACTTTTCAGGCGATTCCGCCAACTCTGCCGTAATCGCGGATGTTGTCAACCAGCGCACGTCGCTGATTTCGGATTCGTCCACCTTCAACTCATCGTCAGACTCGGTGACGAATAACTCAGTGAACTCGTTGCACGTGTCCGGGCATGCGGCAAAGCGGGCGACCTTCTTCAGTCGTGCACGCACGCCGAGTTCTTCAAACAGCTCGCGTTCGGCAGACACTTCGTAGGATTCGCCTGCACTGACGTGTCCCGATGCCGACGACGTCCAGACGGAGGGAAATTCTTCCTTGCGGGCGTCGCGAAGATGAATCAGCATCTTTCCGCTGCTGCGGAACACAAACATGTGTACTGCCCGATGTCGCAGACCACGCCGGTGGACTTCGCTGCGAGACCTGACGTCAATCACGTTATCGCATTCGTCAACAACGTCGAATTGTTCTTCTGCGGCGGTCAAATCACCTAGCCTCCGATGAACTCATGTCACGAGATGGATTCCGCTCCACGGACTCCACAGAGTCTCCTGTAACGCTCCCGCGTTACCTTGTGGTGTGGACAGACACACGTCTGTGTCAGTTTGCAACTATACCCGGTTCAGCGGCGACGACCCCCTGTTGGTTTCATTTCCTCAGGAAGACAGTTAGACTTTTCCGCCTTCCATTGATGAATAATTTCCCACCAGATTTCCAAGAAGAGAAAGACGACAATGAAGCGAAATAAGATTGCGTTGGCAACTAAGATGCTGGGCGTCATTGTGCTGGTCGGCGGCGTATCCCTGGCGGCAGTCAACGTTCCAGACGTGCTGTTTCCGGATTGGTCCGGCCCAACGGCAGGCAGCTACGACAAGCCGTCCGCGGAACTTGGCAAAAAGACTTCGGCCCGTCGTCCCTGGAGTGTTGAAACCGTGGCGTCGGCGGTCGATGGCAAACCTTTGGATGCGAAGCCTGTCTCTGTCGTAGGTGAGATTATTGACCTTTCCTGTTATCTGCAGGTTGGCAAACATGGCGACAAGCATCGTGGATGTGGACAGAAGTGTGTAGCCAACGGCCAGCCGGTTGGACTTCTGGCCAAAGACGGATCGATCTATATGCTGATCGACGAAGAACACAACTCTCGCCGTGATGGTCTGACGACCTTCCGAAAGGCGGCCATCGAGCATATGGCGCACATTGTGACTGTGAACGGATCTCTGTCTGAAGTTCACGGCCAGAAGGCCATCTTCGTTCAGGGATTCCTGAAGCCGGCAGGTGGAAACTAAACATGGTGCATCAACGATTCCCGATGCAAGCCATCGGCATGTTTATGTTTTGTGCAGTCGTGTCGTGTGCGGTCACCGGGCGGTGTGAGGACGAAGAACCCACGCCGCCTCTGGGGCTGCCACCAGTTTACTATCCGGACGACAATCTCTATTCCAAAGAGAGAGCCGCCCTGGGCAAACTGCTGTACTTCGACAAGCGTCTTTCATCGGATGGCACCGTGTCTTGCGCAAGTTGCCATAGTGTAAAAGCTGGCTTCGCAGATGGTGCGGCTGTTTCGACGGGGATCAATGGCCAAAAGGGAGGCCGCAGCGCGCCGACCGTCATTAACCGAGGCTACAGCACGGCTCAGTTCTGGGACGGGCGTGCACCTTCGTTGGAGGCTCAGGCCATCGGGCCCATTGCGAATCCCATCGAAATGACCAATGAGAAGGATCCCGGTCGAGCCCATCAAACGTGTGTGGATCGCTTGCATAAGGTTCCCGAGTATCGTGCTCGGTTCAGCAAAGCGTACGGAGACGAAGACTTTACGATCGAAGATGTCGGCAAGGCAATCGCCACATTCGAACGCACGGTCCTGTCCGGCAATTCGCCTTTCGACCACTATAAGAATGGTGCCAAAGACGCGATGTCGGCTTCAGCGATTCGCGGAAAGGAAATCTTCTTCAACAAAACGGCATGCGACAGTTGCCATCTGGGATTCAATTTCACAGATGGTTCGTACGCTAATATCGGGATCGGCATGGATAAGCCGTCACCCGATCTGGGTCGTTACGTCGTCAGCAAACGTGAAGAAGACAAGGGAGCCTTTAAGGCACCCACTCTTCGTGAAATCGAGCATACCGGACCGTATATGCACGATGGTCGTCTGAAGACCCTTGAAGAGGTAGTTGAGCATTACGACAAGGGAGGAATTCCAAATCCTTACCTCGACGAACGGCTCAAGCCGCTGAAACTGACGAAACAGAACAAGCGGGATCTTGTTGCGTTTCTGAAGTCCTTGAGCGGTGAGGGGTGGCAAATGAAACCCCCAGCCAGCTTCCCGCCATCGAAAGAATGACAGAGAAACCGCACCCCCTTCCTGTTCCCAGGATGGGGGGCGTGTGTTTCGTATCTGTCGCTGAAACCGAACTGGCCATGTTACGGATCTGAAAGAGACCCGGTCTTTTGAAAAGACCGGGTCTCTGGCTGCGCAGTGAGGAAATTTCACAAGTTTCATGACTTCGCCGTCGGTCGACTCGGTTTGCTGATTTGCCAGGCCGAACGATCTCGCCGCAATCGGAACCTGCATGCTGGCGTTGTGCACGCAACCTGCGTGCTGCCGAAGATTGATGAGCCCGCGGGCAGCGGGCACTACGTTTCCGAGTATTTCGGGTGACGGTTCGCCGTACCTGTAACGAGTCCTGACGGCCGTTCGCAATTGACCGTCATTCAGGTCAGACTACGCGGCGAATCGCATTAATTCTGAAGGGCTTCCCACAGGCGATCTGCGCCTCTTTGCACGACGCGTGTGGGCTTTTGGTAAACAGGCAACAGGAACGAAGATGATGAAGAACATCGTGATGCTGGCCGTACTGGCAGTGATGCTGATTACAGTCTCGGCGAACGCCGCGCACCAGGCCAACGGCATCAAAATCGGTGAAGTGACCGCGAACACCGCGATCATCTGGACGCGTTTGACGGCAGCCGCCGAGCGGAACGCCGACGGGAAGCCGTTCCCGAAGAACAACGATAAACAACGAAGGTCACTGCCATACGAAGACCTGGACGCGATGGAAGGCGCGGTTCCCGGGACGGTGGGTTCCGTTCGTCTTCGCTACTGGCCTCAGGAAAGGCGCGCCGAAGTGATCGCGACCGACTGGCAGGCGGTTTCCGCCGATCACAATTACACGCACCAGTTCTCTGTTTCCGGTCTCAGCTCCGGAACGAAATACTTCCTTGTTGCCGAGGCTCGGTCAGTGGCCGGCGGTGAGATCAGTTCGACGGTGCAGGGATCCTTCGTGACAGCTCCGACCCACGACGTGGCCGTGCCCGTGCGGTTCTCGGTCGTGACGGGACAGGATTATCCGCGCCGCGACGATCCGGCAAACGGTCACCAGATCTATCCTCGCATGCAGGAACTTGGAGTCGATTTCTTTGTTCACACCGGAGACATCGAATATTACGACAAAGCTCAGCCCTTTGCCGACAACGTCGATCTTGCTCGCTTCAAGTGGAACCGTCTCTACGCGATGCCTTTCCAACGCAACTTTCACAACCATACCGCCAGCTATTTCATGAAGGATGATCATGACACCCTGAAGAATGACTGCTGGCCGGGACAGACCTATGGAGACCTGACGTGGGAGCAGGGGCTCGCACTATTCCCCGAGCAGGTACCGATGGGGAGAAAGACCTACCGGACGATCCGCTGGGGTAAAGACCTGCAGGTCTGGCTTGTCGAAGGCCGTGACTTCCGGAGCCCAAACAGAGCCACAGACGGCCCTGAGAAAACGATCTGGGGCACAAAACAAAAACAGTGGTTCTTCGATACGGTGGAGGCGTCCGACGCCACGTTCCGCATCCTCATCAGTCCGACTCCGATCGTTGGCCCGGACCGCGGTAACAAGAACGACAACCATGCCAACGTTGGCTTCACGCATGAAGGCAACGAACTTCGAGACTTCATCGGCCGACAGAAAAACATGTACGTCGTCTGCGGCGACCGGCATTGGCAATACGTCTCCGTCGACCCTCGTACGGGTGTTCGCGAGTATTCCTGCGGACCGACAACCAACAAACATGCCAGCGGATTCAGCGAAAAGAACCGTTCTGACATGCACCAGTACCTCAATATCGTCGGTGGCTTTCTGCGCGTGGAGGTGACGCGGGATCGAGGAAATCCGGTCGCAATCTTTCGACATCACGGAGTCACCGGCAAGGTCCTGAACGAAGACGTCCGGGTCGTCCGTTAACTATCACACCGCTTCTGGTCCTTGCCGCCGTTCCGTTATTGCAGAGTGCGACATGAAGTTACTGCTGATTTTCAGCTTCGTTCTGACGTTTACTGTTGCGGAATCGGCCGACTGGCCACGTTTTCGCGGACCTAATGGAACCGGAATCAGCGATGCGAAAAATATTCCGACAACGTGGACGACCGCTGACTATGCATGGTTGACTGACCTGCCCGGACAGGGCCACGGTTCGCCGATTGTCGTCGGTGATCGCATCTATCTGTTGTCCGGTGATGAGCAGACCGCAGAACGATTCGTGCTGTGTGTGAATGCGACCGATGGCGAGCTGCTTTGGCAAAGAGGATACGCATCGACAGCGGGTGAGCTTCATCGCGACAACAATTATGCCTCATCGACGCCGGCGGGTGACGCGGATGGTGTGGTCGCGGCGTGGACGTCGACAGACTCCTTTATGATTGTTGCGCTGGACAATGATGGCAACGAGGTGTGGCAGCGCGACCTGGGAGAGTACAAGTCCGCATGGGGAGGAGCTCCGTGTCCAATCATCGTCGATGACTTGGTGGTGATTCTAAACGATCAAATGGATCCGAGAATCATGGCACGGTTTCTGCCGAAAGGCACAGAGATAACCGGGCCCGGAAAAAGTTCTGCGATTGCCCTTGAACGAGCAACCGGAAAGATTCGGTGGGCAACGACTCGTCGTACCGTCATCGCCGGCTATGCGACTCCCTGCGTCCGCCAACTCGCCAGCGGCGGAAAGGAACTTGTATTCTTCGGTACCGCAATCAGACGCAGTTCATGCAGGACTTCTTCGGAAAGCAGGCCGACATTTCCGAGCTGACCAACGGAGACGGTGAACGTTTTCTGAAGTGGCTGAAGCGAAAGAAAAAAAAGAATGGGGAACCGTACGGCCCCAACTACATCCACAAAATTATCAAGACGTCTCGTCAGGTATTCGCATACGCTGCGAGCGACGATTTGCTGGATGTGAACATTATGGAAGGCGTGAAGGCACCTGAAGTAATCACAGATGAACGAGACTTCGACGTCACGCTGGAAATGACAGAGACGATCCTGAAGACGGCAATCACCCGTGGAAGAAACGAATCGAAGCCGCACTTGGTAAAACAAAAGCTCAAAGGAAAAAGACAACCAAAGAGCACTACGGCAATGTGTCACAGGTTCTCGGGTGGAATTATTGGGGCGGTGACGCCGGATACTCACCAGAGAGCGACCCATTCTTCAAGCGGATGATCACGGTGATGAATAATGGCTGAGAGCAAATCGGACTTCTTTGAAGTCCCGAAGGAAGATCACCTGCTGCAGAGTGAACACTTCTTTGTGATCAAAGATAAGTTCCCAGTTTCTCCGGGGCACTGTCTGATCGTCTCGCGTGAACACAGAAGCGACTACTTCGAACTCAGCGAAACAGAACGCCATGAATTGTCCGACATGATTCACCGGGTTCGAAACTGGATTGAGCAGAAACATTCACCAGGTGGATACAATCTCGGCATGAACTGTGGGAGCGTTGCAGGTCAGACTGTGATGCATTTCCATTGCCATGTGATTCCTAGATATTCCGGGGACATGGAGAAACCAGATGGTGGAATTCGGCACTGTGTTGAAGGTGAAGGACATTATGAGTTGGGATAAAGGAAAAAGGTTAATAGATGAATCAGGCGGCTACCCCTGTATTCCCGCTAGAACAGAATTCCTCGATGTTGCTCCGCGAGTTCTGTTTGGCTCAACGGCTTCTGCATGAGTCGTTACGCGTGGTCGAAACGCTGATGGCAGTCCCCAGACATTCCACTTCTATTTTACCCAATAGTCCTACGCGGATATGCCTGTCGTGATTCTGCCTGACTGTTGGTCGGATCAATCACACTGATTTGCGACACAGCAGCAGCAAGCCTCACCGTATATTTCCCTAATCCGGAACGGCGGCTGGCTCGTTGTAAGCAGAACGTTTGTGTAGCCTGTTGCACGAACTAGAAAGCAGCACCCTCGCAGACGGTTAGCTCGTGGCGGCAGCGAAAACAGTTGCGTCCGTCGACGTGCCCAACACAAAGATCACGTTTGGTCGTACGATTTCGTTGCCGATCGGCTCGAAGACGGACGAAAGATCAGGCCTTTGGTGGTAATCGATGAATTCACCCGAGAATGCTTGGCCATCGAGGTCGCTCGATCGTTCACCGCAATGCAATTCATTGGTGTGTTGCAATACTTGTTTGCCGTACGCGGATCATCCAAACATATCCGTAGCGACAACGGCCCCGAATTCGTGGCCAGGAAGCTGACCAAATGGCTCAAACAAGCCGCTGTTGAAACGTTGTTCATTGCGCCAGGCAGCCCATCGGAAAATGGTTACGTGGAGAGCTTCAATGGCAAGCTTCGTGATGAATTGCTCAATGGTGAGCTGTTCCTGAGTTTGGCGGAAGCTCGTTGGATAATTGACCGTTGGCAGCTTAACTACAACCTGACACGCAAACACCCAGCGATCAAATACCTTACTCCGGCTCATTTGAGCACTTATTCAGCACACGAATTCAGAGAATCGGTTGTCACCGAATCCTTGAGAAACGCAGACTCTCTGACGAAAATAGCTGAGGGTATATAGACAGAGAATGCAAGAATTGGCAAAGTGGGTAAGGAAGTAAGCGGCAGTACTGTGGTCTATTGCACGTGAATGAGTCTGTTAGCCACCTTCAGAGCCCATTTGAAACGGAAAAGAAAGTGTGTGTTTAATATGTCATCACCTTTTCTGCAAGTTCTTGACCGGGGATTATGGTATGCGATCGGACGGCTTCAGCCTAAGTGCCGCTCGAGTCGACGACAGCGCTTTTCCACGGTGGCGGCCACGGTCGAAGTCGTGGAAGATCGCAGGGTCCTCAGCGCCTTCACCGTCTGGAATCTCAACGACAGCGGCCAGGGCTCGTTGCGGGATGCCGTTACGGCCTCTAACGCGAATCCGGGTGCCGACCTCATTCGTTTTCGTCGGGGACTCGGCGGAACCATCACTCTGACCAGCGGTCAGATGGAAATCACCGACGACCTGACCATCCAGGGGACCGGCGCTCACAGATTGACCATCAGCGGAAACGAAACCAGCCGAGTCTTCAAGATGGGAGGCGCGGGGACCGATGTGGAGATCAACGATCTGACCGTCGCCAACGGTCGGAACACGATGAAAGACAACGTCGGCATCATTCTCACCCGAGGGGGGGGCATTCTGAATGACGGTGGTGCTCTGACACTTTCACGAGTAACAATGCGTAACAACCGGACTGTTGATCCGAGTAACGCCGTCGGTTCGTCTGATGTCGTTGGCGGGGGCGCGGTCGCCAACAGTGGCACTGCAACACTCACTGCAACGTCCTGCAGGTTCATCGGAAACGTCGCCAGTGGAGGCCTCAGATACGCATTCGGCGGCGCCATCGCAAACGTCTCGGATTCGATTGCGGTCATCAAGAACAGCGTCTTCGTCAGGAACGAGGCAATGGGCGGCAGCACAAGCTACGGCGGGGCGATCGGAAATTTCGGCAATAGTCAGTTGACAGTGTCCGGTTCTACTTTTCATTCCAATGCGGCTCTCGCTTTCGACAGCCTGACAGGTTCGGGACAAAATGCACTCGGAGGCGCGATTGCAACGCGGCCCGGTACGGTGGTCAGTTCAGGAAGCATAACTAATATTGATCGCAGTCTGTTCATCGGTAACCGGGCCCTTGGGGGCGCGGCGGGCGATGGTCAGACAGGTGGAGAAGCAGGCGGCGGCGCACTTTATAGCGTTGCATCGACCCTCACCGTCAGCCGCAGCAAGTTCATCCGCAACCAGGCGGTTGGTGGTAAAGGCGGCAGCGCTGGAGGAAACGCTTTTGGTGGCGCGATCGAGGCCACGGCGGTCAGTTCGACGGATCTGCCGCTCACCTACATCAACACCAGCTTGTTCTTGGGAAATCGCGTCATTGGTGGGTCTGCAGGGGGTCAGGGAGGAACGGCCGCGGGGGGCGCGCTGTTTAACTCCTTCGGCCAGATGGATGTCAGTCAGTCTCGCATTCTGAACAACGTGGCTCGGGCGAGGAAAGGTGGAGATGCCCTCGGAGGGGGAATCTTTAATGGTGAGTCGTTTGACTCGGTTCCGGCAATTCTCAACATCAACGGTTCTTCGATGATTGGCAACTTCGCACATGGGCGTTCTGGCGGCAACGGTCTGGGTGGCGGTATCTACAACGGTAACCAGCTTGCCGGCACCGTTCCGGTGGTCACAATGATTCAAACCAGGGTCGTGGCCAACCGGGCGACCGGCGGTACCAAAGGTCAGGGAATCGGCGGCGGGATCTACACGGTGGGCACGTTCAACATCAGCGGTCGGCTGCCGCGAGGAAACTACGCCTCGACCCGCGACAAAGATCTCTTTGGGATTCTGACGCCGATCTGAGTCAGAAACAGTCCGTCGCGTTTCTGAACTCATGACCCTGCAAGTAGCCCTAATGGTCAATGATTTCGTTGTCGGGTTGTGCCTGCTCGTGTTGACACTGCTAATGACTGGTTCGGTGGCAGTCGACGGTGCAATTTGTATAGTTTGCCCAACGTCTAATGTCGGCCCATACTCGACGGCCACGTCTTCATTTTCGGGGGGCAACTGCGACACACCGTGGTCTGACGCTCCTGAAGCCGCCACGACGATGACGAAGATTAAAAAGAAGACGAGGATCCATACGATCACCGTGTTGGCAAATTCATTGTCCTTCTCTTGTGCCTCTAGTTTTTTCTTCTTTTCTTCTTCCGCTACCGCCAGTTCTTTGTCCATATCCCGCGCGTCATTGGGGACGGGGTAGCCGTTAGGAAACTTCGTCAGTTTGCAGTACTTGACCTTGTGCAGGTCTGCGTTGACGACGTTGCTGCCGGATAGGTCTGCTTGCTGAATATCTGCACCGTTGAAATTCACTCCAAACAGATTTGCCCCCTGAAGTCACAGCCGCTGAGATCCAAGCCGTGGAAGTCGACTTCGTGCAGATTTGACTTTGGGAACTTGCACTTGCTTACTCGACAACATTCAGCACTTGTCGTCTGGCGTAAAAGGCGTCGTCTTTGTCGAGGGATTTACGGACAAGTTCTACTTGGAAACAGCCGCCAAGATTGCCGAGCGTGAAGACCTGCTTGATGGGCTTGACATTCGATTCGACGAGGGGGCACACAAGGCCGCCGTGCAAGCCGTTCTGTTGCGTCAAATGATCGGCAACAACCTGCCCATAGGAGCATTGTTCGACCACGACGAACACGGGAAGTCTGCTGCTTCACTGTTGAAAGAGAAGTTCAATTGGAGAGGCCCCCACGTTGTCACGTATCGGAAGTGGAGGCAATTGAACCCATCCACGACGCCCGTGGAAGCGGAAGACATGTTTCCACAAAGGTTTCTTGAGCGGTTTCTCGAACATAACCCAAGCCACTTTTTGGCAGAGAAGATGCAGTACAACGACGGAACCTATCACTACGGCTTTACGCAAGACGGTAAGAAAGCCTTTATCAAATTTGTCCAGGACCATCTGGGCAAAACCCATACGACGACTTGGATCGAGATTCTTGAGCATCTGAGAACCAAGTTGGGAATGGCGTCCGCATGAGCGTGAAGAGAAGTCCGTTATGAACAACAACACGGTTACGATCCATGTCTGGTTCGATTGAAAAGAATGCGAGCATTCGGCACAACAGCCACGAGCCACTTCCGGTGGGCAGCATCTTTGCTGCTCATCTTCGCTTCCGGCTGCGCTGAGACTCCTCCCGAAGCCAGTCAACGTCAATCAAGCGAAGCACTGCAAGCCGAATCGTCGCCAGTCGAACAATCGTCGCCCACTCCATCAGTCACCGGCAAAGTCATCGTTGTTAAGGACGGCGATACAATCGTTGTCTTGAAGGACCAAGAGCAAATCACCGTGCGACTCGAAGGAATTGACTGTCCAGAATCGGCGCAGGCGTTTGGCGCAAAGGCCAAGCAAACGGCATCCGATTTGTGTTTCGGAAAACCGGTCACGTTGAAAACAACCGGCAAAGACCGCTACGGTCGCACGTTAGCCGACGTGATCCTACCTGACGGCAGAAGCCTCAATCTGGAACTCGTGCGATCCGGCTACGCATGGTGGTATCGCAAATACTCAAAGGATGGCCTCCGTTGTCCATCAGAACTTGCTGGGCTTCGCTGGAGCCACTTCCTCTGGGATCAGGAGCGGCTCATCGTTCATAGCCCGAAAACGGAGCACTGCGGCAAACGTAAACGCATTGTCCCAATCTTTGGGGAACTAAAGTCGTATTTGCTGGATGCCCACGAAAGAGCCCCCGACCACGCTGATCGAGTGTTCAGTGACATCGATGAGGAAACTAACCTCAGGACGGAGACACTGCGAATCATGGAACGTGCTGGCATTACGGAAGAGGTACCCCGCTTCTACCAGAACTGTCGCTCCAGCCGTGAGACCGAACTTGAAGAAGAGTTCCCGCTGCATGTTGTCTGCAAGTGGATGGGAAACTCAGAGCGGACCGCAAGGAGGCACTACCTAAAGGTGAAAGAAAGCCACTTCGATCACGCGACATCTCTCAAGGTGCACGAGAGGGTGCAGCAGATGGCCGCAAGATGTAGTGAGCCTTCGCAGGCGGAAGAAGCCAAAGACAAAAAAACGCTGGAAAGATAAACTTCCCAGCGTTTCCATTGTGTGGTGATTACACCTGGTAGGATTCGAACCTACAACCTCCGGATTCGTAGTCCGGTGCTCTATCCAGTTGAGCTACAGGTGCTTGAATAAAAACTCAGTGTTTCTACACTTTGTGGTCTGACTGTGTCTGGTTACGACACCCGCTACGACACCCGGAGAACACTGATGGCTGTTACCCAATCGGCAACGAGACCGGCGAAACCATACAAAGAGTTTCCTCTTTTTGCACATTCAAACGGTCAATGGTGCAAGAAAATCCAAGGGAAACAGTGGTACTTCGGTAAATGGGAAGACCACAAGGCTGCCCTACAGCGTTACCTCGACGAAATTGACGACATCCACGCCGGGCGTGACCCAAGGCGGACGGGTGTCGCAGAGGTGTCGGAGTCGATTTCCGTTGTGGATATGTTGAATACCTATCTGATGTCGATGGATCGGAAGCAGCAAGCAGGCGAGATATCAGCTCGGCATTTCGGGGACTGCAGGCGGTCCTGCAAGATTGCCGTGGATCATTTTGGGCGCAACGTCCGTGTGACCGCATTGCGGGCAGCAGACTTCTCTGCGCTGCGGAAGGCGTTTCCGTCAACATGGGGAGCGACGAAAGTAGGAATGGAAATCCAGCGAATGCGTACAGCGTTTCGGTGGGCAGCTGAATCTGAGCTGATTCCTACATTGCCTAATTTTGGGCCGGACTTCCGGAAACCACCGAAGCGAGTCATCCGGATTGAGAAGCAGGAGCGACAGGCAAAGCATGGAACCCTGGACTTCACAGCACTGGAACTGCGGACTCTGGTGGACTCCAGCAATGGCTGGATGACCGCGTGCCTTCTTCTGGGCATCAATTCCGGGTTTGGTGCGTCTGACTGTGGACGCCTGAGAGTCAATAACATCGACATGGCGACCGGATGG
>JBDONA010000814.1:0-3174 GCA_039831575.1 Fuerstiella sp. | reverse complement strand
GTCGAACTTTGCTGCGTCCGCTTTAGCTACTCGCTCTATGATCTGATCCCGGTCAGCGTGCCGCTTCTGGAACGTAATCACGTCCACGATGTAATACGTGCCGTCTTTCTCGACCATCAGGACGCCAGCCGTGCTGTCGCCCGTCGTGCTGTCCGCTCTGTCCCAGCACCGCACTGCCCGCCCATATATCAGATTCAGGCCGATGTAGTCGTCACGCCCTATGTACGCGTCCACCAAGCCTTCGAATATCGCACCCTGTGATTCCAATGGATTCTGACTGAACTGCGCGGCTGTCGTCATGCCCCCGTGTTCCGGATCCAGTTCCATTTCCCGCATGCGCTTGCGGACCATCTTCGTCGTCAGTGCTTCTTTCCACAAGAGTTCCCCGGGTTCCGTCCGTGGATCATGTTCATACAGGTACGGATGATCCGGTTCGTAAAACATCGGCAGGCACACGTGCCGATAATCGAAGCCGTCGTACAACTTCCTTGCGATCTCTTCGTCTTCAGTTGTTTCTTCGAACTGACCTTCTCTGAGGATCGCGGCACACAGATCATTCACACCCAAACGCTGCATGATAATAGCGACAAGGCACCGACGGTGATTCGCTTCGATCATTCCACGAGATGGTATCGTTGCCGCATAAAACGTGATTGTCTTCTTCACGTCCGCTGTGTCATTCGAGCAATCGTCAGCCTTGTGCGGATCGTCGAAATTTATCAGGTCCGGATGCCAGCCAGTGACTGATGCGCCGACACCAGCACCCCACCGGTAACCGCCCGCCGTTGTTTCCAAGTGTTCTCTCGTGGCTCGCGTTAATTGCACATGTGGAAACAGCCGTCGGTACCAATCCGATCGCATCAATCGTAGCAACTTTGCACCGTCGTTCTTAGGAAGCCTGTCACTATAGCTCAGCTGAATAACCTGGAACCCGGGGTCTTTCGCAAACGAATACGCTGGTATGACGACATTCGAAAGCCAACTCTTTGACGTTCCAGGTGGCTGGTTAATCATCAACCGGTCGTGCTTCCCGTTGAGGGCATCTTCCCATTCCTGACACAACGCCCGGAGGTGCCACCCGTCAATGAATTCCCCCTTCTCGCCGCAGTACCGATAGCACCGCCTCGCGAAGCTGTGAATACTGGACAGCACGACGTCTTCTTTGTCCTGGTACTCGTCATACTGTTTGCCGAGTTCCGGGCATTCCTTGAACAGGTTTCGTCGGATCCTTATGTCGCTACCCATTAACGCATCGAAGTCTTCCAGCGTTACCGCACCAGGGTTATTCTTCAGCAACAGCACTCGCTCTTTGAGTCTGCGCCTGGCTGACATCTTCTTACTGAGGTACAGATACACTTCCACTTCGGCGGATGCGTGCGCTCGTGACTTGTGTCGATTAAGGATCACCGCTTTCGCCCCTTCTTTTTCAGTGCTCGCTTAGCTTCGACTGCTGATTCGTTGATGTCATCAATCTCGAATGCGTCGGACTCAAACTGTTCATACAGTCGATCCTGCTCATCAAAATCCATCAGGTCGATCAGGTCTTTCCAGAGTCGTGCTTCTCGTGCCTTATTCTCTGACGCCTTCTCTTCCTTCAGGTTAAACACCTGTGTTAGCGACCGCGTAGCGTCAGTGACTTCTTTTCCGGTGGACTCATCATTAGCGAGTGTTTTCATTGCTCGCTTATGAATCAGGTTTCTAATCTGTGGCTTTGAGAACCCGACTTGTCGAAGGAACACCTGCTCCGCGTCATCGAAAAATACTTCGGCCTTCTCTTCTCTGCAGCCGTACTTCTCCATCACTGCCAGAACCATGTCACGCCTCGACTCGCCATCCTCCATGCCAGTCAGGATCATCTTCTTTATGGTCTGGATAGCACTCGACTTCAGTGCTCCACTTTTGGTTCGGATGTTGCTGCCGTTTCGATTCCGGCTCTTTGTTGATGTTGGCATAACGTTCGTTTACTTTTTCAACACTATGTTGGACTACTGCCACAAATAACAGTGTCACCCCCCTGCGCAAGGTATTAGATTGTAACGCATACGAATTAAGTGGTCAAAACCCGTCCGATGACTTTGTGCGGTACAACGTCGTTCGCCACGGTGCGTTCGCTGAACTGGCAGTTTGTCATGTGAATCCCGACTGCTGCGCCGCTCGGAAGTCTCACCGCGCTGGAAGCAGTAGGTGGTCTCCCGTGGCGGTTGGTCCAGGGGCCTGACACGACTGCACCGAGGATCTCGTCCTGCGATGTCACCATTTATCGACCCGTATGCGGTAGAGGACAGGCTCTCACAGCACGGTGCAGCAGGTTCTCAGCCAACCATGCCAGCGGCCAGCTCAACATTCACAGCTCGCTCAGCAGCCGGTGTAACCGTCCTGGCCCACTCATCAGCTGTCCCGGCACCGTGGCTCACCAGCAGCCGACTGACAGCGGTTTCATCTTCAGCGGCGAACTCACGAATCGACGTACCGTCCTTCCGTCCTGCGCCCCAGACTAATAACCCGAACATCGACACCATATCGCTGCGGCTGCGTCTTGCCGCCATATCCTGACGCCCCCATCCCTGCATGAACTGAGTGTTCTCCACCCCCCTGTCTGGAAACAACGCCAATAACGGGTACAACGCAGCGGAGGTGGAGTGCACGACTGTGAAGTCACGTCTGCAGGGAGGACTACTGCTGTGGCTGCTCTTGAATCAACGCTGTCGACGTCTTGTGGTCACGTTCCGGGATTTCGTTGTACGCGGACCAGATAGCTTCAGCCATTGTGTCTGCTTCGACCTTGACGTAATAGGTCATGGTCGTCTGGATATCCTCGTGACGCATCATCTGCTGCAGCACATGTGGCTTGACGCGGTTCGCCCACCGGGCGCCAAAGCTCCTCCGCAGGTCGTGAGCAGAAGCGCACTTCTCATCAGAGACCTTCACGTTGGCCTTATGTCCAATCTCCGCGATCTTGGGTGACACAACATCGACCCGAGCCAACTTCCCACTGTTCCGTCGCCAGCTCAAATTAAATACCAACCCCGTCCGATCGCTCTCAGAGAAGTTATCCAGAAATTCGGCAAACTCTGGCGCCATTGGCAAAACCCGATCCTTAGCTCCTTTTTCTGCCGCTGCAGGAATTTGGAGCATTGGGAATTTTCCGGACGTGTCGACGCAAATCGTTTTTGG
>JBDONA010000277.1:0-3174 GCA_039831575.1 Fuerstiella sp. | reverse complement strand
AGCTTCTTCAGCCGTGCTGCGTCTTCATCATCTGCCAATCGATCATCGTCGCTGTACTGCTTGTAATGCCAGGCCAGACCGCGTCTGACGAGTTCACGATTCAGAAACAGATCCGGCAGCTCAACCAGCGGATCGTCAACTGCCAGGTAGATGTCAGCAATCGTCCTGTCGTATCTGTCCTCACCGTGCGTCACCAGCCGGACCATCTGGCCACCGACGGTACTGCTGACAAACGCGGTTGCGTTGTTGCCGAATGGTTGCCCGCGTTCCGGTGTGTCGATGCCGTTGAAGCGTAGACGGATGGTTTCTTTGTCATCGGTCAGAACGTCGATGGTGTCACCCGACTCCACCCTTACGCACCGGCTGGCATTCCAGAAAAGGATGGCATGATGACCAGAAGGGACAATTCTATAAGATGTCGGATGACGGAGGACGTAGCCAACACGACTGAGGAATTCCGGAACAGGAAACGAACGATTCTCTGTTTAGTTTTAATTCCCCAGGGTCGCCGCATTGCTTTTGGTGTCGCGGTGATCAAGAATTCGCATGTTATGCAATCGTTCCGCGTCAGCGTTTACCATTCCGGAATCCCGATTAAAAGCCTGACTTTCGACAGCGCTATTGTCGTTGGCCGTCGTGACCCTTTAAGAAACGACCCCCCGCCCGTTGCGATGCATGATACCGGCGGTGACCGGCGGTTGATCGTTGCCGACATGGATCTCCGCGGCATTCCTCGAAGCTGGTTTGAGGTCACTCCTGAGGCTGAAAAGCAGTTCACAATCTGCAACGTGCAACGTCGCCGTGCATTGATTCTGGGGATTGGCGAATTTCCAAAGCAAGACGTGGGGCTTGAGAACAACGTGCTGCTTTCCGTGGGAGAGTCTCGACGATTTGACGGTAATGTTGTCATCGATTTGGGGAGTGACATTGCCGTACAAATCGAGCCTGTTGTCGACGACGAGAACGACGCGTGGGCTTATCGAAGTCTACAAAGCGTCCCGCCGACGCCCGGTCAGCAATCGATTCTTGTAACACGAACGATTGGCGAATTTGCGGATGAAGATGCCGAAGATATCGCGAAGATGCTTCGACTGGCTCTCCAGGTCGTTCAGGAATCTGCCGGCAGTGATAGTTTTTTTCAAGCCGCCGTTGCAGCCACAACGGAGATCGTCGACCTTGATCGCGCCGTCATGTTGCTCCGTAACGATGCGAAGCAACTTGATCAGATGCCAACGAGTCGTGTCTTATCTGACGAATGGCGTGAGGTTGCCCAACATACAAGTTCCACTCGCGAAATCGACGCAACACGTATCGTCAGCACCACGCTGCTGCGAAAGGTTGTTGACTCATGCTCGACGGTGATTCACGATCCGACGCAGAAATATGAAGCAAGGTCGTTGTGTGGTGTCGAGAGCGCCGTCGCGTCACCCATCTTGAACAATAAACGCCAGGTTGTCGGCGTACTCTATGGAGACCGAGGACCGGCCAGCAATAACCGGTCACGTGGTAACATCAATGACCTGGAAGCGACTTTGGTTGAAATTCTGGCCGGCGCTGTTGCCGGCGGCATTGCGCGACGTTCCGAAGAACGATTTCGTGCTGCGCTGTCACAGTTTTTTTCTCCGAAGGTCGCGAACCTGTTATCGACCGACCCAAAGTTGATGGACGGACAAGACGCCGAAATCAGCGTGTTGTTCTGCGACATTCGAGGATTCACTTCGGTGACGGAACAAATCGGCCCCAAAATGACGATCGAATGGATTAACGATGTGATGAGCGAATTGAGCCAGTGCGTGATCGACCGTGACGGCGTGCTGGTGGATTATGTTGGCGACGAACTGCTGGCAATGTGGGGCGTGCCCGGAGAGCAACCGGACCATGCGGCGCGCGCTATCGAGACCGCTCAAGCAATGTTACACGCAATTGAAGTGTTGCGGTCTCGATGGAAGGACAGTTTTCCGCAGCGATTCGCCGCCGGCATCGGAATCAACACCGGGCCAGCGCGGGTAGGTAATGTCGGGTCACGCCAAAAATTCAAGTACGGTCCGCTTGGCAATACGGTCAACCTCGCTTCACGTTTACAGTCGGCCACCAAGCAATTAGGAGTTGACTGCATCGCCGGGATAGAGACAGTCCGCGCAGCCGAATACGCTGACCGAGGCCGTCGGCTTGCAAAGATCGCTGTCGTTGGAATCGAAAGTCCTTTGGACGTCTACGAAATTAACAGAGAAGCTGGCGACCAATGGGGAGAGTTTGCAAACGCCTATCAATCAGCGCTCGCCGACTTTGAAAACAAGCGATTCGATGTGGCTGCAAAAACATTGGGGACGATGCTGCCGCGATATCCCGATGACCGACCGAGCCGTCTACTGCTGTCGCACGTGATGGCTGAATTGGACGCGCCGAGCAATGACTTCACAGGCGTTTGGAAGTTGACTGCTAAATAGAAAAGTAAGAAGCACTCTCGGCTCTATTTTAGACCGAACTTGAAGAGGTTTAGACAGATTGCCGACACGGACGACCTGCGTCGTGCCTTTCATTGTGCGGCGCGTGGGAAGTGGGACCGTGAGGACGTCCGCCAGTTTGCTGCCAGTGTGGACGAGTCGCTGGGGAACCTTCGGACGGATCTGCTGGAACTGCGACTTGATCTGGGCCATTCGACCAGTTTCACGATTTACGATCCCAAGCAGCGAACCATCACGGCGCCCTGTTTTCAGGAGCGGGTCCTCCACCATGCCATCATCAATGTCTGCGAGCCATTTTTCGAGCGCTGCTATTTGCCACGACATTCGGGAGTTTAACGCGCGAGTACTCGTCGCTGCCAGCAGTCAGAAGTCGATTTGACTTTCCCTGAGGTGCTGCGAGCGGGATCATTCTCGGCATGTCTGAAAACTGCCGAACTCAAAAACAGTACGATCACCGACTGCCGTAGGGTCAAAAAACTCCGCCGAACTCAAGACGCCGTGAAATACGGGCATTTCAGCGACTCAGAGTCTCGCATCTCAGCCGCTTGATTTCACCTGTCTGCCCCGGAAACTGACGATTTTCGGCGCCGAACATGTCTTTCCTGGCTGCCATCTGCGGCCTGGTCAACCAGCGTCAGCAACCGATCACTTACCAGCAAGTCGGGACATGGTGGCGTCGATGGATCCGACATCTAAAGCAGCGCGGGCT
>JBDONA010000547.1:0-53278 GCA_039831575.1 Fuerstiella sp. | reverse complement strand
ATCAGGACCGATTTATGGAGCCGCGCATTTATCAGAGGTGTGCGAAAAACCATGGTACTTACTCTCACAGAGTGTGGTGAAAACATTAGAGCCTTTACATGTAACAATTTACTGCCACAGCAGGCAACGTGACAGCAGGATGCACGTCCTTCCACAAAAAAAGGGAATAGGATTTCGCGGGATCTGGATGCCCTGAGCGGCCCGCATCCTCACTTACGGTATGTCGTGCCCTTTATTGCAGCGACCGACGCGACGGCACCTATTTCCTCGGAACGGTCGCTCGAATGGACCGTGACGACATCAACACGGCGTCGAAGACAACACAAACCGGCGAAGACGGAGGTGGACCATCTCGCACAGGGCTCTCAAGACAGCCTACCTTGCCGGCGTGTCGTCGCCGACGGGCGCCAGCAACTCCGCCAGCAGCCGATTCAGCTCTCCGCCACGAGCCATCATGGAGACGACTTTGCCTTCTCTGTCGACGAGGATCGCCGTGGGAATTCCACTGATGCCGTAGTGCACAGCGAGTGGACTGTTCCAGCCACGTTCGTTTTCGTTCGGACTCATCAGGTTAACCCACGTCAGTCCTTCACGGTTGACGTAATTGTGATACTCACGG
This sequence comes from Fuerstiella sp., assembly GCA_039831575.1. GTDB lineage: Bacteria > Planctomycetota > Planctomycetia > Planctomycetales > Planctomycetaceae > Fuerstiella. The sequence goes on along the minus strand of JBDONA010000547.1, from coordinate 52,659 downwards.
ATCGTGTTATCCAGGTTGATTCCGACGATCGCAAATCCTCGGCCGCCGTATTTTTCCAGCTGCGCCTTCATGTTGGGAATCTCAGCGCGGCATGGCCCGCACCAGCTGGCCCAGAAATCCACCAGCACAACCTTGCCGCGATACGCGGCCCAATCGAACTTCTGCCCCTCAGCCGTCGTCCCCATGACTTCCATGAATTTTCCCGGCAGCCCAAGCCGTCGAGCAATCGCCTGCATTCGCAGGACCTGAGATTCCAACGCGGGATTGTTCATTTTTATCAGCGCCTGTGCCAACCGCTCATACACCACAGCGCCAAGCTGCGGAGTAGCGGAATTTTCAAGGGCTTCGCCCAGACTTGATGCAATACTGACCGTTCGCTGATCAAGACCGTGCGCGTCGATGAAGATGAACAGGTCGTCGATGAATTTCGCCTGAGCTGCATTCGGTATTTTGAAGAAATCACCCACCTGATTTTGCAGCCGCAGTCCACCGATCAACTGCACCACAGCGGGCCGTTCATCTTTTTCATATTGTTTGAACAGCGCGTTCAGCTGCTTTGTGGCGGATTCATCAACCTGCGACAAAACCGAATAACCCGACAGGCGTTCCATCAGGGCTTTGAGTTCCTGTTGTTCGTCCGGCTTCGATTCCATGATACGGTCACAGGCAGCCACGACAGCTTTGACCTGTTCACGCAGATGGGCGACGATGGCCTCCTGAGTTCGTTTCGGCGGCGGTGTTGTCTTTACTGAGTTGATAAACGTGAAGAGTTCGTCGATTGTGCCCTGCGGAACGGGAAACGTGTTGGATTCCCCCGCCGGCTTCGATTCATCAGCAGTCGCCGGCACCACAGCAAGACAGGCCATAAAGAACAGACCGAAGACTGTTCTCGTGGTCACACGGGATAGGCAGTTGTCAGGTCGCATCGTTATGTTTTTCCGGGTGAAAATGTGTGGCCGTGAAACCCGATTGAACGGTCAACGCGAGTGTTCGCCGTGAGGGCCGTCTACGTATTCTCGACCGTAAACGACCAGCTTTGCTGGTGAGCACCCATTGGTACTCCGCCATTCTTGATACCAGCACGCAGCGTAAACAAGTGTGTTTCTCAAACGCACCAGACTCACTCGCTGGCGTTTCGAGCTTGTCTGCGGACCGTTGGAGTGTCCGTTTCCGGGACTGGAGTACGTCTTCCACGGCCACGAATCAGAACAGGACGCTGCAATTTCCGAGCGTCAGTTCGGAGAAACCGTCAAGCCGGCTCGAATGAACCGTCGACGACGGCTGGCACCCGATTGTGGTGTGCCGCACCGGACCTTGTTGAGGCTTATTCTTTCGGGACGTCATCAGAAGAAGACGTCTGTGCCTCTTCATAGATCTTCGCCAGAGGCAGCAGAATGGTTTCCAGCTGCTGCAGGTATTCCGTTTCCGTAAATTCCGTTTTGCGTTCGCGCAGTTTTTCCAGTTCGGCTTCCAGTCGATCACGTTCCGTCCTTTGATCGGGATTGAGACTCCGCTCAGCTTCACTGCGCACAAGATGCCAGCGTCGCGCAAGGCCGCCGTCCAGTACATCCTTGTTTGTTACGTTTTGTTTGATGCGGACACCTTCGAAGACCTCAGCTCTGGTTCCCTTGCTGTCGCCTGTGTCGTCCAGCAAAGAATGTTCTGTGGCCAGCCGCCCGTCCGATTTGTAATACTCGTCCGTCCGGCGAGACGCAAACAGCCATGCTTCCAGCAGGGACGTCTGTCCGTCGCGATCAATGTCCGCTTCCAGATTACCGATTCCGTCGGCCATGTAACGTCCAAATCGAGCAAACTGAATCTCGCCGCCGTCTTTCGTTCCGGTGATGACGGTTCGGTTGGGTCCGCTAAGTGCATTGATGAACGGTGCACTGCACGAAGAGCAATTGATGACGGCAACCGGCCGCTGTGCTTCGGCCAACAGTTCTGCGGTGGCGGCAGCAGAAATATCCGGGCCCTGCAGATTGAACCTTGCGACCCGGCCGTCGAACGTGCCGTGTCCAATCAGTACCAGCCAGAGTGGCTCCGTGGTTTTCATGGCTGCCATCGCCGACAGTTTTTCCTGCAGGCGCTGCAATTGATCGCGGCTGTCGTCTGTACCAATAACGTCAAACGCCGCGTCACCCGCGGTCGCTGCGGATTCCCATTGGTCCGCCCATTCGGAGAACATCTGCCCGTATTTTTCTGTTCCTGCAGCGCCCGTGACCACAAGGACATGTTGACGCTCCTGAGCAGGACCAACAGCGACAACACAAAACAATGCAAACAGAAACGTGAGGACGCGTGTCATGGCAACAACTCTTCGCGGAAGCAACGCAGTGGAAATCACGGGGCAGGCACAGGGACCAGATGCGTGAGCATCGCAGATCTCTGTCACAGGTTCCATCTACTCCGAATCACCGGATCGAAGAAACAGATCCTTTGAAAACAGAATTCTGCCCGTGCTTCTTGCCTCAGCACTCACGGAAATCATAAATTCATCGGGCACTGCAGTATAGACAAACAGCCGCACCCGGTCGGCCGGCAGTTCATATCTGGCCACGTTATGCACGAGATCATCCAGCAGATCGCGCTGTACCAGTGCAGGCAGCGATTCATCGTAGAACCGTTCTGTCGGTGTACGCAGGTCCTCTTTCTCCTGTCCGTTCCACCGATTCGTGTACTGAAAGTCAAAATTCGGCTGACAGTATTCTGCCAGCCGCCTTTTCGCGCCAAACAGATTCAACCGTTTCGTGCTGTCGTCGTACTTCATTTCGTATAGACGGCGGCCGGCCAGAACCAGATATTTGTTCATATCTGCGGCGGGAAAGTTTGCACCCGTTTGAATGCTCAAACTCACAAGCCCCGACAGCCGCAGGTCGATATCGCTGATCTGCAGTCGCCAGTCAGCGGACGCCAGTCGACGTCGACTGACAAACGTCTGGGTAGAAAATGGTGGGATCTGCATCGTGATGCCGCCACTGTTGCCAGGCACGATTTGCGCTTCAGCCCGGTCTATGGTCTCGCCTGTTGAGTAAACCGCCTGCTGATCCGGGGCCATGGCCTGGTAACTGTCACCGGAGGTCACAAACAACGCATTCCACTGCATGACGCTCCAATGAGTATTGTCTTCGGCCCGCGCGACAGCCAGCGTCTGCACAGTTGTGGATTCTCCGTAACCGCGCTGACCGATGGCCAGGAACATTATGCTGAAGATCACTGACAGACCGACCAGGGCACTGTACGTTGCCAGAAAATGCAGTTGTTTGTTCCTGGACAGCAGGAAGCAACCGGGAAAAATCAGCCCGATGTAGCACAGGGCCAGCAGGAAGATCAGCCACCACGCATGATCCGGCAATGTCAATTCTCGCATGTGGCGGAAGAACTGCTCATCGATCGTCGATGGTTCAGTCTCAAGCAACTGCCCCATTCCCGTGCCCAGATGTCGTTGCTGTTGCAGAAACTCTTCGAACTCCTCATCTTCGTTCTTCAATACATCAAGAACGACGGCCTGACGCACCATGGCTTCGGTCAGGCCTTCACGCTGCGTATCCAGGCGGCTGACAACTCCCCGGCCAACAAGATAACCCGTCAACGGCTGATTGAGGTCCGCCAGTTCTCCACTGAAGCGAGGATATTCACCGCGGCGATCTTTCAATAGATGCAGACGCCCGCCCAGTTTCAGCCATGACAAAAATGCCTGCTGTCGAGGCAATTCCCAGTCCGGCACATGATCCATGAATATGGTGTGCAGACCAAATGTGGCAGTGGCATACGGTGGAAAAATATTCTCCGGTAAATGTTTGACTGTCGACGGACGGTTGGACACGCTGTCCGCTTTGTCAAGAATAATCACCTGAGGATGTTGCTCTTCTTTTTCAGATTCCAGTTTGTAGGCCGGTCGCGGTTGAGTGAACTCACTAATTCTCTCTCCATCGAAGGAAAGAATCCAAACCGTCTGGTAGCTGTTGGCGACATAAGGATAAAACTGAATCCATCGTCGCGCCGCCGGAGCAATAAATACCTGTTGCACGTATTGCCCACCCGCAGGACTCAGACGTCCCTGAAGTCGCTGCAGGGCGGCCATGGCGTCAATGGCTTCGTCTGTCTGATTGTCCAGCAGTATGGACAATGGGTTAAACTGCCCGGGCTGAACTCGCCCGTCAAATCCCCACGTGTGCTCAACAACCTTGAGAGTTGGTCCGGATTCAGCGACGGCCGCAGCACCAGTCGCTGCGATGAGTAACATCACCAGAGCGATCGTGGTGGATGCCCGGCGCACAAGTCCTGCGCGTGTATCGTTCGCGTCTGTCGCACTCATCACTGCGTCCCTTCAAGTACCGGAACCTGTATCTGACTCGGCACCGACGCGGGTGGTGGTTCGGACAGATTTTCACGTCGGCCAAGTAAGACTGGACACGTGTACCGTACGGTCTGCCGGATAATCAACGTGGCCACTGCGAAAACCGCAATGGCACTGCAGGCCCATAATAGTCTGGGAACAGCTTCGACCTCCCCGTATGCGTTGTAGCTGGTCCACATATAAGGTTCGATCAGATACTGCTCCGTCGCCAAAACCGCACTGAACGGTGAAAACGTAGTTACGCATTCCTCCATTGGTGGGTCCAGCCTGAAAAATTGCAGGACGACCAACGGGATGACGGTCCACGCAACAATCACCGTCACGGACGCAAGAATGGCCCTTGTCTGAGAGTGAATCTTCAGGCCGATTCCAGCCGACAACCACGTCGCCAGATACAGCAGCACAAACGTGGAACTGATGCTCAGTAACAGGTAGGTCCCCGGGCGCAGCAGCGCGCCCATTGAAAAGCCGTTGAAGTTAATCTGCAGTAGAAAATGCGTGAAGCTGACAGTCAGAACGGGCACCGACAGCACGATCAGCAAACGACGCATGCCAACCACTTTCTGACTTAGCATTTCCACACTCGACATCGGTGTCGCCAACAGCGGTTCAATTGTCTGTTGGGCTCGTTCTGATGAAAACAGCGTGGCCGCTTTCACTGCCGTCACCAGCACGGCCAGCGTCCAGATCAGCCCCTGCAGCACGTACAGGCCATCAAAATTGTTTCTGGCGGACGCAGTCGCCGCCAGAACGCAAATGAACAATGTTGGAATTTCCAGCACCACCAGCACTCGGAACAGATACCGGGCCTTGCCCAGCGATTTCTTGTTTCGCTCGCGCCAGGCGACCGGATCCTCGCTGGGAAGGGGATTGCTGTCGCGAATCAGTTCGATACCGCCGGTCGTACGGTCGTTGAGTGCGGTAAAAAAAACGTCCACCCCCCGGAACATTCTCAGCAGCATCGACGACTGTGTTACGAATGCCCGGCGAACAAGGGTCAAACGGGCAAACAACAGAAAAACGGCCGTTGCAAAGAGCGCAGGTACGGAGCTCGACATCGTAATCAGCCACGACGACTGGGCCACGGCTGGTCCCAGACCCATCGCATTGATGGCCAGCATCTGCGCTCGACTGGCGCCCCATAGGCTATCCATAAACGCGGTTCGCCAGATTGCGGATGGCACAAACGTTGTGTATCCAAGACTCAGCGTCAACGCTGCCAGAACACCAATCAGCGCGTACGACCAGATGAATGCCGTGACGGTTGTGGTGAACCAGGCTGAACACGCAATCGCGATGCTGGCAAACAGCAGACACTCGCAGAACAGCAGCCACAGCGTGCCGATCAACAGATCCGTGTCGACTCCTCCCAGCGTATGAACATGGGCCAGGACCGGAAATGTCAACAACAGCAGCGTCAGCATGGGCACCAGTCGACTGCCGAATTTCTCCAGAATGATCGTACCGGGACTCAGGCAAGTCAGCATCAGCGTGCCCAGCGTGTTATTTTCTTTCTCAGCGGCGATGCAGGCACAGCACAATGCCGGCATCAGAATCTGAATTGTGTAGAACAACAGCGGTATGATTCGTGAGAAGATGTCGCCACCGATGCCCATGTACTGCATTGGCCCGGCTGTTCCAACATTGCCGATGAACTGCATGCGCTGTCCCACGGACTGGCTGTAGGCCACGAACACAAAGAACAACAGAATGACGGCCCCGACAACGCGCACGATATATGTTCGTCGGCGGTTGGCAAGTTCCGTCAATTCACGGCGCAACAAAGGTAATTCGGGAATCAATCTCACGCAGTCTTGCCCTCCGTCAGTTTCATGAACGCGGTCTCCATGTCCATGGCCTCCGGCTGGAACATCGTGATGCGTGCCTTTTCTTCAACGAGGGCCTGGTGGAAGTCGGCCACAGAAAGTTCGTCTTCACGCAGGCGGATAGCCCAGCGGTCCACCTGGCTTTCGACGGAATCCACACCGGGAATCTCTCGTACTCGATTTTCCAGGTCGGCTGCCGGATCCTCCAGCCGAACATGAATGATACGCTTCAACTGCAATTGGTGAAAAATGTCCTGCAACGAACCCTGAGCCACCATTTCTCCTGTTTCGATGATACCGATCCGAGTACATAACTGGCTGAGTTCGTGCAGGATGTGACTGCTTATCAAAATCGTTTTGCCCATTTCCTTGAGCGCCTTCAGCAGTTCCCGCACTTCAATGCGAGCACGCGGATCAAGACCGCTGGCAGGTTCGTCCAACAACAACAGATCCGGGTCATGTAACAGAACTCGCGCCAGAGCCAACCGCTGCTTCATTCCACGCGACAGGCCGTCAACCGGTGAGTTTGCCTTGTGTCCCAGGTCGGTCAGAGAAAGCACATCGTCGATCACTCCTTTGCGACGATGACTGGGCAGTTTGTACGCCGCCGCAAAAAAGTGCAGGTATTCCAGCGCCGTGAGATCTTCGTACACACCAAAGAAGTCCGGCATATAACCGATTTTCTCGCGGACCTGTTGAGGTTGAGTGATGACGTCCAGGCCACCCACCAGAGCCATGCCACGAAATTTGGGCTGCAGCGTTGCCAACACACGAATCGTCGTCGACTTCCCGGCGCCATTGGGACCGATGAAACCAAAGACTTCACCTTTGGGGATGTCCAGTGAAATGCCCTTCACGGCTTCAAACTTGCCATAACTGACGTGAAGGTCACGAATACAAACTGCCAGTTGGTTCATAATGCTGTATTTTCCGGTGAATCATTCACCCGATAAAGTCGTCGATACACCGTGGTGTGGTTTGCGATTCCTTTGACGGCCACCATCAACAACCACTGGTTGGCGTCCGTTGGATCCAGTATCGGCAAATCCTCCAAAGACGCCGACCCCTGCGGTGACACCTGAGAAACAAGACTGAAAAAGTCACGAGTCCCGGTTCGGCAGGCCGATTTCAGCAGGCCGATAGCTGTCAGCTCGGGGCCTGGGCTGCGCTCATATCGTCGCATCCGAACGTCCGATTCCACCCAGTTTTCTCCGCGCTTGATCACATCCGGTGAAAACAGAAATCCGCCTCCGCCCACCGGAAACCGTATGTCTTTATTGAGGACAATGGCAGCGACCGACGTACCGTCGGGCGCAGCCTTCTGGAGATGCTGTTCCAGTTTCCGGCGACCTGCATCGGTCGTGACAAGGCTGGCATCATTCCACGGAATCTGCAATTCGTCGAGTGCGTCTGGCGCAAGAGTCATTCTGCGAACAAGCTGTGGTTCCCATTGCCGCAGGTTGTGTTGGATGTTGTAAGCCTGCGGAAACCTGCCGGAGTAGTGAACGCCCGTGCTGGTGGCGCGCGGTCCCTGCGGCGCACCGTACTGCATGTTTGTGGCAATCAGCATCTGACCGGGCACAACAAACGCCTGACTCTCTGTTTCAGACAACGTCGTCTGCGAAGCGTAAAAGTGCATCTGCAGGTCGGTCCGCCGTACCGGGCGACCGTCGTCTGTGACATCGATCACCGAGATCGCTCCACCGGTGTCCGTGCTGGCCATGTACCGGTGAGCGATACTGACCGTGAGCGCAGTGAACGCAGCTGTAACCAGTGGAAACAACAGCCACGTATATTTCCTGGCTTTGAAGTACCCCAACACGAGATAGTCGACCGGGCCGATGGTCACGACGTAGGCAATCAGCAGCATCGCAATGACATATGTCGGCACCATTTCCACACCTTTGGGCAGCAACGCTGTTTCGCTGACAGCAGCCAGTGGACTGCCTTTCGGCTGCAACTCGTAATTCAGATCGAGATTCATCGCCAGGTCTTCCCGTTGAGGAAAACGCCGGCCCTGATTGATCTGCTGTCGAGATCCCGGTTTGCCTTGCGCGTAGAAACCGCTCCCATCCTTTTTCAGAATCAACCCTCGTTCCTGCAGCAAGGCCCCCAGATCCCGCGGCTTCCATTTCTGCCCCTGGAACACGGGTGAGTCGCTGCGGAGTTTCCAGAGATGGCCAACGACACCGCCGAGTTCCGCTCCGGTCAATCGCGCAGACATATCGGTGACGTTGGGCAGCAACGTGACGCGCCCAAGTCCGAGGTATCGATTGATTACCGGTTCATATTCATCACAGATTACAAGCAGCGTACTATCATCGGCCAAAGCAAAGTGCAGATCCGGTGATTCATCGGTCCGGAACATGGTCTGCAGGAACTGAACATGCTGACCGGTCAGCCGATTATCATCGGCCAGAACGCACAGGCTGCCGCCGGCTTCAACCCATGTTGTGAGAGCCTTCAGTTGCAGTTCTTCCAGCCGGCTAAAGGCCCCGTCGGCCAGCAACACGATGTCGAAACAGCACAGGTGCAACGGGTCTTCCGGCAGATTGAATACATCCCAGCTGGCCGTGTAGTTGAGAACCCTCTGAGATTCGAGTGAACCCGGACCACTTTGTCTTCTTGAAATCCGCGAGGCCGGGACCGGGGAGTAATTGGCCAGCGAAAGAGCATTGTTCAGAAAAAGCCGATTGGGTGAAGCCTTCTGGTAGTCGCTGTGACCGGACACGGAGCAGATCAGCGTGGCGCGTTCATAGGAACCGATGGACAGCAATTCGTGAGGTTCCGGCGGATCGATCAAATCCGGATCGGCTGTCAACGGAATGCGCTGAGTGTCGGTTTCATACCAGCCAACGATCAGATACTGCTTTTGGTACGAATGCTCAATCGGCGGCAACACCGTATTAAAAATGTAGTCTGTCCCCTGCAGCACGATCCCCTCATAGCGAATCGTCGCCATCAGATCGTCTTTGGAATAGAAGCTGTTGTAAATTTCAAGGACCAGATCACCCTGCAACATCTGCACGGCATTGTATTCCAGCTTGATACGGACCGCGATCGGACTGCCGGATCGACCGCGAATCGACAGCGGCTCCAGTCTCATGCGGACGGGCAGTCGTGGCTGGGCAGAAGCAGAGACTTCGCTGAACAGCAACACAAAAAGCAACAGAGCCTGCAACAGCCTGGTGAAACATCGCATCCGGCGTGTGGCGATGTTGTTCCTCGGTCCCAAACTCCTGTTTGGGACCACATCTCCACGAAGCTCTGCTTCGCCGAACAGCATTGAATCGTCAGGTACGTGCAGCGCAGCGGAGCTTCGCGGATGGGTGTTCCCAGGCTGGAGCCGGAGAACAGGAAGTGGCAGCGACGTGACTCGACTTACATTTCGATCGTTCTGATGGACGCATTCGATCATGCCACGATTCCTGTCTTCATTCGCTGGAAATACCACCATTCAACCAGCAGAAAAACGAAAGCCAGAAGAGCCAGCGTCCACCAGAGGGGTCGGTCTGAATCGATGATCTGCGATTCATTCGTTGTCACGTTCAATTCGGAAAACTGCAGTTCGACGACGGAGCGGAGGGATGTTTCCAGAGGACTCAACAGGCCGGTCCCCACCGACGCAACCAATTCCCCGGCATCCGTGATGTCGTATTTCCCGACAATATCCGCCTGAACACCGGTCAGAAGTCCGTTGACGGTCGATCGAACAGTGTCCGTTTCACCGTTCGGACCCTGAATCACGTACTCACGATCCGGTGTTACGCTCAGTGCCGGCAGGACTCCGGTGGGAGCCGCGACAACTTCAGATAAGGATGCTCGTTGCATGGCCGATTCAATCACGTTGGTCACCAGGATCGGAAATGCGACGCGATAGGGCAACGTCGAGCGGTCCGTGTGAAACAGAAAATAGTATTCCGTTTCCAGACCACGCCGTCGTTGCAGCATCAACGGGCCTTCTGCCCCGTGAACCAGAATTTCAAACCCACGTTCTTCCAGATCGTGAGCATCAGCACCATCGGCAAATCGCGATTTCTGGCCGATCTGAACGTCACGCAATTGTACGTGACGCAGCAGCGGCGCCGTATTGACCCAGTCCACGATCCGCACCGGTGTGTCGTCGACGTCCACGTCCTTCACCGCAATCAGATCCTGCAGTTCCGCCGGAACAATCCCGCTGTAAATCACAATCGGTGCGGCCGCACCACCCAGGTCTTCTGAGTCGCTGACGATCAGATCGTATTCGGGGGCCGACGGTGATTCGCCGGTGTCCATATCCAGATTCGATTGAACACTGAGAGCGTGCTGCCATGAATACAGTTCAGCGGATGTGCGGACATTGAGTGGTCGCGTCTCTGGAAGATTCAGCCATACGGTGTTATCGACTTCAAGCGAATCGAAATCGTTCAGTTTCAGTGTCGCCTGCAGCAACGATGATCCGTTGCTGTCGACGGAAAACACGACTCGTTCGGAATCCTCATTCGATGCGATCACGGATTCCCGGCCAACCGTCTTACCGTTCTGTGTCAGTATCAGTTCTCCGAAGACCGGTTCTGCGGTAGAGCCGGCCACGCGGACAAAGACATCCCAGCTGTCAGTGTCACTGCGACGAGCGTTCATTTCGGTAATACCAAGGTTGTCGCCGCCTTCGTCGACTCGTTGCACTTCAAGTTTAAACGGCAGTTCAAAATCCACCTGCTCCTTCAGATTGCCGTCGGTCATCACCACGACACGCTGGATGGGCGACGTACGAGCGAACGCATCCGCCATGCGTAAGACTTCGTCCAGCCTGCTGGCTCGATGCGTCGGTTCGATCTTCGCCAGCGCGCGCAACAGAATCTGTTTGTCGTCCGTGAATCCCGTCAGACGTCGTCCGCCGGTGGAAAATGAAAACAGAGCGATCTTACCGTTGCCACGAATATTCTCGATCATCGCGCGAGCCTGCTCTTTCGCAGCGTCGAGACGTGTTTGTTCAGATCCCTGCACAGTTGACGACATGCTGGCGGAACAATCGATCAACACGGGCAGGTATTCTGCCGTTTCCGGGCCGGCGCTGATAAACGGCTGCATCAGCGCCAGAATCACCAGACACAGAAGAATCAACTGCAGCAACAACAGCAGATTGCGGCGAAACTTCTGAAACGGCGAATTCACTCGCTGATCGTTCACCACCGACTGCCACAACGCCAGCGACGGAATCTCCAGACGCGGTCGCTTAAGCTTCAGGAAGTACAGAACAACCAACGGTATCAGCGAGAGGAAGAACCATCCGCCGAAAGGAAAACTGAAGCTGGGCCAATTCATCGCAGCACCCACCCCTGCCGACTAAGTACGTCGAACAACACCGTCTCCAGTGTCATGGACGAGTTAATCGATGTGAACCGACCGTTGCGACTGCGGCACTGCTGGTGCAGCGTTTCTTCCTGCCAGACCCGATGTTCGTGGTACAGGCTCAGCAGTTCTCCGGCATTCGTAATATCCAGCGTTTCGCCGGTTTCACTGTCAACGAATCGCAGATCACCTTCCAGATTGGGGCTGATTTCCGAATCTCCCAGAATCTGCAGTCCCCAGACTTCAAGCCCGCCACTGAACAACAGGTTCATGGAGCGACTGAGATTGGCAAACGTCAGAAAGTCGGACAGCAGAATGGCAATGCCGCGTCCACGATGAAATCGCAACATCGATTCGATCGCCTGTTCCACAGGCACATCACCACCACCTTCCAGCTTTTCAAGGAACTGCAGCAGTGCGCGAATTCGCGTGCGTCCGGTTCCGGGAGGCAGCCTCCAGGGTTTGCCTTCCTGCTGATGAAAACCGTACACGCTGACTCGTTCCACATTCAGCAGTCCCATGATTCCGAACGCGGCTGCCAGCTGTCGCGCCTTAAGCAGCTTGTCGTCGAACATCATCGAAGACGAAGCATCCACCATAATCACCACGTGCAGCTCTTCTTCGTGCAGAAACTGCTTGATGTACGGACGCCGCAGTCGGGCAAAGATATTCCAGTCGACGTACCGCATATCGTCGCCCGTGGCGTAGTCGCGATAGTCGGCGAAATCAGTGCTGCTGCCGCCCTTACCAGCCAGATGCTCGCCACGACTGCGATTCGTCAGACGGCGCAGCGGGTTCAGCCGCATGCGTTCAATACGATTCAGCGTGCTGTTGGAGAACAACGATGTCAGTTGTGAGGATGTTTCAGTGGTCATGCGAGGATCAGCCCTCCGTCGGCAGGCTGCTGACGCATTCAGCGATAATTTCCTGCACGGCGATGTTTTCGGCCTGACCGTCGTAGTTCAGGAGTGCCCGATGTTGCAAAACATCTGCCGCAAAGTGACGAATATCTTCAAATGCGACATGGGGTCGTCCCTGACCGAGTGCTCGCACACGAGCCGCACGAATCAGGGCCTGAGCGGCTCGCGGACTTGCTCCCCACCGCAGAAACTGTTTCGCTTTTTCCGGTGCGAATTCGGTGTCCGGGTGAGTCGACAGGACCAGTCGGCACGCGTAATCCCGCATTGGATCACTGACCACAACGCGGTCCAGCACGGTCCGCAGATGCAGAATTTGCGGTCCGTCGATCACCGTGTCGACGTCAACCTGCTGCCGCAGGATCGTGCGGCTGACAACTTCGTTCAGTTCATCGCGGTTCAGAAACGGCACAACCACCTTAAACATAAACCGGTCCAGTTGTGCTTCGGGCAGAGGAAACGTGCCCTCCTGTTCAATCGGGTTCTGCGTGGCCAGCACGAAGAACGGCTGCTTCAGATGGCGTGTCCTGCCGTCGGTCGTGACCGTTCCTTCCTGCATCGTTTCCAGCAGTGCGGACTGCGTCTTGGGCGTGGCGCGGTTGATTTCATCGGCCAGCAGCAGCTGTGTGAAGACAGGGCCTTCGCGGAATTCAAACTTGTAATTGCCGCCTTCGTCAGACGTCATGATATTGGTGCCGATGACATCCGCGGGCATCAGGTCAGGCGTGAACTGAATCCGCTTGAAATCCAAATCCAGGACACGAGACAGTGCTTTTACTAGCTCTGTCTTGCCCAGGCCGGGAACTCCTTCCAACAGTACGTTGCCACCGCAGAGGACGGCGGTCAATGTGGCTTCAACAACCTTGTCCTGACCGACGATCACCTGACCGACGGCGTCGCGAATGGTCTGAAATTCTGCTTGAAACTGATCGGCTTCCGCCTGAAGCTCGGCTGGACTGACGGTTTGTGACATAGTTGTTTCCTGTATTATTTGAGCGACCGGGCGCTCGTGCCTTCTCAGTGTATACGTAACGGATTGTGTGCCACTGGCTTTGCCAGTGTTTTCATGAGCCACAGGGCACTCGCAGAGCCAGTGGCATACATTAATTCAGAACAGACGCTGCACCTGTCCTCGGTTCGATACTGTACGTATTGCAATAGTTTTTGTTGCGGGTGTGACCGAGGGCTAGCTCCCTGTCGCTCAGGTTTCCTCAGTCGTGTCATCCTCCCGCTGACGTTTCATGGCCAGCAATCGGGACGTCGTGCTGCCGTCATCGACTGGCTGTTCCGACACGGCCGATGGCGGTGCTTCCTGCGGCTGTGTTTTCATTGCTGCGTTCTGACTGGAACGCGGCGGTATTGCTCTCGGCTGCATAGGCCGTTCGACGGGCTTCTTTCGTGCTGTGATCTCCGATTTCTGTCCTGCCATCGTCGACCGAACAGACTCTGCTTTCTGCAGCAGAGCGCCCATGGTTGCCGTCGATTCATTCCTGCGACGGGAGAACATCCGTTTAAGCCATGTGAAATCCAGTTGCACGCGCCGCACGGCCACATCGAGTGGAATCATGCAGGCGAGAGCCATCAGAAACCAGTCAAACACAGATCGCGTGCTGCGTTTGCTTTCACGACGACCGTAGATCTGCTCGGCCAGTTTCTTAGGGTCAAGTTCCGGATCCAATTCCTGGCCACCGGTCTGTTCCGCGATTTCGCGAAGCACAATCGGATTCGCCTGAAACCGCAGGTACTCAGGCGAATACGAAACGATAAAGCCACCGTACGCGATTTCCTGACGATCCGTACCATCGGCCGAAATCTGTACCTGATATCTGGCCTTGCCCTGCAGCGGAATCGTCGTCTGATAGCGTCGCGGTGCAATTTGGCGAACGGCCCCGGAGTACCTGAAGTCGTCGCCCGAACTGACGGTGACGTTCATGTCCAGTAGTGACTCTTCCGGATGAAAGTCCTCTACGACCACAACACCTTCGTTGCCATTAACGTACGTGTAGACTCGCAGAAACTGTTCACGGCGGACCCGGCTGACTCGTGTCATCATCTGAGTCACGAGCTGCTGAAATTGATTCCAGCGAATCCAGTCCTTACCCCAGTCTTCCGTCAGATCCGACGTGAACGCAGCGGTGGCTCCCAATCCGTAACGCCAGACGGCCAGAATCGGATCCACATCGGTGTCATCGGCAACCATGTCTTTCTCTTCGGGCGGAGCCGACAGCAGGATCGTGGCGCGGGGATCTTCCTTTTCCGACGTCAGAACATATCCGTGCAGCGGCGGCAGCGATCGAATATCACGAAGGACGGGATCGTCGTTCACCAGCGTGGGCGTGAACGTCCGTTTCTGTATCTGACTGCGGCGCAGAGTCTTCGCTTCTTTGATAAAGATCGAAGGCAGCTGCTTGGGATCTGACGGAAAGTAAAAGCGGCCGCCGGTGGCGCTGGCGATGGCATTTAATACCTGAGCATCCCGCGGATCGTGCGGGAAGACAGCGACGGTGGAGATCGTCGTCTGACTATCCTGGAACTCTTTCAGAATTTCCGGTGGTGGCATCGGTGGATCGCCATCCGAAATGATGATCATGTGACGACTGGCCGCATCACTCTTCAGCAGCCCTTCCAGCCCCAGCTTCATCGTGCTGGTGAATTCCGGCATGTCGCCGATCTGAGCACCGTTGACACTGGTCACCAGCTTGTCGTACTCACTGGCGGGCGTCAGTTCGAAAATCCACTCGTCACCGTTCATGCTGTAGCCAATCGCACCCACTTCATCTTCAGCACTCAACACGCGAATGGCCTCTTTGGTGATCCGTTTCGCCCAGGTATTACCCTGAGGAAATTCGCAGGTGTGCAGAATAATGACCAGCGCACCTTTGGGCAGAATTTTCTTCTTGCTGATCTCCATCGAAATTGGAAGACAGTCTTCGATCGGTGAGTTCTGGTAACCGCCGGGACCAAAGCTGTTTGGTCCACCCAGCATGACGAACCCAATGCCCAGGTTTCGCACCGCATCGTGAACGGCCTGCACCTGAGTCGCCAGGAATGCGTCTGCCGGTACGTTGGCAAACACAATCGCGTCGTAGGGCATCAGCTGCAGCGGGTCGTGCGGAAACTCGCGCGCATTCATCGTCTGAACTTCACGTTCACCCTGCCTGAGTGCCTGTTCAATGTATTTCCATTCCTTGGGGTTGCCCTGGGGATCAGTGACGATCAACACGCGACCGGGACCGTCAATATAAAGGTAATTCCGGACTTCGTTGTTTTCGACTCGATTGTCTTTGGATGCGGGCACTTCAATGCGCGCGGTGTATTCGTAATAGCCGGGCGCTTCAACTTTAATCGGGACCGCAAAGCGGTTCTTGCCCGCTCGAAACTCGACCGGCATGCGCTGCAGCTCTTCGTCGTTTTGCGTAAGGACCAACACACCGGATCCGTCCTTCAGCGACGTCAGCACGGTTGCCGCTTCATACGTTTCACCGATACGAACAAATCGGGGCAGGTCAAGTCGTTCCAACAGCACTTCATGGTCGTACTGGTAGTCGATGGGCATCACATCCACCTGAACTCCTCGCGCCTGCAGTTCGGTGACAGCATGCTTCAACTCACCAACCGTCGCCGTGCCGTCGCTGATCAGAACAACGCGGCCCTGATTCTCCTCCGGCAACATGGCAAGACTCAGCGACAACGACTGCTGCAGGTTGGTTGCGTCTTTGCCAACCTGCGAATTCAGGTATTTCTCAAACGGAAACGTCTCCCGTGGTGGATACTCAACCGCCGGAGTGCGCCCAAACACCACCAGACCGGCCTGGTCTGTTGGTGTTTTTTCCGCGACAGTCGTGGCCACGATCGCCAACGCTGTGTCTTTCGCTTCGTTCACCGAGTCGGAAATGTCAACGTTGTAAATCACCGACACCACATCACTGGTCTTTACCGCGCGGGGTAAAGCCAGCACGGACACCAGCAGACAGGCGACAACAAGGCGAATCAGCAAGGCCGTATTACCGCGACTGGCCGTAAGTCCCGAGTAACCCGCGGCCTGCATCCACCAGATCCACGGGGTCACGACCAGCAGACAGAACGCCCACGGATAAAGAAACTCGATACGATTCGTGAATAACAGAAACAGCATCAGCGACGCAAAGACAGTCAGGAACGCAACCAGCGGAATCGCGGCCGTCCAGCGCACAGCTCTGCGGGGCGGCGGGAATACTCTCTGCAGAATTGTCGTGAGCCACTTCATGGAATCACTTTCCGATTGCCAGTTCCACAATCCGATGGTTGCCGGTATCCGCAACCAAAACGCGACCATCCGACAACACCGTCAGGCTCCACGGGTTGAAGAACCCATCCATACCGCGACTGGGGTGGCCATAACGACCAAGAACGGTCCCGTCTTCCTTCAGAATTGTCAGCCGAGCCGCTTTGTTTTCGATCACGTACAAACGGCCGTCCGCCGTGCCTCGAACATCGTAAGGAAACTCGAACGGCTCGAAATTGTCTGACAATTCAACGATCCGCAGAAACTCACCCGAATCACTAAACACCTGAATGCGATTATTAAAGGCGTCCACAGCGTAGATAGTTTCGTTGCTCCACACAATTCCGCTGGGACGCTGAAACTGTCCGGGACCGGTTCCGTGTTCTCCAAACTGAGTGATATAGGTGCCGTCAGCTTTGAACTTCTGAATTCGCTGCCTGTCACCGTACTCGCCGACGTAAATGAAGCCACTCGGATCCTGAGCAATCGACACGGGATAAACGAACTGCCCCGCGTCCACACCTTTTTCGCCCAGCATCGATTCGACAGTGCCGTCCGGGTGAAAGAACACAACGCGGTGGTAGTGCGTATCGGCCACGGCAATGCGACCATCCAGCAGTTTGATAACGCCTTCCGGACGACCCGCTTCATAATCGGGCATGTGCCACGTCTTCAGCACTTCCCCCGTCGAAGAATAGACCAACACCCGGCCCGCATCATCCAAAGCGTACACAGTGTCGTTCTCGTCCGCGTACAGGGCACGCGGCGCTGGAATGCGTCGTCCGTCGGCGGGAATGCTCCAGGTCGTGAATTCAGAAACCGCAAATGTGTCCGTCGTGAGTTCCGCACAACCGGAGAACAACGCCAGGGCGGTAACTGCCGTCAACGCGGCGAGCGTCGGCAGTTGAGCGAATCGCGGAGCGGCAGCGCGCGGGTGGCGGTGGGGACAACATGTGATCATCGCTGAGCGGCTGGGTTGCGGCTCACCGGTAACATCAAGGCGACTGGCTAATGACAATAAATACATCACGGATTGATTTTGATTACGATGCGCTGACCCGGGTCATGAACTTTTCCCGATGGTCGGTGAACGATTGTTTTTACCGCAAACGAATTGAGATTTTTCACGACAGTTTCAGCGTAACTTCCGCTGAAACGAAAAGACAAGATCTCGATCGCTCCATTTTCATCTGGTTCCACTTTCAACGCTTCCGGTCGGACACGGACTGCATTTTCTGAGCCGGCATGCTGAGGAAGCCATGTTGTCAGCTCGTCCTTTTCAAACCAATTGATCGGACCCAGAAATCCTGCAGTCGCCGAGTCCGGAGGATCATTGTACAACTCAACGGTCGGCCCCGCGTACAAAACCTGTCCTTCGTCAAGACAAACGACCGACCCCGCTTCACGGATCACAACTTCCGGTTCGTGAGTTGAAAACACCAGCGACGCACCAGTCCGATATAAATGTTCACGAATGACGTTCCAATACTGCGGCCGTCTGACAGAATCCACGTGAGCCAGTGGTTCATCCATCACCAATACCGCAGGATTTGCCGCCAGCGCCCGAGCTACAGAAAGTCGCGACTGCTCACCCTTTGATAACGTTGCCGGAACGGCTTGCTGACGATGGGTCAGATCGAACTGTGCCAGCAATTTGTCTGCTAATTCCTGACTTTCGTCGCTCAACACAGCAGGATCATGTACGTTCGTGGCAGAAACGACTTCCAGATGACGGCGAATTGTCAACTGTGGCCACAGCCCGCCATCCTGAGGAACCCAATACAACGGCAGCGGAAACGCTTTCTCCCGGCCAGTATCGTCGCGCTCGATGGACCTTGAAATCACACCGGATGACGGTGATTCCATCCCGGCCAGCAGATTCAGCAATGACGTTTTGCCTGCGCCCGAATAGCCGATGACTGCAGTGACCCCGTCGGTGATCGTCAGCGACACACCGTCGATTCGGTTGCCGGAATCTCCGGCCAGCACCACCTGGTTCAGTTCCCACAACACATCAGCCATTTTCGGATGTTCCGCTGCTATCTGTCTGTGTAGCAATAAACGAATGAAGTAACACAGATTTTCCTTCGCCACCGCCAACCCGGTGCCGACGGTGGGACAAGTCACAGGTCGTCGCGTTCCGGCAGCCGTTTCCAGACGAAAGCGAAGATGCAAATCAGCCCCGCTGGAATGAACAATGCAAGCAACGTGATGGCCGCGAGTGATTCTGTACGTCCATAGTGCATTTCATTGTACAACCGAACGACGATGGGTTCGAACCGGACGGGCCGCAACGTGGAGGCTACAACCACGTCCCATAAACACCAATGTGTCAGCACCGCTGTTGCAATCAGCCAGCGGACCCGCACAAGCTGCCAAATGAGATTTCTGCCGTGAACAGCGGCGGTCCCACCCGCGGCGTGCAACAGACTTGCCGAATGGATCGATGTACGCGGACTCAAAACTTCCAGCAGCACGACCAGCAGTATTGCTCGAGGCAACATCCACAGCGTTGACGCGACGATCATCGGCAACCAGGAATCATAAACCGCATGCAGCACAGGCACCTGAAACACGGCCAGCAACGTGAGACTGACGACCAGCGATCCACACAGTCCAGGGATCACAGCCAGCAGGGTCAGCCATTGACGACCGAATGCTCTTACGACAATTGCCAGCTGCAACGATCCAATAGAAGCAACGGTCGCTGCAAGAATCGAATACAGAATCTGTTGAAGTCGTGACATCAGGCTCCCCTGACCTGTCAGGGCACGAAGTCCGCTGAACGCGTCGGCGCCGTTGGCCCACGACGGCCAGATGATGAATGCACCAAGTGCAGCGAACAGGATGCATGCTGCCGTCGTCAACACCGCTGGACTGCATTTCGTCGTCGACACCGGGCTGGTGCCTGTGGAAATCTGCAGGCCACGACGCGGCAGCAGCAGAATGATCGGCAGCAGCAGTACGATTTGAAACACCATCGATTCGGACACAAACAAAAGCGAACTCGACAGTGGTTCACCAGCTGCATGAGCATCAAACAGCCACACAGACCACGCGATCGGATGGCGATCGATCTGCAGGAGTGCGGCCGTTTCAAATTCCTGAAAACAAAACAGTGCCCCGCCAATCCACGCAATCAGCGGCGTCCGTAGTGGCCCCTGCACATGAAGTCGCAGCCACGTCAACCACCAGCCTGCACTGCCATCCTGCACCAGCTTCCATGAGTACAGGGCTTCGGCGCTGCCCGTCGAAGACGGCAGGATCATTTGCACGGCGACCTGCAACGCGAATATCCGAAACAGAAGCAGGGCGGCGTACAATACTTCCGTGGCAAATTCGCTGTGAATCAACCGGGCTGATGTCATGCGATAAGTGAAACCGGTCAGCAGGTCCGGTACAAATAACGGCAACAGCGCTGCAATAACCAGAAGGCCATGAATTCTTCCAGACTGCTGATTGGCTGATATTAAACGCCACACCACCAATGACATTGGCAGCGCCACAGTCGTGACCAACAACGAGCGACCGATTGACCAGGCCAGAGCGGTTTCCAGCGTCATCGCCCTGTGTACTCCGCAGTCAGCCAGTCCAGAACCTGCCGATTGACGACGGCTGCACCCTTCAACGACACGCCGTCAGCAGCCCACTTCTGCAGTGGCAACAATTCGGGTGGAAGCTGCAATTCGTCAACCGGACCAAGCGGTATCTGCCGTGCGGATGAATTTGCCATCAGCAGCTCAGATTCTTCTGACAACAGAAAGTCGATGAACTTCTTCGCTGCATCCGGATGAGGACAAT
Organism: Fuerstiella sp.; assembly: GCA_039831575.1. Classification (GTDB taxonomy): domain Bacteria; phylum Planctomycetota; class Planctomycetia; order Planctomycetales; family Planctomycetaceae; genus Fuerstiella. The sequence continues at coordinate 32,157 of JBDONA010000547.1, read as the reverse complement.
TCTTAATCAGGGCCACTGAGTTAGGCAGGCAGATTGTCCGACCATCCTGCAGTCGAACGGGCAGCATATCAACGGGCTTGCCATCATCAATGGCCGCAAACGCATCGTCTGTATCAGTGAAGCCGATGTCGCAGATCCCTTCGGCAACCAGATCCTTTGTCATCGAGTTGCCACGAACTTCGCGAATGCCCCGTTCGTGAATGGAAAATTGCCACTGTTTCAAACGGTCCATCCCCCACTGATCCATCAACACCGAATAGTGTGATAACGTTGTGCCGAACAACGGCTGAGCAATCGCGACGCGACGCAGGGAACTGTCCTGCAGAACCCTGGCGACATCGTTCTCCGTCGCCGACATACGATCGGTGTTGACGATATACACGCGCAACCGCGCGGCGAATCCGGTCCAGTAGCCATCGACATTCCGAAAGTTGTCCGGAATGCGATTCGCGTTGGCGCTGACGTATGGCTGCAGCACATCTTCGGCCATCAATCGAATAGTGCCCAGTGTCTGGTTGTTCCAGAACACATCGCAACGCGGATTCGCCTGTTCCGCGATCAGCAGATTCGTCAGTCCCAGCGACTTGCTGGCTTCCTCGTCAAATCGTACATCGACGGAAATGCCCGTCTGTGCCTCAAAGCGTCTGACCACGGATTCTGCGTGAGTCGCGTCGTGAGCGCAGTAAATGACAAGTTGCTGCCTGCTGCCGTTTGAGTTCGTAGAACCGGGAGGAACAACGGTCAGTGCCGCGACAATGAAAATGCAGGATGCAGCAAGAGCAATGGAAGACCGGGACATTAGCATGGTAGCGGCGACTCTTGACCCCCGGCGGTCCGCACTGTGAAGAACTCTGAACAGCTGTGTTTCGATCAAAACGAATTTCCGAAGTTACTTCGCCTTCAGTCCGGGATCCACGTCTTCGATCTTGTTGAAGTAGCCCTTGATGCCGTCGACATAACCGGGCGGGATTTCTTCCGAATCGATGGCTGACTGAACGCTGGACTTCAGGGAACTAATGCTCTTCTGGTACTGCCGCATCTTTTCCGGGTCGAAGTCCAATTCTTCGGCGTACTCTTTCGTCTTGATCGAAAGCAGGATCTTGCCGGCCTGAATCTGAAGCTTCTCTTTTTCCTTCTTGTAACCTTCCGGATCGCTGTCGTCTTCGGCGGACTCGCCACCGCGACCAACGCCACGACCACCATCATTGACGTCTTTGTCACCCCCACCGGCACCTTCACCCATCATCGCGGCGTACAATTCGGCGTAATCATCCAGAGTTTCACAGCCTTCGCACTTGGCACCATCAAGCTGGCCCTTGTCATTTAACTGTTGAGCCTGTTGTAGAGTCTTCAAGGCGTCTTCCAGTTTTTTCAGATCTTTCGCGGCCTGAGCCACCTGTTCCATTTCCTTTTCGGAAAGGTCAAGCGACTGTTTGAGCGCCTCCATGGCGTCTTTGCTGAGTTCCATTTGCTCAGGGTTCTCGCCGGGATTTCTGGCCGCCTGCAACGACTTCATCGCTTTGCTGAGCGCCGATGCCAACTCCTTTGAACCTGCCTTGTCTTTGGCAAACTTCTGCAAGTCCTGAAGTTCACGCTGTAACTGGCTGGCCAGTTTTTTTCGTTCTTCAGGATCTTTCGCTTCCATCATGGCCTGCATTGTCTGCCGAGCTTTCTTCAACTCCTGCTGCAGACTTTCCGTATTGCCTTCCTGCAGATCCTTCAGCCACTCATTCATCTTCTGGCTACGTGTTCCGCCAAGCTGCTGCCTGGAAATCGGCTGATTCATCATCCGCCGCAACTGGTCATTGCTGGCAGATTTCCACATATCGCCCAGATCCATACGATGTGAATCCAGGACTTTGGTATTGGCATCCTTTTTCCTCGGCTGCATCTTGCGAAAGTCAGACTTCATCTCATTGACACGGTCTTCGATTTCTCCGGATTCCTCTTCCGCTCGTTCCGCTTCCTTCTTCAAACGATCCGCTCTGGAAAGAGCTTCTTTGTGGATGGTTTCAATTTCCTTCTTTTGAGTTTCAGTCCTGGTTGCGGCTTCGACTTTGCCGAAGGGATCCAGCTGCGGCGTCAGCAACACGGCCAGCGCAAAGGCAGCTGCAACGGCGACCACTTTGGCAAATCGTTCACCAAATCGAAAGGGCACGACATCGTCCGGGATGATCTGATCAGCGCGTTGTTCTGCAGATGAAGTCACCAACGGCTGGTACTCACCCGCGGAAGACGACAACGAAGACAGAGTCAGAAACAGGTCTTTCGTTCTGGCGTGTTCGTCCACCGCACGAGCGGCTGTTTGTTGTTCCACACGCCGGTGGAAGATTCCGGCCAGCAAGACCGCGATTGCCGGGATGCTGAGCAACCAAAGCGGTTGTTCCTGCGACTGCGGTATCAGCCCCAGCAGACGAATCAGCAACACTGCCACCACGGCGGCAGCCAATACGGCAACACTGGAAACATACATGGCTTTTGCCACGGACACGATCTGCAACCGCTTCTTGACTCGTCCCAGCAGGGTCGTTGATTTCGGTGCATCAGTCATAGGTAACTCCGAGCTTCCAGTGAACCTAATTGCCTTTGATGTTTCTGTTCATGTCATTCTGAGCGAAGCGAAACAACTCTTTGCACCGCCTCATGCAGCATGGCCTCAACCAAACTCGAGCTAAGTGCCCGATGTGTCAATTCCGTCTCCGTTCGCTTTACCAAAATCGGCTGACTGCCCGAATTGGAGGTTCCAGACCCTGTCGCTACCAACCAATCTCGTCCGCAGGCAAGGGAGAATGGTCGCATGTACATTCGTTAATTCGTGGCTTCGGACTCCGTACCATCACATTCAGTCTACGATCGATATCGGAACTGATCAATGAGATCTGAAAGAACGCCCCGATTGTCTGCTGATTTCACATATTTCGCCCGTTCTCTGTGTCCTGTGATGAAACACAGCGAATCCGCCGGAATTCGACGGTTGGCCGCCCGAATATCGACAAAAACAGCCCAACGGTTTGCCCTGAATTGGTGGGCTGAGCCGCTCTATTCCGTCATTTTGAGCGAAGTGAAGAATCTACAGCGTCTCACAAAGAGCCCCTTCAGGCTGTTTCGGGTGACCGTTGACGCTCGCAATCAAACCGAATCCGTTGGCCCAACTCGACACGACCGCTGAACGTGGAGTTCTTATGACGTGCGATACACAATGATCAACGAAACCGAGGACCCGCAGCCACCGGCTCTTCAACCACCTCGGCGTGGCAACAACCAATCGAAGTCCCGGCAATCGCGAAGCCGCCGGCTCTTCAACCACCTCGGCGAGGCAACAACCAATCGCAGTCCCCAACAGGCCACGCCATCATCCGCCGGGATGTCCCGGTCAGGACGCGTCCTTCAGTCGTGACATCTCACCTTTGTTCTTCAATTCTTCAAAGACTCGAAGAACGGCTGTTGCCGGAATGGCGTAACTGGTGATACGTGCGGCTCGAGCGATGTTGAGTCCGACAGCCTTGCCCGAGATGTCGAACACCGGCCCGCCACACTGATGCGGAAACAAGTCGGTGTCGTGCTGCAGTGCCTCGGGAAAGCCAGCATTATGGGCACTGGCAAACTTGCCCAGGTTCTCCTGCTTGTACCTGTCCAGCAGCACGTCCTCTTTCGGCGACACGAACTGCGGTGTCAGCACAATGTCCAAAGTCCGCTCGGTCTTGCCACGTCGGAATTTCAATGAGATTTTCTGATTCGGTGGCACGGACCCAACGATAAGGCTCATCCGGTCAATACCCCTCATTCGGGAGGAATCGCGAATCTGAGTTCCGTTAATGGAAATAATAACGTCGCCCTTCTTCAAGCCGTTCCGTTCGGCAGCGCCACCCGGCAGCACATCGCGTAGCGACACATATTGTGACCCCGGCAACGTCTCCATGCGCACTCCCAGAAATCCTTTCGATGATGTCTGCAGTGTTCTGGCAGGGACACTGACGACACCGGGCAGCAGCGGCGTACCTCGTGAGTCTGTCGTAATCAGAATGCGGCCGGCTTCCGGAGGGGTACTGGTGGCCCATTGCACGGGTTGCAGATTGCGGGCATCGACTTTCACCAGCATCAGGTCGAATGCCCGATCAATAGCCACTTCCCGTATCTTCAGACGCGTTCCGTCCGACAGAATGCACTCGGGGGCGATGACGTTTTCCAATTCACTGGCTTTTGTCAGGATGTAACCATCGTCGCTCATCACAGCACCCAGCGTCAGTGTTTCGCCGAGTTCTCGGAATTCCACGACGCTGTCGCGGGCCAGACTGACGGCCGGCAGAAAACGATCCAGTTCTTCAGTGCTGCGTTTTTCAAACGGACCGACTCGGCGGAACGACGTCAGTTGGTTCCTCAAATCTCTAAGATGTTCCCGGTCCTCGCGGGTAGGATTATCCTCAAGCCGAGCCAGTTCTTCAGCTGTCGGTTTGCGACCTGTTGTCATCGTCAGGTCTTTTTCCCGTCCCACGCGGTCAATGCGTACCTTCACGCGCTGATCTTCAGCAACGTCGGCCAGCAGAGTGCTGAGTCCCAACGGGTCTGCAAAAGACTGATCTGCAATCGTCAGCAACAGATCACCAGGGCGAACGCCTGCTCGATCCGCCGGACTGCCGCGCAGCACACGTGAGACTTCCGGAGTAAAATTGCGCCACCGCAGGACCATCCCGACAAAGGACGTCTCAACCAGATCGTTGTCATGAGCCTGCAGTTTTCCCCAGCTTTCGTGATTTTCCATCCGGTCACCATCGCGGCGGAATGCATCGACGGCGACATGACGATTTTCAACGATGACTTCGGTGATCATACTGTGGATGCCGATCAACCGGCCGGACAGGTCAAACAACGGACCGCCCGAATCACCCAACACGATGGCACAGTCGGAAACGACCGTTCTGTGGCCGGCCGAAAGTACCCGACCAAGCCGTACCGGAGCCGGACGATCTTTTTGGAACCCGCCAGGATGTCCAAGGGCAAAGCACCAGTCGCCGCGTTGCAGCTTGCTGGAATTGCCAAGGTCCACATGAGGAAACGATTTTCCATTGCGCGGCCGATCGATAATCTTCAGCATGGCGGCATCGACGGAACGGTTCATGCCCAAAACCTCAGCGCTATAAACGCTGCCGTCCGGGAATCTAACCTTCAATCGATTTGACGAGCGTCGCCGGCGACTGTCGACCACGTGCGAAGCAGTCAGCACAACACCATCCGCTGACACGACCACGCCGCTGCCGGCACCGTAGCCATCAACCACAGCCACCAGGGCGGGCGAAACTTTGTCAAGCGATTTGTCAAGTTGTGACTGCCGAGCCTTGAGCGTGACCAGATCGGCATCCGCTTCAGCCTGTGTTACCCCACAAAGACAAAGTGTTAGCAGCAGCATTCGATTCATTGTTGAGCCTGTTCGTTCAGCATTTTCGAACCTGTTTCCGATTCTACGGAGGTTTGTCCCTGAAATGCCAGTCGTCAATATTCGTAACGGGCCGTCCACGACAAACTGCTAAGAATGATCGTTAATTCCCTCGTATCTTCTTCCGTGGACGTCTATTCCGTCAGATTCAAACACGATCCAGCCAGTACAGGACTGCCGACAATGTCGCGAATGTGCGACACTATAAGTTCGTCCTTAAATGTTAAACGTGATTGCCTCACCGTGGTTTCGGGAGAAAAGGTTGTTTTCTTCACATCACCTGCAAACGTCTTCAAGTGGCTGGCATAACGCCTCGATTGGCTGCTGTTTTTCGCTTTTTGTGCTGTTCGTCTGGTCTGCGCCGTTTACTGCGGCTCAGGAACCGGCAACAGGTGACCCGGACGATTTGGCAGATGTTGGTGCTGTTGACGACAGATCAGAACGGTCGCTGCCGGATCTCGCAAAGGAAGTGAAGCAGTCATTGGTTGTTGTTCACGCGATGGGTCGGGATCGACGGAGTTCCGGACAGGGCACTGGTTTTGTCATATCGTCAGACGGTCTGATTGCGACAGCCCGACACGTGATTGGTGATCGTCGGCCGATTCGCGTTGAACTGACGGACGGAACATCGTTGCCGGTGACTCATGTTCAGACAGCCACCGGGCTGCTTGATCTTGTTGTCCTGAGAGTGGATGCCACTGATCTGACTCCGTTGCCTCTCGGCGATTCAGAGACTGTCGTCGTCGGTCAATCGGTCGTTGTGGCCGGACATCCGCGCGGCTTCAAAGACAGTGTGCATGCCGGCATTCTTTCCGGCCGGGACGACATCCAGGGAATTTCGATGCTGCAGCTTTCTGTTGCCATCGAACCGGGAAGCAGCGGCGAGCCGGTAATCGACCGCAGCGGCAACGTCATTGGCGTGGTGACTCTGAAGTCAACAACGACCGGCCATCTGGGTTTCGCCATTCCGGTCCGTCACCTGAAAGCGATGCTGGACGCTCCCGTACCGATTCCCATCGAACGGTGGATGACGATTGGAGCGCTTGATTCGAATCGTTGGGAAACTCTGTGGGGCGCCAACTGGCGGCAGCGAGCCGGTCGGATTCTGGTGGACGGTTACGGCACTTCATTCGGCGGACGTTCGCTGTGTCTGCAGCCAACCGCTGCACCCACTCAGCCGTTCGAAATTCAGGTCGAAGTGAAGCTGGACGAAGAACGTGGCGCGGCAGGCCTGGCATTCCATGCCGATGGCGACCATCGGCATTACGGTTTCTACCCCAGTGCCGGAAACATTCGTCTGACGCGATTCAACGGGCCCGATTTAAACTCGTGGACAATTCTCCACAATGAACCACATCCCGCCTATCGTCCGAACGAGTGGAACACGTTCAAGGTGCGAATCGAAAAGGGTCTGTTCCGCTGTTACGTCAATGATGAACCTGTCGTGCAGTCCTCCGACGCTGAGATTCCTGTGGGACGAATCGGATTGGTTACGTTTCGTGGCACTTCAGCAGGATTCCGCCGTTTCGTTGTGGCGCAGTCAATTCCATCGATCCGACCGACCGACGATCAGAAGATCACGATTGCCCGGATACTGGATGGCGTACAATCCGTTCGGCCCGCTTCGCAACAGACGATTGAACAACTGATGCCGTTGGAGCGACAGTCGGCCCTGCTGATCGAACAGAAAGCCAAAGCACTTGAGTTAGAAGCAACTCATCTGCGTCAGCTGGCCGTCGACGTGCACGCTGCGAAAGTGCGACAACAGATTCTGCAGGCGTTGGGCCGGAATTCTGCAGTCGCACAGACGGATGAGACAGAAGACGATGCCCCGGATGACACATCGGACAGCAACACGACAAAGCCATCCCCCGACCTGCTGAAGGCCGCGCTGCTGATCGCAGTGCTGGACAATGCGGAAGTGGATCCCGCGGCCTACATTGCTCGAATCGACCAGCTGGCGGGCGAAATCCGTGAAGAAGCCGGAGAAAACGCAACGGAAACAGAACGTCTGGAGACTCTGGACCGGATCCTGTTTGAAGAATACGGGTTTCACGGCAGTCGCCTGGAATACCAATCCAATAGCTACCTGAGCGAAGTGATCGATGACCGGGAGGGATTGCCTATCACGCTTTCGGTTCTGTACATCGAACTCGCTCGTCGCCTGGACCTGCAGGTCGTCGGCCTGGGACTGCCCGACCACTACGTCGTTCGTTTTGAACCACAGGAACCAAACGCAGAAAAGCAGATCATCGACGTCTTCAACCGCGGCCAACGTCTGAGCACCGCGGATGCGGAACAGATGATCAAGGGCAGCGGGTATCCGCTGCAACCGGAATTCTTTGAGGGACAGGAACCGATACAGATCGTGCAACGCATGCTAAGAAATCTGCTGGGCCTTGCAGAGATGCGTCGCGACAACGAAAGAGTGTTGAGATATCTGGAGACGCTGGTCGCAATTGACGGTAGCGCACTTGAATTCAGGGCCAAACGACTGGAACTTCGGGCTCGCACGGGTCGCCTGGCCGAAGCACTGGACGACGCCAACTGGTTCATCAGCGAACAGCCGGATGGCACGGACGCAGACCGCCTGTATGAACTGCGGGCGGAACTGCAGCGGCAGTTGACGTTGCAATCCCGCGACTAACCACCGCAAGCAACAAGATGAGAGAAAAGGGCCGTCCCTGGCCAGACCCTCTCGGGTTCCTGACAAGCTCGATTCCGTTCGAACGCATGTGTCAGGAGGCGAGACGATAGGATGTCTCGCAAACCCTGTCAAAGGACACAGTTGCGCAGAAGGACATTCCGTGAAAAGTTTGTATCGGCGCCCCTTCTTTCTACTGAATGTGCCCAAGAGGTATTGCTGAAGAAGAACGATTGCCCATAGATTCCGGTGTGCTGTTGATTTTCAGCATCTCTGGAGGTTGACGTCCGCGCCTCAACAGCGCTCACATTCCTGCGACACACCCATGCGTTACCCGCACGACAACACAACCAACGACACCGCAAAACTGTCAGGAACGGTTTTCCTTTGTGTTGCATGTGTTCTGATGAGTGGCTGCATTTCTCCGATGCACACACGATTTCCGATGGCCTGGACCGGCCATCCGCGATCGGAGTCGCTGGCCTATCAGCAACAGGATCCGTTTCTCGATCCCGACATTGGTCCGGCGGACTCCACGCGGCCACGCGACTACGCTCGGCCACGCACGGAAGCACGACAGGCTGCCGAACAGCGGTTGTTTAATGGCCTTTCCACCCAGCCGGAATCAATGGCCCCCAGCTATCCACAGGGCGGTCTCCGCCGACCTGCCGCCGTTTATTAGAACAGGCGAGACTCTACGTGCCGGGCACAGGTCTCTGAACCTCGCGCACCGTCAATCGTGACGGTATTCTGATGCGTACGGCAGGAATCGTTGATGGCCACAAGACGGCACCAGAACGACAGCAGGCAATTGTTTCTGGTCACGGTTCGCGGATGACCGGTTGCGATTTTTCGTTTCTCTTTGTGTTTTTCTGGCCATCCAGGGTCTCCCGCGTACAGCGGTGACAATCGCGGCGGGCGGCCGTCGCACGCCTGCCGCAGAAAAATCTTTGTCAGATTTCCGGGCTCAATGTGTGTAGGATGCTGTGCATTGCCTACAGAGCCAATTTATGAACCCACCTGAGACACGTCACAGCCTGCTTCTTCGTGTTCGCGATCCGTCTGATGACGCAGCGTGGGCTGAATTCGCGGCGATCTACCGTCCCATCATCTGTCGTTTCGCAGTATTCCGGGGATTGCAGGAAGCGGACGCGGAAGATCTGGCTCAACAGGTACTGCTGGCCGTTTCCGGCGCCATCAAGCGTTGGACGCCGGACCCACAGCGGGCAAAGTTTCGCACGTGGCTGAGACGGATTGCAGAAAATGCCATCCTTAACGCTTTGACACGAGGTATTCCTGACAGGAGTTCCGGCGATGACGAAATCAAAGCATTTCTGGATCTGCGACCCGCGTGCAGCGGTCCGGACTCAGACTTTCTGAAAATGGAGTACCGTCGCGAAGTCTTCACCTGGGCGGCCACGCAGATTCGAGAGGAATTCTCCCAAGGCACATGGAAGTCGTTTTGGTTGACCGCAGTCGAAGGCATCGAAGTCGAAACCGCGGCCTTGAAACTCGGCCGCACCCGGGGCAGCGTATATGCCTCACGCAGTCGCGTCATGAAACGATTGAAACAGAAAGTCGAAGAGTTCGATGAGTAATCGAACCCAGTCGGACCAACAGAAAACACCAGCCATGGCCCTTGCCACAACATGCAGTCCGGATCTCATCGACGACTTCCTGTCAGATCGTCTTGACGACGTTCAACAGTCGGTGTTCGAGCACCACCTGGACCAATGCGACGAATGCTGCCGAGAACTGCAGCAACGCACGGCCGATCATTCGCTGTGGAATGACGCGCGCACATTCCTGACTTCCACTGACAATGTTTTTATCGATGTTGCCGACGAAACAACGTCGGACGCCACGGACGCACCGCCCACCGACATGCTGCGGCTGGACTTTCTGGGCCCGACGGATGACCCGCACATGCTGGGTCGATTTGCCGGCTATGAAGTTTCCGGAGTCATTGGCTGTGGCGGCATGGGCATCGTGTTGAAAGGCTTTGACACGGCTCTAAACAGGTATGCAGCGATCAAAGTGCTGGCACCACACTACGCCATGTGCAGCAACCCGATGTTGTCCCGCTGCCGACTCAATTACGTCGCGGAACATCACGCCTCGGTCGCCGGTGGCAAGTGGGGATCTGCGTGGGTGGATTCGTCGCCCTGGCCACAGTGTTTCTATTTGACCAGCTGAACGACACCGGGCCCTCAAGGCAACGCACTGAGCACTCGTCGCCAATCAGCACTGTGGGCACATCGGACGACGTGGCCCTCGACTCGTCCACAGGTCATTCCTCTGACGAATTGGCAGCACAGAAATCGGACGTCGCTCGGAATGCAGAGTCAGAAGACCCAGGTACAGTGCTGCAGACGCCGAACACAGAACACAAGGAAACACCGTCCGATGCGGACCTGCAATGGTCGCCCGACGATGGTATGGACCGGATCGAGAAAACTTTGTTCGACCTTAAGTCAGAATTCACGGACCAGAAATGAAAAGGGCAAAACCGATGACCGACTCACGAAATCGATGGCCTTCCGTGTCCGCGATTCTGACGATAACTATCCTGGGCCTGAGTTCTGTTCACATCACACCCGCGTTTGGACAAACTGCACCGACCGATCCAAATCCCGTTACTAGGGAAACGTTGCCGCGATGGTGAGCAAGTCCCGGATGGCCGACTGCGAACTGCACGTCGTGGGCACTTATGGTCCGAAAAACTCGGGAACGGATGACCGAGTGTTTGTGGAGGTCAAGCCCACAGACAAACCCATCGTCGTGGCTCTGACTGCGTACAACAAAACGGAGTGGCATCTGAAGATCGATCCGAAGGCCAGCGTGCGGCAGATCATCATCGCCGGCTACTTTGTACAGAATCTGGCAGAACCACATCCAGATGTCCCGATCATCTGGCAGACATATTTCCCCACTGCAGACAAGAAGAACAGAGACTACTTCTGGGCCTATGACTGGCACACGAAGGAGGGAACAGATCTCAGAAAGAAACTAAATGAACTGACAGAGCTGGACGCCACAACGTTTCAGGCCGAGTACCAGGGTGCTCATTTTGTGATCGACGGAAAACGGGGAAGCATCGCCGGAATCGACGACCTCCATATTCAGTTCGACAGAGGAAGTGGATGACTATGTCGAGATCGTCGATGGGTATGTCAACAAACTGAAGAAAGCCACAGACGCAGGTCATGTCGACGAGGCGGAAAAACTCAAGGATATCGTCAGGTATATGCTCCTGGCCGTTCGGATTCAGCAAGAGCAGACCACCAATCATCTCACCAAGCTGCAACAGACATTGCGCGACCTCGACGTCAATGGAAATTCGAAGATGGTGATAGAGAGAGTCCAGGCAGAGATACGCACAGCAGAGGACATATTGGCACTGGAAACGAAGTACGCCGGTTTCCTTCTTGAACCGAAATTAGCCATCGACCCCACCGCCATTGGAGTCAACCACATGATGCAAACTCGGTCTCCCTGGTCATCGGCAGAAGAATACGTTCGCCTGGAACTTGTGAAGGCCAGGATCGAAGAAGCAACTGTGACTGCTGACCATGGTGCTTACCAGCCCAACCATATTCATAACGTCCGACAACGTGTCAGAATTCTGGAACAGCAATTGAGCAAGCTGGAACTTGTGAAGGCGAAGAACGAAGAGACAAAGCTGGCTGAAACTCTTACTTCTGATCACCCCAAATTGATTCAGGCCCAACGGCGTCTCGCGCTTCTGGAAAAGCAACTGAGCGACATGGCAGTGCTGGAAGCAAACAAGGCTGAGAACATTCGTCGAATCAATTCAGAATCCAGCGGCGCAAAATCGAAACTGCGACTGGCCGCCGAACGCAGCAGGATTGAAGCGGATCGCCGGCTGTCCGATGAATAATTAAAACGGGCGGAAAGCGCTGCGGCCACAGCAGCGGCAAACTACCGCGACGCCGCCGCCAGAAAACCTGTGGTCAGAGAAGACCTGCAACATCTGAAGGAAGCACTACAGCAGGAGGTCACACGAGCACTTGAATTCCAGACGGCCGTGCACCAGCATCGCCTGCAGCTGGCGTAAATGGACCTTCAGGAAGTGAAGGCCCGGCAGCAACGACGGGCAGCTTTGGCAGCGACGATTATCGAGCGGCGAGTCGAGGAGCTGGTGTCCGGTGAGGATCTGTCTTGGCCGCAGGCATCAGAATCATCTCAGGCTACAGCTACGGGCAGACCGACGGCCAGCCTGGGTGCCTTGCCAGGAGCCCCGTCCACAGGGTCCCTGGCAGAACAGAAAACTGAAATCCTGTATTTCCGGGCGGCATGGTGCAAGCCATGTCAAGAGATGGACGACATAGTGAACCGTTGTGCTGAGTCGGAATCGATTTCACTTCGTATTGTCGACGTCACGGCTGACCCCTCAATTGCCAGAACACATCACGTCGACAGGATTCCGACAGTTGTGCTGTTGCGAAACGATCATGAAATCGGACGTAGAAGCGGAGTCACCTCCTTCGAACAACTCCGGGGATTCTTCCGCGCTCCGATCGGTGTGTCAGTACGCCTTCGTTCAATACCGCAGACGGCGCCGTACAGTGAACAGGCAGTCACAAAGTCGACCGCCGGGAGACGAGCGACGAGTGACGGTGCAGAACCGGGAAACTCGATCACAGCAAAGACAGCCACCGTCCTTCGTGTGTCTTTCACGGATCTTGCCCCACCGCCAGAGAAACAGACGGATGAGTTTACAGAAAAAGACGTCGCCTACATGCAGAAACAGCTCGAACACGTCGATGGCGAACGCATCCGCATTCGCGGCTTCATGTATCCGACGTTCAAAACGATCGGGCTGACCGCATTCACGATGGCTCGAGACAATGAAATTTGTTGTTTCAGCCGCCAGCCGAAAATCTACGACATCATTGGAATCAGCCTGGCAGACGGGCAGACGACGGACTTCATTGATAGCAAACCGTTTAATGTTGAAGGTGTTCTTCGAATTGCGCCGGAAGCCGATGACACTGAGTTGTACGAGCTGTATTTCATTGACAACGCGAGAGTTGTCCAGTGAAAGTGCGCGATCAAAACAGTTCGTGGATTTCCCGGTGGCCAAAGTCGACCAATGGGAATGGTCGTCCGGCAGGACCGGGCAAGTGCGATTCCAGCTTCATGCCAAGGCTGTGAAAGATCGTGGCCACCACGTCTCCGGGCAGCACCGGTCGGTCGGCAGGAACTCCACCGATCGGATCGCTGGCTCCGACAACCCGCCCGCCCTTGACGCCACCGCCGGCAAAATACGTCGTAAAACACTGAGGCCAGTGGTCGCGACCACCAGCCGGGTTTACTTTGGGCGTGCGACCGAATTCCGCCAGATTACAGACCAGCGTATTGTCCAGCATGCCTCGCTGGTGAAGATCACTGACCAAAGCCGAATAGCCCTGGTCATACATGGGTGCCACGATGTCCCGCATGCCCGCGATGGACGTGAACGGCTTGGAACCATGGATGTCCCAGGTGATTTCGTCAAAGACAGTCAGAAATGTATTCACGGTCACAAAACGCACCCCAGCCTCGACCAGACGTCGAGCCAGCAGGCAACACTGCCCAAATCGATTCATGCCGTAGCGGTTACGTGTGTCTTCGGATTCCTGTGACAGATCAAACGCGTCACGAGCCTGTGAACTGGTCATCATGCGATAAGCGGCCTGGAAGTTTTCGTCCAGCAATGCCGCGTTCTCAGTGGACTCAAAATCCTTGACAGTTTCATCGACCAGGTCACGTAGTTTTTTTCGACGACTGAGCCGCGCATCTCCGATCGATTCCGGGGGCAGCAGGTCGGGCACCTGAAAGTTCGGCTGCGAAGGATCGGCCATCAGTGCGAACGGGTCATGCGACTTGCCCAGAAATCCGCCCGCCTGACCGTTGGGCAGGTTACCGCCACCGCGTCCCATGGTTTCGGGCAGCACAACAAACGGAGGCAGGTCTGTGCGGCGCCCCTTCAGAAAACTCAGCACCGCCCCGGCGTGAGGCGTGTCGACACCACCCGTGAACTGTCGGCCGGTCTGCATCATCTGCCAGCCGGCATCGTGGACCGCTGCTCCGGTGTGATGACAGGACCGCACCAGCGAAAAGTGATCGGCAATCTCCGCATGCTGCGGCAGAATCTCAGAGATCTCAAAGTCACCCCGGGTGGCAATCGGCTGGAACGGACCTCGCACTTCCGCCGGGGCGTCCGGTTTCATGTCAAATGTGTCGAGTTGACTTGGTGCACCAAGATTGAAAATCATGATGCACGATCGTTCGTCATGTCCCGATGCCACAGCACCCGCTTCTTTTGCTTGCGCATACTGCGCCAGGGACAATCCGGTGGCACCAAGAGATCCCACCTGCAGAAAATCACGGCGAGTGGTACCGCTGCAGGTGTGAGCAGTTCCGCGGCTGGTGAGATTTAGCATGTGCAACTCCACAGGACCAAAACAGCGTGCTTGTGATTTGGCTGAGTTTACTCAGACAACCGGCCAACAACAATACCCCGGGCATTATTCACGCGCCGCGAAACCGTTGGCCTGCCTGACAGAGTGCGTGACTGGACCGTCGTGGTGAAGCCAGCCAGACGCCAGGGCCGAAGGGCATCCTGTCCGAATCTTGCTGAAATCGGACAATTGCTGAAAGTCACGACCCAAAGCGATTACTCAACAAACGGGTCGAACCCGTCGCGAATGGCCTGCAGTGGGTCCGGCAGATTTGTCCTGCGTTCATCGAACAATTCCGTCGTCAGAGCATCGGCCGAAAACATCGACGATGCACGGTCCGCAGGCGAATTGCCCGCCGGGTCACGAACATAGCGATTCGCCGAGTCTGCCGACCGCAGAGACGATCGATTCGATGGCTGCTGAAAAACAGCACGAGCCCGTTTCAGGGCCTGTGCGGCCCGGTTGTCCAGAGTGTGCGTGATGTCCTCAAAGCCACCGCCATCGGCGTCGCCACCTGCCAAACGTGAAGTCGGCGAAGGCGATTCTTCATCTCCGAACAGCATGTGCTCAAGCAGATTCATTTCCTGGTGAACGGAAAGCCCTGTTGAACCCTTATCCGATTCGACTTCGGCACTCTGTGTACCCAAAGACGGTTTATTTGAAAGTCTGGTTCGTCTTGAGCCAAACACGTGATCAACCGATGGTACGTCGCGCTGCCCCGTCACGGCCGGACTTGCGAAGACCGCCTCGTCCGACGACCGATATGACCGTTTCCAGGTCGGTTGGTCAACGCTGGAACTGATGTCCCTGGATGCCAGAGATGGTCGCTTCTCGCTGTTGGCGGCGGATGCGGTGTCGGCCGAACGCTGCCTGCGAGCGTCTTCAAACGGAATGGTCATCAGGCCCTGTTGATTTGAATCCGACGGCGCGTTGATCGGAGCGAAATCGGAATCGTTGAACAGTGAGTCTGCATCGTCGGAGTTCGAAGATTCATTCATGAATCCCCGAAACTGATCGAGCACGGCACTGTCGGAAGAAATCGATTCCATCAGACCTTCCGTCACCGACGATGCCACCAGATCAGCCGCACCATGCGCCACGAAAGCGCGAGCAAGTTCCGGACGGTCCGCCCACTGTTCAGCACTCCAGTTACGAATGTCGACGTAGGCCAGCCCAATGGCATGCTGTGGCGTACGCGGTACCACACGAATGCCTTCGTGAGACTGAACGACGTGATACTGCAACGCGATGAACACAGTACCGGTACCCAATAGAGCACCGAAGAGAAACGGTTTGAACTTACCCATGGCAGGAGCCCCTGGTAGGTGGGACGAATTCAGGGATGGCGGGAACGACTCGAAATTGACACAACATTCAAACCTATCATGTATCCGGGCCGGCCTTCTGCCTGTTTGCGTGAGACCGACAAGAATCATCAGCGTTCCATGGCCACAGCCGGAGTGCCTTCTGTCGTCGACAATCTTTGCCCAACCGTTGATTTCGTCGCACGGCCATCCATCCGTAGAACTGCCGCCGTGCCTGTCTTGACTGAAATACGAATTCCGCAAAATCGGAAAAACCGGGCCACACGCAGTTGCCGAACCGGACAGCAGCGCGTAACCTCCTGTTGTGGGTTAAATGCCCAAAAAGATCTTTGAAAACTGATTGAAAGTGGATCCTCTGCCCATTACGGTGGGAAACTGTCGCTGTTGCGCTGGATCCCGACGTTTTGTGCGCATCCTGGGATGCCGACCAACCGAGGCGACCACGTGTGTCCGAGCGGCAGCTCGAATTGGCTTGCGGACCTTCCCGTACGAGGCAGATTGATGTTTATCACCGGCGAAGTCAGACGCATTGTGGACGAACGATTTCGTCTCACACTGCCACCCGACTTCGTGGAAGGCGTCGCCGACGACGATGGCACGATCATCGTTGCCAAAGAACAAACGGGGTGCATCAGCTTGTGGCGCTGTGACGAATGGCAGAAGCGTCTGGACAGCGGAGTCTCTTTGCTGCGTCAGAAAATCGATTCCGGACGAATGGAAGGTCGATGGGGTGACGTTCAGCGATTAGGACGACTGTTGTCCACCCGGCATCAACAGGTGACTCTGGCAAAGCGGTCACGGCTATTGATTCCGGAAAGTTTTCGACAGTTCCTGGGCGTTGAGTCAGGACAGGAAGTCGTCATTGTCGGTGCTGCGGTGTGCGTCGAAGTCTGGCACCCGGACTGCTGGCTGGATGTCTTGAAATCGGAAATGCCGGAATTCGGCGATCTCTTTAAGACGTTGACAGAATAGTACAGGACGGAAATCGTCTTCCAAACGGACTCTAACCGGACGGCGCCAGGTGTTTCGCTTGTCGCGTGTTTTTTGTAACCCGCAACGTAAGCGAGGCGATCGTCGCAACTTTTCTCCTCGCTTACGCTGCGGGCTAAAACGAAGCCGAAAGTGGCGCAGTCCAACAAAAGAAACAATGGATGCAGACGGATCGAATGAGAGAGGGACGACTTACTCACTCAACACGAACCCTCCAGAATGTGAAATTCGAGGATGCTATTAACGAGCTTCCATGGATGGCCACTCGGCAGGGATGCCGTCCTTCTCTCTTCGATCCAACTTTCAATCAGCCATGGACTCAGCCCCCAGTGAGGCGGCGTGTCCGCTGTCGCGGGATGCGTCAGCCTTGGTGTTTGATCACCGAGTGCTGAGTTCAGCGTGTTTGGAGGCGGCGCGGCTGACGTTGGTCGCCGCAGATTCGGCCTTTCGACGATGAATGATTTCCAGAGCCGCCAGTCGATATCCTTCGGCCATCGTGGGAAAATTGAAGATCGTCGTCGCAAACGTGTCAATGGACATGTCGTTCAGGAGAGCCATTTGCCCGAGATGGACCAGCTCCGTTGCACCGCTGCCGGCAATCTGCACACCCAGTAGTTTGTGCCCGGTCGGATCGGCGACCAGTTTCAGCACACCTGAGGGTGACGCCATAATGTGAGCTCGCGCAAGACGGCCGAAGTCGACCTTACCGACCATAGCTCCACCATGCTGTTTGATCACCTGCTCTTCCGTCAGACCAACCGTGGCCAATTCCGGGATGGTAAAGATGCCCGCCGGAATCAGTCCGTCAGACGCATGCAGCTCACCACAGAAAGCGTGACACATGGCTCGGCGGCCCTGTTCCATCGAAGCAGATGCCAACGCTGGCGGACCAATAGTGTCACCGACAGCGTAGACATGCGAAACGTCCGTCTGACAGAATTCGTTGACGGCCAGCAATCCGCGGTCGGTGGCTTTCAATCCGGCGTTTTCAATTTCCAGTTGCTCGAGATTGGCAAGACGCCCCTGAGCGATTAAGGCCTTGTCGGCGGTCAGGACTTCGCCGTCTTCCAGAAAGACGCGTGCCGCACTGACGCCGTCCCAGTCCACGGACGAAACGACACTGCCACCACGGAACTCGCCGCCATTCGAGCGAAACTGAGCCAGGAACACATCAACGAGGTCCGGATCAAGGAACCCCAGTGGACTGGGCCATTTGTCGACAATTGTGACCTTGACGCCCAATGACGCAAACGTGGATGCGTATTCACAGGCAATCACGCCACCACCCAGAACAATCAGGGATGCGGGCAGGTACGTCATCGAAAGCACAGAATCGCTGTCGAAGATATTCTCGTGATCGACATCGACATTCGGTGGATTGCGAGGACGTGATCCCGTCGCGATGACGAAATGTTGTGCGGTCACATTTGTGGTGCTGCCCGCGACGTCCCTGATCTCGATTTCGTGTGGCGAAACAAACGAAGCCTTACCTTGCGCTCGTTCAACATTTGCCATGTCAAGACATTGCTGAGCTGCATTCTGGTGCGCATGGACGACTTCATCCAGCCGCAGCATCAGGCTGGAGATGCCTAATTGACTGTCATGGCTGATTTCGTAAACGCCTCCGCTGCGGCGTCGAAACGCCGTCAGCGTGAGCGCGGTTTCACGCAGTGTCTTGCTGGGAATTGTGCCGTACTGAACACAGGCACCGCCGACGTTCCGTTCGCGTTCCACAATCAGGACGCGAGCACCATGGCTGGAGGCTTCGACCGCAGCATTCTGGCCGGCCGGACCGCTGCCGATAACAACAACGTCGTAGTCGTGATTTGTAGCAATCATGTGGCGGACCTCACCCATTTCAGAATCTCGGTATGCTGGCCAAGCAGGTGCGACACATCATCCGGATACAGATTGAGCACGCCAATCATCGGATGAGTCAGTTCTTCGGGCATCGGGGTGTCGGCATCCAGCGCGATGTCCGCAAGATCGATTGCCAGATTAAGAATGGCCGCCTGCTGATCAAATTCAGTCGTTTCCGTAGGCGTCTGCTGGTGCTGAATGATCGTGGCCAGTCGTTCCGGCAAGTCCCACCACAGAACCAGTTTGCCGGCCATCGGTATCCGATATTCTTCGGTCGCGTCGAGAATTTCGTCGTCCGCAGCATCCGCCTGACCATCATTTCGACAGTCCGAAAGCGCCTGCAGCAGCACTGGACGACCGATGTCGTGCAGCAATCCGCAGAGGAAGGCGTCTTCCACATTCAGGCGGCGATTTCTTGCGATTGCCTGAGAGAACGCCGCTGTGGTCATCGACTTTTCAAACGACTTCCGCACGTCTTTCTCGAACCCCGCCACTTTGAAAACCTTGGCCTGAACCGAGATCAACATCACGATTTCACGAATTCGCAGCAGACCAAGTCGGGCAACAGCCTGCTGGATCGAAGTCACCATCAGGCCGGAGTTGTAACGAATAGAATTCGCCGTCATCAACAGATGTCCGGTCAGCGACTGATCTCGTTTGAACAGGTCAACAATGTCTTGGGGGTCGCAGTCAACGTCAGCCGTCAGCTTCATCAGCTGCACTGAAACTTCAGGAAGTATGGGCAGGTCGTAATCGTCCGACTGAAGGATCGACCGCGCGGCATCGACAACTCCTGTGCCCGACGATGGACTCACATCAGGGGTTTGTGTCGTCATGACAGACATCTTTCTGATCATTCTGCGGGTCAACCCACAGCGGACCGGCCCAGGAACAAGGGAACTCAGTCGGGCATCGAGGACAGACACGGCGACTTGCGTGTCACGTTCGCCAGACGCCGGAAGCAAAGCGTCTGGTGGTCGTGTTGGCGCGAAACTGCGGGTTGTGAGCCTTACGGGTGGCCTGAATTCGTGTGCTGTTCATCCCTTCTCTGTTTCCAGGGGCAAGACACCGCTGCAGAATTCGGCGACGCGATCGCATGGGTGGCGTCGTGCCAATAGCCCTGCGAACGACCGGGGAGTGCCGTCGTAAGATCGATCGGCTTCAACGTGGCAAACGTTTATCAGGAATCAGTGCCGCCGGCGGCCCGGGATGGGACACAATTCCCGTTACCCGCGATGTGCGGCTCCGCCAGACGCGTGGACTTTGGGGTGGATCGCCTTTGACGTAGAATTTTGTTTGAGTTCACACAGGATGGGCTGACAACCTCACACGGGCATTGTGCCTGGTTCCTGACGAATTCAGCGACAGCCGCACCACAATCACTTTGTCATGAGGCGTTTCGATGCAGTGGATTGACCGAAACAAACTTCACACGCAATTGCTGGCCGGGACGTTCCTGAACCTGGGCTCGCCCACGGCCGTCGAAATTGCCGCTGACACAGGCTTTGACTGGCTGCTGATTGACCTGGAACACGGCTCTGGCTCCGCAGCCGACCTGCGCAGCATGCTGCTGGCCTGTCGAGGATCCAGCGCTGCTTCGATTGTGCGAATTCGGTCCGTCGACGCCGACACTGTGAAATTTGTGATGGACAGCGGTGCTGCGGGAATCATGTTTCCCTATGTCAGCACGGTCGCAGAAGCGAAACGCGCTGTCGACTGCATCAAGTATCCGCCGTTGGGATCTCGCGGAGTGGCCGGTGCCATTCGTGCAACCAACTTCGGCCGCGACTGGCATCAATACTTCAACGATGCCAACGACAACAGCCTCGTGATCGTTCAGATTGAAACACCGGAAGCTGTCGAGGCATCTGCCGACATCGCAGCGATCGATGGCGTTGACGTCCTGTTCGTTGGCCCATTGGACCTGTCAGTGAACCTGGGTTTTCCGGGTGACTTCACTCAGCCACGTTTTGTCGAAGCGCTGAAGAAGGTTGTAAAGTCGTGCAGCGATCACGGCAAGACACCGGGAATTCTGACCAAAACCGGTTTCGAACAGCAGCACAAAGACCTTGGATTCAAATTTACAGCCGTCGGGTCTGATTCGCTGGCCGTTGTGCAGGCGATGGAAGCAAACCTGGCAACGCTGCGACAATAATGCGCGACTGCGTGATACGCTGACTCGTGGCCGCACACGACGCGCTCCAGCCTGAAAAAATGGTATGCCCACGACCCGGAACGGAGCACGAGAATAAGGAAACGGCTCTTAGTGCAGATGGGCAGGTTCAAGCAGCGTCACTGCCCATGCCACAACGATGCCCAGCCCCAGTGAGATGGTCAGCTGGACTTTGTTGTGGGAATGAAACTCCATTTCCGGCAACAGATCGCTCAGCGCGATGCAGACGAAGACTCCAGCCGCAAACGCCAGCGAAGTGCCAAGGATTTCCTGCTGATAACCCGGAAATCGGCTGATGCCGAGCAGGAACAACACGGCGCCCAATGGACACATCATCGCGAAACCTGCGTTGACCAAACTCATCGACTTCTTGTCCCAGCCGCCCGCAACCATCAGTGACGTGATTGACACAGCGTCAAGCGGCTTGTGCAGTAACACGGCCAGAAACGTCCCGATGCCAAACAGTCCGATTGCCGCGGAAGCCCGAGCATCCTGCTGCACGCTGGCTGCCAGCGCCAAACCGTCGATGAGTGTGTGCAGACTCAGACCAATCGCAATCCCAATCCAACTCAGACCGTGAGAATGGCCATGCGAATGACACTCACCATGACCGTGACCTTCTCCAGTCGCTGACTCGTGGGATGCACGATCGTCCGCGTGATCGTGATTGCAATCGGGTGAGTGTGCCGCGTCTTTACTCGCAACGGGTTCGTGGTTGTGAAAATGAAACAGGCGTATCAACACAAACATCATCACGATTCCCAACATCATCCAGCGGGCCGTTGCGTCGGGGTCACGGAGTTCCCGAAAAGCATGTGGCAGCAGATGAAAGACGCCGATCCCCAGCATCAGGCCGCCCACGAAACTAATGAGCGTCTGCATGCGAGTGTGGGTCAGTTCGATCCACGACGGCAGCCAACCACCCGCGAGTGACGCGGCGACGATCAGCAGGCAGTAGACGCCCAGAACCAGCATGGTCTGAGTGCTGTCTTCGCGCACCTGCACCATTAAGACCTGGTCGTCAAAAGTGGATGTCGGAGACAGTGCAGCATTACTGTCGTCGCTGTCGCTGACTTCCACTTCGTCGACCGCATGGGCCGACTCTGCTGCAATGCCAGTTGTCAGTACAGCAACAATCAGGCACAGGTAAGAACGGTGGAGACAGGACATTAACACGTCAACTTCGTTTGCAGGTGTGGCACAGTGGGCAACCAGAAACAATGGGCCACTAGAGCAGTTTACTTATTCTCGTGGACCATTGTGGCTCGTGGGCAGACCTGTTGGTCAGGCTGGAACGCGTCGGACGCGGCCAAGAGTCAGCGTAAGACACTGTAAAGTAGGGCTGAGAACCTCGAATTTCGAGTCGCCACGCGTTCTTAATTGCAACATAGTTGCAAATGTGGACAGGTCCTGAAATACTCCGGTAATCACAACAGGCTGTTTGGAGTTCACACCATGATCAAAAACAGGCAACCGCGACAGCTGACATTGGAAGCTGCAAGATCCGTACTGCGAGGTGTGGGCATGCGCTGTACGGCGGCGCGGATTGCCGTTATTCAGTGTCTGGATGCTGCGGAATCACCAATGACACCTGTCGACGTCGTCGACGCCCTTGGTGAATACGGTTTTGACAAGTCTACGATTTATCGTTCCCTTACTGAGCTCAACGCAGCGGGCATTGTCGTTCGTCTGGACCTGGGTGATGCCGTACGAAGATTCGAACTGCTGCCACTGGAAAGCGACGGATCATCGGAGCATCCGCACTTCATGTGCATTGATTGCGGGAAGGTGGTGTGCATGTCCGGTTTTGACGTAGAACTGAAGGGCCGTTCCAAAACAGCTCGTGCGCCGGGGATCATGTCCGAGGTTCTTGTTCGCGGGCACTGTCACGATTGCGCAACGTGATCTGCGGGGATCGCCTGTTCGGCTGGCAGCGCTTCTCGCTCACTGGTGGCCTCAACAGTCCTGTTCCAGCCTGAGAAAACGGACTGCCCACGAGCCAGGACGGATTACGAAAATAATTAAACGGCGGCGGACTCACGGCCGCAGCGACAACCGTCAATCCGGTAAGCAATGTGCTGCATATTCTGCCCGCCGCCATGTGTTGCGGTGAACATCAAAACGTGGGATAGCGTTCTGCTTTATTGTTGCCACAAGGAGAGAGAATCCATGAAAGTGCAGATCACGTATTGTGTCATGTGAAACTACACACCCCAGGCCACCAGTTTGGCGGCCGCGATCAAGCAGGCAAAGCAGATCGACGTTGATCTGGTGGAGAGCAAAGGCGGCATCTTTGATGTTGAGCTGAACGGTCAACTGATTTACAGCAAAGAGGAAACGCTCAGGTTTCCCACGCATGAAGAGATTCTGGAGCAGTTGGACGCTTAAGACCGATGCGTGCAGGACAGCAGTACGGTGCTCCTGGCGTCCATTCGCCCTGCTCTGCCGCAGGAATTCAACGGGTCCCTGATATTTGGCAAATGCTACGGGGCCAAAGAGCGTAGATAGGTCCACAGCGGTCGAGGTATGCGCGTTTGCGGCTATCCTTTAAAAACATAAGTCCTTTCAAATTATGGGTTTGCGGCACAACATGACCGCAAATGTTCGTACTGATGAGTCAGAAACCACCTGTATTGCCAGTCAAGGGAGGGCCACCATTTTGGCTGTGGGGCATTCTGTTGGTTGCCACCGTTGCAGTTGTCGTTGGGGTAATCGTCAGTGCGGTACCGGACGATCCTGAAGCGTTGTATCAGGATGCGTTACAGCAACTGAAGGGCGGAAACAAAGAAGAGTTCACGCGGACATTCAATCGATTGAAGCAGTATCCCGATTATTCGGACCACCTGATTCTTCTTGAAGGGATCAAGGCGGCGGGAGAAACACGAGACCCGAAAGCCATTGAGCTTTTCGAACAGGCTCAAAAAAACGCGACGATCAGGCCACTCGCCTTGCAGAAGGCGGGCGAGTCATTGACTCGAATGGGTCAGTTCCGCGAAGCAATCGATCGTTACGAAGAAGCCATAAAAATTGCCCCGGAAACCGCCGATCATTCTCGTTTACTGCTGGCGCGTCTCTATCAAGTCATTGGTGCATTGTCCCTGGCGGAAACGACACTGAACGAAGTGATCGAAAGCAACGAAACACATAACGAAACACAAGACATAACGCACACCGGAGCTCTTCGCCTGAGAGCGCAGATCAGGAACGATTTGTCACGGTTTGAAGAGGCCGTTGCCGATTTTTCCGGAACACTTGCCACACCGGGAGATGTCGCGTCAGCCAGTCCAGCCGTTATCACCAGTTACGCGAAGTGTTTACTGAAGGCAGGCAACACCGAAAGGATCGCCAGCTTCGTTGAGCAGCACCTATACCTTGTCGAAGACGATTCGCTTAAGGCGCAACTGCTCTTTCAATCAGGGGATGTGGAGGGTGCCCGAAATATGGTTACTTCCCAGCCCGATGAAGGCGGCAGCCAGCCGAAATCGACAAAGCTCCAAATACAAATCGCTTTGAGTGATGGAAAACCGGAAGAAGCAGAAAAAGCCCTGATTCAAGCCCTCAAGTACGCTCCGCGGGATGCGGAACTCTTTCAGGTCGCCGTGGCCCTCTACAAGGAAACCGGCAATTCCGAAAACGTTGATGTGGCCGAGCAGAATCTGCGTCAGCTGGGGGATCTTCAGAAACAACTTCTTGATGCGATGGCCGTCGTCGGTGACAACATTGATGACGTGGATGGACGGTTTCGAGTTGCAGAGCTGATGGCGAAAGTCGGACTCTACTATGAATCCCGGCAGTGGTTTCTGACAGGTAGTGTCATCGATCCGGAACGCATGAAGGATGCTGAAGAACTGATGGAAGAACACCTCCGGCTGGGTGCCCCGCTGGTCGATTTCACGTTCGCTGGTCCGTCTGAGACACCGTCTGACAACGACGAAGGCGACGGCGAGACATCGCCAAAAGAAGAAGTGAGCACTGAAACCGAAGAAACGAAGGCCGCAGCGCCGCCCACGGCCGCCCCCGAGGACACTTCAAAGACTGACCAGACGCAGGGCGGCGAGGAACAAGAGGCCACTCCCCCTGAATCGAAAACAGAAGACGGCAGTCAGTCGTCCTGATTCGCAGGAAACAGTTCAACGGTGTGCAGCGACTCTGACGAGTGAGAGCAGATGGTCCGCCTGTCGAAGAAACCATGCAGCCGTTGAACCATGTTGACGACCAACGAACGCGGGCCGGCAGTTTCCAGGCGTCAGCCCGCATCGGCGGGCGGGCCGTCCCGCATCAGAATCTGCTTCAGAGGATTCAGTCCGGCCACTTTTTCCCAATAGGCAAGCAGGTCCGGTATCACCGATCGGGTGTCTTCGGTGCCGATGGGACGTCGGTCGATCGAGCGGACGCGAAGAATTCCGGACGGTGTTGAGGACAGGAACGCTTCTTCCATTGCGGAAATTTCATCGGCAGAAACGTCGCGGTGTTCAAAACTGAGTCCGCAGTCTGCCGCAGCTTCTTCGACGATCCGTCGACTCATACTGTTCAGAACCTGACTTCGTGGCGTCACGATCGTTCCGTTAATGACAGCAAAGAAACACGCGGCACTTGTTTCCGTGATCAGACCGGACGAGTCGAGCAACAATGCTCGACTACCGGATTCCACAGCATCGGCTTCCCCGTCAGCCAGCCACCAATGCAGTCGGTTTCGTGTCTTGTGGCTAACTGGCTGACTGCTTTCAGAAATCTGCCGCCGTTTGGGAATCGTCAGGCGGACACCGTCTTCAGCGGCGGAACGCCACAACTCCAGGGGAAGGCGAAACGTATGCACGACGGTCGTCCCTCCAGGCAGATCGTCAGTGCCCAGATAGGTGCGGTTGGCTCCGGCTGTGACAAACGCGACGATACCAAGGTCGTCGTGCGCATCAATCAGTTCGCTGTTTTTCTGCACAAGGCGCTCGGCAGCGGCGGCAAGGTCAGGAACG
This sequence comes from Fuerstiella sp., assembly GCA_039831575.1. Taxonomy (GTDB): domain Bacteria; phylum Planctomycetota; class Planctomycetia; order Planctomycetales; family Planctomycetaceae; genus Fuerstiella. Next base: position 6,297 of record JBDONA010000547.1, on the reverse strand, counting down.
GAAAGAGGCGTCTTAAACCCAAGTTCAGCGCACGATGTTTCCAGACGCTGCAGGTGCTGCAGCAGTCGAAATGACTGATGGCGAAACGTCCGCGCCATTTCCGTGACGCTGGCTCCGGCGACGACTCCGAGGTCCCAAACCGGCAGCGCCAGCTGTGAAAACGGTGTTTCGCGACCGTTTATCCATGCCAGTGGCTCATCCATTCTGGGTGTTTCCTGCCGGAATATAATCTATCAGGGCCCCGCGGCCCGAATCTGGAAGAAGGTGGTTAGCCAGGCCTCGACCGAGGCAACTGTTTTGCGATATCGTATTAATAGTCTGCGTCTGCATTACTTCCGGAGCTTGTTATGAGATTGCCTTCATTCTGTCTTATATGCTGTCTGGCAGCCACTGGCCTGGTGACTGCAACGCCCGCCGTTGCCGTGGACGAACGGGCCAACGAGCGAGAACGATACGAACTCATGCAGCTGTTTGCGGAAACGTTTCAGCAGATTGAGTCCAATTATGTACGGGACGTGGATCGACGAGAGTTGATGGAATCCGCCATTCAGGGGATGCTACGCCATCTGGATCAGTACTCAAGTTATATTCCGCCAACGGACGTGCGTCGTTTCACTCAGATGGTCGAACAGGAGTTTGGCGGAATCGGGATTACCGTCAACTCACCAAGTCCTGGCCGACTGATTGTGGTCAGTCCGCTGCCCGGCACGCCGGCGTACCGAGCCGGGATCCGAGCAGGCGACCTCATTGTCGAAGTGGAAGGCAAGTCGACGGAGGGACTGTCACTGACCGACGCTGTCAAGAAACTACAGGGACCGGTCGGTCGCCCGGTCGTCATCAAGATTGTGCATCCCGGCGAAGGATCCGAACCCGAGGAAATACGACTCGTTCGGCAACTGATCAAAGCACCGACCGTCCTTGGTGATCGTTACAACGACAAGGACGAGTGGGAGTTCATGTACGATGACGAACAGAAGATCGGCTACATTCGGCTTTCCCACTTCAGCCGATTTACTGCCCAGGAGGTAAAGGCGGCTCTGGACAGTGTCGTTGAACGCAAGGTCCGCGGCCTGGTGATTGACCTGCGCTACAATCCCGGCGGATTACTGGAAGCGGCCATTGAAATTGCCGACATGTTTCTTGAAGACGGCAACATCGTCAGTGTTCGTGGCCGCAACGTTCCGGAGCGGTCATGGGACGCCAAAAAACGTGACACGTATTCGAACATCCCGATGGCTGTGCTCGTTAACGGATTCAGCGCGTCGGCCAGCGAGGTACTCAGTGCCTGTCTGCAGGACAACAAGCGGGCGGTGATTATTGGTGAACGAACCTGGGGCAAAGGCAGTGTGCAGAACATCATCCGCATGGAGGAAGGTGAAAGTGCCCTGAAGCTGACCACTGCAAGTTACCACCGGCCCAGCGGCGTGAACATCCATCGCTTTCCTGATATGAACGTCGACGACGAGTGGGGCGTGACTCCGGACGAAGGATACCTGATCAAGTACGACCGCAGGCAACGGACGGCATGGCAGCGCTATCGCAGAGCAAAAGATGTGCTGCACCCGGCGGATGATGTCGCTGCAGATGAAGATAAGGACGCCACAGAAAAAGTGGAGCCGTTCAACGACACTCAGCTGATTGCGGCAATCGATTATCTTGCCAACCAGTTAAAAGAGCCGGAAGAAAATGAGTAATCGTTAGCGGGTCGACGAGCCGAGTTCACGTTCCATCAATCGGATCAACTCGGCGAGACTGCTGACTTCCATTTTCTTCATCGCTTTGCCGCGATGCTTTTCTACGGTCTTGATACTGATACCCAGTTGAATTCCAATCGACTTGTTGGTCTCGCCTCTGTAAACAAGATCAACGACCTGGCGTTCGCGACTGGAAAGCCGGTCCAGATACAGAGTGCCGTCCGGCAGAACGGCCGGCAACCCATGGTCATCTGTCGCGACTCGGGCAAGCACGTCGAACGCTTCTTCCAATGACGCCAGCAACTGGTCACGATTGTATGGTTTGTCAAGAACGGTCACCGCACCCTGTCGCATCGCTTCGACGGCAACTCGAGTTTCCGGATACCCTGACAGCAGGATCAGCTGAAACCTGCTGAAAAACTTTCGCAATTGTTGCTGAACATTCAAGCCGCTGACACCGGGCATTCGCTGATCGGAGACCACGACGCCGGGCGGCAATTCGTGAATCTTCTCCAGAAACTCTGCGGCGCTGGCGTACGTGACGACCGAATAGCCTGCTGCGTTCAGCTGCAATTCGATGACTTCGAGGACCTGAATCTCGTCGTCGAGCACATAGACCAGTCGCGCGGCTTGAGGTGTTTCGGTTTCCTCCACGACACGCATCCCGTCAAGTTCATCCGCCTGAATGGCAGTAACTGTCGAAAACATTTGTGCCTCATCAAACAATTGAGTACAAACTACTGTTGGGTCTACGTCCTCGCCACCCGGACCCTAGCAATTCGCATGCACACGGGAATAGTAATTCCCCCCATACCGTGCGCCAAGTCTATATCGCACCTGATGGAAGTGGCTCGTGCCCACCGTCGCAACAAAAACTAAGTGTGCACGCCCGTGAACCCCCTGCACGCCACACCAAGCGGATCATGTTGAATTTTCGTTGGTTGGCACTGTCGCACTCTGATCAAACCGTCACTGTGGCGCTGCCGCTGAAAACGCCTTCCAGAGCTCGACCAGGTATAATCGAATCCAGCACCGGTTCGTGCAGTGCGTCTGACGAAGGAGAACTGCCAACAGAACGTCCCGGAAATCCGTCAGCACGGAGGTGTGACGACAGCGGTCACGAGGTAGCTTTTACCGGAAAGCGATTCGCGATAGGTTACACAGACTTCCGTCTCTGATCCCGCACGGCGCGGAAATCGATTCTCGTTGTGGATCGCAGGCGAACGGCCCGTTATTGTTGATCGCCACAGAGATACGCAATACGGAGGGTCATTTTTCCCAAAAGCCTCACAGCTGTTGACTTTCCCAAGTCCTGAACGTTCGCAATGTCAAAACAGTACAATGACGATGACCAGCGAATGATTCGCCTGCAGGAAGGCGATCCAGATGCGTTCGACGACGTCGTGGACGTATGGGAAGCGCCGCTTTACCGTTTTTTTTTCCGCAATACCCGCGACGCACAACGATCTGAAGACCTGGTTCAGGAAACGATGCTGCGGCTGTATCGAAAAGCATGGGATTATGTACCGACCGGACGGTTCAAGGGTTGGCTGTTTCGCGTGGCCAGAAACCTTCTGATTGACAGTGTTCGACGGGCGTCCCATGACGCCCTGATTCGACGAGTGACCGTCACCGCATCCGCTGACGGCGAGACGGTAGACCTGCTGAGCCTGATGCCCGGAGACGAAGTAACCGCCGAAGCAAAAGTTTCACAGCAGGAAGTCGTTGCCGCCGTTCATGAATTACTGAATGAACTGCCGGAAGAACAACGCCAGACATTCCTGCTCCACCATTTCGATTCGCTCACTCTGTCGGAAGTTGCCGACGCAATGAGCACGACATTGCCAACAGCAAAAAGCCGGCTACGACTGGCCAAAGAAAAACTCCGTTATCATTTAACCTGTCGAGGTTTCGCTGAGGAAACTGTTTCTGAAATGAATTGATCCGTAAGTCAGGATCCTTCGTTTCGCAGCAATCAGGACTTGATGGCACATTGATCCCCTTACGTCTTTCCATCGCGACACTCTGACATTTTTCTGAAACGGGATAGTCCACCCTGTCCATTTCTGCGTAAGAGAAACTGAACATGCCTCATTTCAGCCGCCTGACCGACATTGTGACCTGCAGCCTGACCGAGATCCTGGAGTCTTCTGAAGACCCCGCCGCAACATTGCGGGAAGTGGTGGAAGAAATGGAGGAAGGCCTGGCCAGTGCGCGCCGGGTTGCTCGGACATCAGGTTCCAACCGTGATCGCCTGAAGGAAGAAATTGCCAGCCATTCGGCTCAGCTGAACGATTGGCTGGAAAAGGCAAAGGCATCGCTGTCCGCCGGCGACGAAACTGCGGCTCGCGCAGCCCTGACGCGCAAAGTCGAAATCGAGGACCTGATTGAAGGCTTGACTCCGGAACTCGAGGCCGCCAACTCCACATGGCAAAACATGCTGCGAATTCAGAAGGCGCTGGAAGCCAGACATGCTGAGGCAGTTCGGCGAATGACGGAATTGACGGGAGAGACTCCGCCGGTCCGGCTGGAATCAGAAACAGCGGTGCATGCGATCACTCAGTCTCAGCAGGAAAAACGTACCGAGGTGGAGGCCGAACTGGAGGCACTTCGAAAGCAGTTGGGCAGCTGACCACACGCACTCGGACGAATGTGCGGCGGATCTTCATCGTCTCAAATTTCCACTGGCGCGTGAAGGGTTGGATGAGGGAGCACGCAGTCACAGAGGCGGTGTCTGCTGACTTCAATTCAGTCAGAAACAAGTTGCTGAAGGCTGCCTTGTTTGATCATGCGACTTAACTCAGGTGATCCCCCAAGAATCATTCACAGAAGAAGATGATGTCCACGACTGCAGTACCCGAATCGTGTCACCATCGTCTGGTTAAGACGCGCATTATCGCCACAATGGGACCGGCCTGTGAGGATGCAGAGACGATCCGGCAGTTGATCCGTGAGGGCGTGGACATTTTTCGCCTGAACTTTGCTCACGGCACTCACGAATGGCTGGAGAACGTCCTTCATCGAATTCGCACCATCTCAGACGAATTGAAGACGCCGGTCGGTGTACTGGGTGATCTTTCCGGCCCGAAGATACGACTCGGCGCGATTGCCGGAGGCGAGCTGATGTGCAGCGAACAAAGCACTGTTCGCTTCGTTCACAGTCGTGATTCCGATGAACCGCATGATCTGACATGTACGTATGAAAAGCTGATCGAAGACGTTGACCTCGGCGACCGCATCCTGTTGGCTGATGGTACTGTGGGACTGGTGGTGACGGGCAAGGCTGAAGATGGTCAGTCGATAACATGTGTCGTGGCGGAACCTGGCGTCATTCGCAGCAAGCAGGGCGTCAACCTGCCCGGCGTTGCTCTAAGTACGCCCTGCATCACACAGAAGGACGAAGAGGACCTGGCATGGGCACTTGACCAGCAGCTTGACTTCATTGGCCTGAGTTTTGTTCGCAGCGCCGACGACATCACGCAGTTGAAAAGCATGATCGATCAACGGAATCCAAAGACGCGACCAATTGTCGTGGCGAAGATCGAAAAGACTGAGGCGATCGCAGACCTTGATCGCATTCTCGAAGTGACCGACGCCGTCATGGTTGCTCGAGGAGATCTTGGCGTGGAAGCCGAGATCAGTCGCGTTCCCATTCTGCAGAAGGAAATCATTCGTCGCTGCAATCAGGAACGGATCCCGGTGATCACGGCCACTCAAATGCTCGACAGCATGACTACCAGCGACCTGCCGACGCGTGCGGAAGTCAGCGATGTGGCGAACGCCGTGATCGACGGAACCGACGCCGTCATGCTTTCGGGAGAAACCGCCATTGGCAGGCATCCGGTCACCTGCGTTCGAATGATGCAGAAGATCGTCCACGAATCTGAGCCCTTTGTCATCGGTCGTGGAGTCGAGGATCCACACACTGACGAATCACGCCGTGCCAATCCGATCACCGAGGCTGTTTCACTGGGGGCGACCGTGGTCGCAAACAGCCTGGATGCAGACCTGATCGTGGTGGCAACGGATTCCGGCCGCACAGCTCTGGCGTTGTCCGGGCAACGAGGCCGAGTCCCGATCCTTGCCGTCGCGCATAGGCAGGACGTTGTGCGACGACTGTGTCTTTATTGGGGGGTGACTTCCATTCAGAGCACGCTGGTTCGCCAGTCAGCGGACGCGCTGCTGCAATTTGTGGTTCAATGGGGACTGGATAATCACGTCTTGAAATCAGGGCAGAAGATTGTTGTGGTGGGTCACACAAACTGGCTGGGCGACGGCCACGATCTGCTGATGGTGCACGTCGTGCCGTAGTAGCCGGATGTGCATTTCACCAATGCAAACACTACCCCAAGTGGACATTGACGATTTCCGCCCGCTACCTTATCCGCTACCCTTTATGGACAGTTTGGCTCGATTCCAGAACGTTTTCACCTGTTCGTGGTCGGCCTTCAGGACGTGAGAATATCGCTCCAACGTCACTTGCGAGTTCTCGTGCCCCAACACTTCCGTGACGACTGCGAGTGACACCCCAGTAACGGAATCCAGTCCGTTGAGCATCGTTGATGCTGCCGTGTGTCGCATGCAATAGGGCTTCAGGTACCTC
>JBDONA010000934.1:0-3190 GCA_039831575.1 Fuerstiella sp. | reverse complement strand
TGGTCAAGACCAACAAAAAGCCGCCCCGGGACACCGAAGAATGCCTGGCTCTCGAAGCCGGGATTTGTGGAAACCAAGTGCAGGCGTTTCTCGCCATCGTCAAGCAGTTCGGTATTCGAGCCAGACAGGTCGAGTTTTATTTGCGTGGCTCCATTCCGGCCAAGAACCATAGCCACATCTGCGCCGAAGTGTTTTACGCCGGCGGCTGGCACTTTTTTGACGTGACCTGGGGAACTTTTTATCGCATCCCCGACGGCAAAGAGGATGACCTGATGTCGTGGACGGAAATTCAAAGAGCCAACGACGCCCGGAACCTGGCCAACACAAACCGGAGCGATTTGTGGTATCGGCAATGGCGTGCAGCTGGATTAGATCCGTTCGAGTACGTTGATTGGAGTGAAATGGACGTTCTGACTGGTCGCACCGGAACGATTCACCTCAGGGCGACACTCGGCCCCCCAAGAAGATTGCTGGTCTATACGCCGACGCATCAACCGAACTACGCAGGGCGCAATTCATCGAATACGGACACGGGTTCTGTGAATGTGCAGCTTATGGGTACAGGTCAGAAACCAGTGACGCTGGTGATTGATGTGCTCGGAATCGCCGGTTCCGGGAATCTCCGCGTGGAAGGTGAGAAGAGTTCGATCTCAGTCAATTTACGCGAAATCAAAACCGGACAATTGAGGCTTGACCTATCCGGAATCAACACCAAGAACGACCTGCGTCTCAGTGTCATCCCCGAAAATCCGAGTGGAGTCGGCTACATTGTTTTCAAGCGAATCACGCTTCGAAGAAGCGAGAGTTAACAACCAGAGGAATCGGCTGGGATATCTGCAGAATCGCGCGAGCACCACACAGACGTAGGCTGAGAAGACTCATCTACCATACATATTGCGGGACTCCCATTTAATGACGCGGTTCCTGGATTCCCATACCTTTGATGAAGCACAGAATTCGAGCGATCAATGCCATACGTTTTGTCGGAATCGGACTGCATCTGACCGAGCGCGACTGATCGAGCAGAAGTGGCCGAATGGCTGAGCGATGAAACCAAAGTATTTTGGAACGAACCCGATTAGGGAGATCCTGGTTTGGCAATCCAGCGAATTCGCGTGCCCACGCAGCGCCGTGGTAAGTGGCTCTCGGCGGTGCGCGCTGTGAAGTCCGACATCCGTTTCGCAAATCGAAAATGGATTGTCGCGAATTGAGCATCATTGCAACCTATGATGGACATTACCCACCTGGCGTGGTGACTCGCCTGAGTCGTTGCAAGCGACAGAACATTCTTCCGAAGGATGCGATCACGATGAACCTGCCCAGAAGTTTCAACCGAGCCTTATTGTTTGTTGCGTTAAGTGCCTTGCCAGGTTCAATGGCCCCTGCCGCCCAGCCACGAGAGATTGGCGGATCGAAGCAGTTGTTCATCGACGAAGAGATGGTTCAGACCGTCAGCGAGGTCGAATTCACTCTGAATCCAGCTCGGCGGGCAGAGCGCGTGTTGCACGCCATCGATCCCTGGGCTTCTGCGGGACTAGGATTCGTCAACGTCATTCACGAAGGTGACGACTTTCGCATGTGGTACGAGGTTTGGACCTATGTGGAACAGATCCCCGGCCACTGGATGAGCCGCCTCTGCTACGCCGTGTCCAGGGACGGCATTCACTGGACGAAGCCGCGGCTGGGACAAGTCGAATTTAAAGGATCCAAAAACAACAACATCATCGCGCTGGGGCATCGCGGTTATGTACACGGCCATCATGTATTTATTGATCCTAACGCGAACCACCCGGCGGAAAAGTACAAGATGATTTTTGGGGATTTTTACCGTGTCGCCTCCAGAGGACCCTACCCATCCATCAGTGGTGCCATTTCGTCGGACGGCATCAACTGGAATTCTGTGGAAACTCCCGACGGCATCATTATGCCCGGCGATACTGACACACAGGACGTGGCCTTTTATGATCCGAACATCAAAAAATATGTGGCTTATGTGCGGAGTAACTGCTGGCAGAGAGACGAAAGCGGAAAGCGGATCGGACGGCCCTCGCGACGTGTCGCCCGCGCCCAGTCTGTTGACTTTCGTCAGTTTCCCCAGGCGTCTCGCAAGCAGGCTGATGATTGGCAGCCACCGCCGGGGCTGGACGAGATCCTGGCCGAGGATGAGCGGGATCCTGGCGGCAAATGGGGAAGTGGAATCTACACGTCGGCAGCAACCATCTATCCCTACGCGCCGGGAGTTTACCTGTTTTTTCCGACGTTGATGCGCTACGACACCGGTGAGTGCACAATACAACTGGCCACAAGCCGTGATGGAATTCATGTGCAGCGCCGTTTCCATCAGTCCTATGTACCGCCCAATCCGTACGCCAAACGTCTCGGCAAGCAGCTTGCCTATTCCGGCTACATGGGGCCCGGAATGGTGCGGGTCGCGGACCAGCTCTGGATGTACGGCTGCGAGGATGACGTTCCACACGATGAACCCTGGTATGGCAGGCGGACACCAAGCGGCATCCATCGCTACGTGCAGCGACTGGACGGTTTCATCTCGCTCGACGCCCGCGACAAATTGGGCACTGTAACAACGAAATCATTTGTTTTGCGCGGCAAGAATGTCGAGGTGAATGCCGACGCCGATTTAGCCCAATCCGCCTCAAAGGGGAGTATGCTGGCTGTGGAAGTTATCGGCATCGACGGCGACGTTCTGGCCGAGTCGAACCCGATCCGGTCCGATGGCGTAGCCCTTCGGCCTCCGTGGAAAAAAGGAAAGGATCTTAGCGCGTTGATCGACAGACCGATCCAGTTACGGTTCACGATGAGATATGCAAAACTGTACGCGTTTCAAATAGTGGACGTGCCTGACAACGAGTGACCTTTACCCGATTTCCTGGCCCGTTCAGCAGCGTATCACGCTGTACAGGATGTCGTTCGTCGAACCGGTCATATGGTTCGGTCTCCGTTGCAGATGATTTCAATCATCGCATGCCGTAGGGTCAAAAAACTACGCCGAACTCAAAACGCCGTGAAATACGGGACTTATGGTTCTCCAGAGTCTCTCATCTCCGCCGCTTGATTTCACCTCTCGGCACCGGAAACTGACGATTTTCGGCGCCGAACATGCCCTTCCTGCTCCAGACTTGGCACATTCTGCTCGCTTCACTCTGTGGCATGGTCAATGAGCGACAGCAAC
>JBDONA010000961.1:0-3192 GCA_039831575.1 Fuerstiella sp. | reverse complement strand
CGTATGGGCCTCCCCACAGGCTGCGAGTGATCGTTTAAATCATGCTGCAACATAACGAATCGCGATCTATGTGGCGGCAGGAATGCCGACTCATAGATTAGGTGGTGTGGGGAGGATCACTGGCAACGACGGCCCTTACCCGATGAATTCGAGATAGTCGGACATGGGCGTTGGAGAAATTCCTATCAAGTCTTTTTTAGCAAACGAATAAACGCCACGACGTTAAAAACCAACAACGACAAACATCCAATAGACAAACACTCAACCCGGAATTCTGGCCCCATCTCCTCCCTGAAAAACGCAATTGAGAAATAGCAAGCGGCACTGATAAGAGACAACCCGCCCCAAAAACCAAAGTACGAAAGGATTTCTTGACGCCATGTGCTTTTGTCATTCATTGTGTTGGGTTTTCCTTTCAACGGCTCAGCATTGAACGCGTTACGTTAAATGTCAGATTCTCATAAACTCAGCGGACACGGCTCGCCATCATCGCCTGTGCCATCAGGCTATCAGAAAAACTCAGTAGGTTCGTCGAGCAGAGACTCGGCTTCAGCGTCGAAGAGGCGGGGGAGATGCCGCTGTACATTCTAAGGTGGTCCAAGGCGACGGTACATCCGGTAGTATCGCTGATTCCGGATTTCCCAGCCTATCCTTTGCTCCCATTGCCTTCCGCCTTCTCCTTCGGCGAGGTCGCCTTGCCTGAATTGATTCTGTCCCACACGGCATCCAGAAGCAGCTCATCCTCCTCGTCTAACGCTTCAGCTTCCTCAACGCCATCTGATTCAAACTCATCTTTCTTCTTTGCCATTACTCATCCTTTCCCCAAGATTTCATATTCATCGTTCCAAACATCGGCACAAATGAATTCTATCCAGTCATGGTCATGGGTGGGGGTTTTAGCTTCGCTTTCGATTAGGTTCGTAAGCGGTACGAATCGTGGGGTGGTTGAGGGGAAGTCGACGCAATTAACACGGCGTGTCTTAGCTGTACTTTGCGTATCGCCGCGTCGGATAAATTATTCTTACGCGACGGCGTTTCATGTCGAATCAAACATCTATATTTTTCAGTGTCGTTAACAGTTGCTGGAAATGTGCCACTTCATCTTCAGCAGTTCTTCCAGACTGGATTTGCTCGGAGCGGCTTCGACGTGACCACTAGAGAGGCCTCGTGCTGAGATAACCTGACGTTGCTCCCGGCACAGCAGGACTCTACGGTCTCAAGTCGTGTGAACGCCTGTGTTAAGGCAACGTTGAGATGACGAACTGAATCAACGGAACGGGACAATGCCACAGAAGGCGTCACAGGACCTGCCACGTTCAAGGTTGTCGGGATCGTGGACGGCGACACGATCGACGTACTGACCGATGACAAAGAAACCATCCGGTTACGCTTCAACGGCATCGACACACCGGAACGTGGTCAACCGTTCGGCAACAACACCACCACCAACAACCAGCGAAAGGCAGACAATGACCGGCGATGAAATCATCCTGGATGCCGTGCGGCAGGGAAAACCTTTGAAACGGCTCGACCTCCGCGATCCGAAGATCACCGACGCCGGGCTGGTGCACCTGAAAGGGATGACAAGTCTGGAAGAACTCGACCTCTACAGAACGAAGATCACGGGTACAGGGTTGGAGCATCTGAAAGGATTGACCAAGCTGAAACGCCTCTACCTTGTCGACACACAGGTCGCAGATGCCGGACTGGAGCACCTGAAAGGCCTGACCAGTCTGGAAGAACTTCTCCTCAGCGAAACTCAGATCACGGATGCCGGGCTGGAGCACCTGAAAGGGATGACCAGTCTGGTAACGCTCGCCCTCTCCACCATGCCGATCACGGACGCAGGACTGGAGCACCTGAAAGGACTGACCAGTCTGAGACACCTCTATCTCGGCGGCACACAGATCACCGACGCAGGACTGGTGCACCTGAAAGGGATAACCAGTCTGGAAGTGCTCAGCCTCAACTTCACGAAGATCACCGACGCCGGGCTGGAGCACCTGAAAGGACTGACCAGTCTGAGACACCTCAACCTCGACAACACACAGGTCACGGATGCCGGACTGGCAGAGATTAAGGCAGCTTTGCCGAAATGTCGGGTAAGTGGCCGCCCCATTCGGCTTACCGAAAGACTCTGGCAGTGGGTCCGCACTAACCCCATTGCTGCTGGTTTCGCTGGGATCAGCTGTTGGCTTCTGGTACGAGCCCTCTGGAAATCCCTACGGTAAGTGGGCGTTCAACGGTGACGACTGATAATACTCGTCGTCGTACCAGTCACAGACGCAGGACTGGCAGAGATTAAGGCAGCACTGCCTAAATGCAGCGTAATCAAATAGAGCAACAGGCAAATAACAAATGCAGGTCGTGAAGAACATGCTGACAAGTGATTCAAAGAAAGGCACGTACATGAAAATGTTTCTAATCTTGCTGTTTCCGTTCGTCTTACTTGGGTGCGGTGCTGAGCCTGATGCCGCCACTGAGGAAGCGTTGTCAGCAGCACTGGCTGAGACTGATGCCGCTGCTCAGGAAGCGTTGCCAGCAGCACTGCCTGAACAACCGCCCGTGCTTTCCGAACCTCCGGTTACTGTCGTGGGAATCCTGGAAGAGGAACCGCCTATACTGGGCGTCGACCTAATCGAAGGAACCAAACTCCATCCGCCCGAAGTCGTCCAGACAGAAGCTGCCCTAACACTCTACAAAGTCATCAAGGTCGTAGACGGCGACACCATCGACGTTCTGTCCGACGACGAAGAAACCATCCGGCTGCGATTCAACGGCATCGACACACCGGAACGCGGCCAACCGTTCGGCAACAACGCCACGAAGTTTGTCAGTGATACCGTCGGCGGCAAGATGGTCCGACTGGTCACGCACGGAGAGGACAAATACGACCGGACGATTGCAGATATCTACCTGGCAGTTGACGATCCGCTGGTTGAGCTGCCGGACCTGTTCCTGAATCGTGAACTTGTCAGACGCGGTCTGGCCTGGCATTACAAAGAGTACAGCGACGACAAACGATTGGCGGATGATGAGGACAACGCACGGTCAAAGAAGCTCGGCCTATGGGGTGGCAGTCACAAGGTGATTTGGGCGCGAGTACTCGCCACCCCGGACGTGAGTTGCCATTCCGCCAACGAGCATCTCGCACGAGCGTGGTGAAAGTATCGGCGGGAGCGTTTTGTCTGT
>JBDONA010000780.1:0-3193 GCA_039831575.1 Fuerstiella sp. | reverse complement strand
TGGTAACACGCCAGCTTCCCAAGCTTGAAATACGAGTTCGATTCTCGTCAGCCGCTTTTGTTCGTAACACGTTGGCATTCTCTGTGTTAGAGAAACCTGCTCTTCGAGGCAGTGTGTCGGAAAACCTGATTACTACCCACTTCGGTGCCTCCGAAGTGGGTAGTCAGGACTTCGGTTCACTACTTTCGGGAGTAAGATTCAATGGCACGGAAACCAGTTTACGGGCTGCACAAAGCGACAGGCCAGGCTCGCACGACCTTCAACGGCAAACGCATCTATCTGGGGCCGCATGGCTCACCTGAATCTCGTCAGAAGTTTGAAGAGATATTCGCCAGATGGGAAGCCGCCAACTCTGGCCGTACGGTTCCGGCGGTGACGACATTGTCTGTAGGCCGTCTGTCGCTGCTGTTTTTGAAACATGCCGCCGTCGAGTACCGAAAGAACGGTAAGCCATCCAAGGAGTACAGCAGCAGCAGCGGATCCGGTCACAGTGGAGCGCAGCAATGATCTCACCCACTGACTATACGGTCAACATGGTGCCGATTGGTACCATCACGCCGTCACCAGAGAATGATGCGATATATGGACCGATCACGGACGACGCACAAATGGAGATACTCGTTGACAGTATCCAGCGTCGCGGGTTGGAGGAGCCGATTACCGTAACAGCAGATGACTACATATTGAGTGGTCATCGTCGATATCATGCCTGTCAAATACTCGGGTATGAGGAGATTCCGGTACGGCAGAAACTCAGTGTGCGGCGCGAGGGCAACGACGAATACCTGAAGCTGCTGACAGAATACAATCCTCAACGTGTTAAGACCGTCGGCACGATCGTCAAGGAATCGTTATTGCGATTCGCTGACGCCGATCCAGGGGAGTTGCTGTATCGCCATGAGCAGGCCGCCATCGATGTTGAGGCTGAGTTTGTTGATGTCATCGGCTCAAAACATGTTTCCCCTGTTGACGGTCGCCGACTTCCGTTCTTGAAGGCTGCATTGGACGCAATAAGCGATCTGAAAGGCTATTGGCCGTTGTCTGTCCGGCAGATCCACTACCGCCTCCTGAATGCTCCTCCGCTGACGCAGACCTGCACGAACTCAAAACAACCCAAAGACCGTTGGCGGTACAAAAACACGAAGCAGTGTTACGGGCTGTTGGTGAAACTGCTGACTGCAGCACGGTACAACGGCCAGGCGGACATGATGGCAATTGACGACGCGACACGGCCTCGGTTCCCTTTCAATACGTCGTTCCAGAACGTGCAGCAGTTCGTTGACCAAAACATGAAACGATTCCTGGTTGGGTATCACCGGAGTCCGCAATTCGATCAGCCGCGCCATGTCGAAGTGTTTGGCGAAAAGAACACGCTGGTTCAGATCATGAAACCCGTCTGTAAGGACTACTACGTTCCCCTGAGTATTGGACGAGGGTATGGCAGCATTCCCGTGTGGCGAGACATGGCACAACGGTTTCGGAAGAGCGGCAAAAGCGCAATGTCGCTGATCATCCTCAGCGACTACGACCCTGAAGGCCTGGATCTGGCCTTGGACGCGGTGAGGTCACTGCGGGACATGTTCGGCGTTCCGGTCGATTACCACCGCGTTGGCGTAACGCTGGAACAGGTTAAGGATTTCGAATTGGAAACGGATTTCAACCCCGCGAAGGAAACCAGCGCCCGATTGGCGTCCTTCGTCAAGGTATCAGGCTCAACCGAAACTTGGGAGGTAGAAGCACTCCCACCTGATTACCTGCAGGACGAATTGCGAGCGGCGATCGAGTCCAACCTGGACATGGATATTTATCAAGATTCCATGCAACGAGTCGAAAACGAAGCAGTCGAAATCAAGCAATTACGTGCCGAATTGGTCAAGGAAATGGGCCTGTAAGCGTTTTTTCTTCTTAACGAAAAAACAACAGGATCGCGCCGGAAGTCCGAGCGCGAAGAACGAAACCACCAGAAAGAACGAGCACTCGTATGATTGACGCCACACCGCTTGGCACGTCCGCTGTGCAGATACGACTGATGCCCAAACCTCTGAGGCTCGACTATGAGCGGGCATTCCCAGTTGACGTTGCACGGAGCGACACGAGACGCATCAACGAACACTGCAGACGGTTAGTTCAAATGTTCGTTAATCGCGCTCAGCACAACACCGCCGTTGAGTTCCGGTTTTCCCAAGCTGTGCTGGACGAGACGCGAGTAGAGGGGCATTCGTTAACAACGGTTCGTAAGCGATTAGTCGCATACCTCAAGTTGTCGCCCTACTTTTCGGTGGTCAAATTGCCGATGCCGAAAAGCAAAGGCAACGACACACCCAAATTCCAGAACGTGTATAGTGTCAACGGTTTACGAGATACCAACTCACCAGGTTATAACATCCTGCCTGTCAACAGTCGTGACTGGCGTGCGTCTCCTACAGTTACACCTTCACCAACATCTTCTTTGCAACCAGTCGGTCAAAGTGCTGCTCAATCTGTTTTGGCAAATGACCACCGTGGATCAGCAAGCCAAGCTCCATGTTGATCGTGAATGCGTGTTCTGTCAGGTTCGCACTCGAAAGGAAAAGCCATTCGCTGTCGGCGGCAACACACTTGACGTGCAGTTTGCCAGTCGTCCCGCCATCAGTCTTGCCTCGTTTCTCGTGCGGCCAGAAGTAAAGGCTGGCACATGAAGCGACATCTCCACCGACAGCGATCAAGTTGTTGTATTCTTTTTCACTCGCACTTCGGTCAGGCGTGTCCACGATCATCCTGATTCGCACGCCCTTCGCCCACACACCCAGCGGACAGACGAGGGAAGTTAAGACGAGCCACCACTATGATCGAAAATGGAATGATGCGTATGTCAAGGAGACGGTACACGTAATTCTGCAGGCAATCGGCAGAGCGAGGCCAGGTCTGGAGAAAGGAATGCCGGTGTTCCTGTTGTCGAACGAGTACATGGACGGCGACTACTTGACGCCCGACCATCCGTACGCACCGCTGACCGATGAAGATCTCGAAGTGTTGAACGTGACCGCCATCACCGAAACTCATCCCGCTCTTCCTTGCTCAACTTCCGCCAGTCCCACGGAGCGATCGGCTTGTGACTGCCGCCCCATAGGCCGAGCTTCTTTGACCGTGCGTTGTCCTCATCAGCCGCCAACCGCTGATCGTCGCTGTGTTCCTTGTAATGCCAGGCCAGACC
>JBDONA010001086.1:0-3205 GCA_039831575.1 Fuerstiella sp. | reverse complement strand
ACCACAACCCGGAAGCCGGCTTCGACGGCACGGCGAGCAAACTGCGCTTCCGGCGGTACACCGTCAACGAAACCGCAGATTTGTTCGGGAGACTGATCGGCATCTGGAATGGCCACGACATCGCCAATGGAGGTCCCATTCGGAATCAGCAGAAGTCCCTCGCCATAGATTGACGGCAGGTTCTTTGCTGTTGGTGCGGGGTCCGCCAAAACCGGCCAGCGGATCGCAAAGGCCTGGAATCGATCATTCCTGACAATAACGCCGTGATCGTCGACGGTCGCCATGATTTCCGGTGAATCAAACGACATCCGTTCGTCTCGGCCACCCAGAATATCCCTTAGCCGCCGTCGATTGGGTTCGATCGATGCATTGTAGGCGGCAGCCGAAGACAGGTCGCGGTTCCAGAAGCTCGCACGTCCGCCTTTGGATTCAGCAATCTTCCGCAGCAGAAACCGATCAATTCCGTCAACCATCTCTGAGGCGAAGTCGATCTCACCTGTCAGCGGAAGTGTGCCTTCAGGCTGCTGCGCCAACACCGTTGGTTCGGGAGTCGGCACGAAGAACGAAAGAAACAGACACCGAAACACTGCGTTACGAATCACGGCGATCCTCCACTGCGGCCATAGGACGTCAATGCAGATAGTGTGTCGGGAAGACGTGGAAGATTCCACTCAAGGTGGTAGCAGGGCCTGGCGCGTAAACGCAGCATCCGATCTGTGTGCTCTCCGGCGAAGGGCTTGCGACTGCAGATGAGACTCGAGAAGACACCGTCGCGGACAGTTCACACTGATCTGTCTGTCTCTTTCACGGCGGTCACTGCACCCGGAGAGGGGATGGGTCACTGCCGAAATCCGGCCGTCCTGCAGGCATCGGTCGGTGGGACAACTGCGAACGGACTAACCGCATTATCCGGGGCCCCTCGAATCGACGGTCGTTAGCCGCTCGAACGGGGGCGACACTGGTTAGTGGGCCACCAGATTCTACGACCGTCAGAAACCCTGTGACGTGTCGCTGGAATGGGAAGCCGTGTTGCTTTTTGGCAGCACTCCACGCCAAATGTGGTAATGTTTTCGGACCAGGAGTTCTGCGTATTTTGCGGAATATGAAACCTAAACGGTCAAAAACGGTCAATTAACTGACGTTTAGTTTGCATTATCGATCCGTATGCGTCATTATCCTGCATCACTTCTAGTCATTTTCGGTCACGCGTATGATGATTACTGACGAACGTCGCACCAGAATCCTTCAAATTGCGGAGGAATCGGGCTTCGTCTCCCTGCAGCGATTGGTCGCGGCAGTGGGAGCGAGCGAGTCGACGGTACGTCGTGACCTTGAGTTTCTGGACGCACAGGGACATCTGCACCGAACTCGTGGCGGGGCGGCCTATGCGGGAGACTCTTTGGCCGACTTTGACGTCCGGCAGAATCGGGCGTCTGTTCAGAAGCGACGGATCGCTCAACGAACTGCTGAGCTGATTTCGGCAGGTGAGACGGTGCTGCTGGACGGTGGCACGACAACGCTGGAGGTCGCTAAGAATCTGAACGAAAAAAGTCTACAGGTGGTGACGAATTCACTACCGATTGCTTCTTTGTTGATGAATCAGCCACAGGTCGAACTGATCTTTATTGGCGGCTACGTGTATCCGAAAACGGGGGTTGCTCTGGGTGACCAGGCAATCTCGGCATTGAAGAATATCAACGTGTCTCGATTGGTCATGAGTGCCGGCGGAGTCACGCGGGACGGCCTGTTCAACAGCAACGCACTACTGGTGGAAACAGAGCGTCAAATGATCAGTGCGGCCGAGCATGTCACTTTGGTGGCTGACAGCAGCAAGTTTGGGCAGCGGGCACTGTCACACCTGTGTCCTCTGGACGCGGTAAGTGAAATCGTCACGGACGACGGACTGTCGCAGGAATGGCAGCAGACGCTGAAGGCGAGTGGCATCGCCCTGGAAGTGGTGGACGTGACGTCAGAGACAACAGTTGAGTGTTGATGTAACGATAACGCTGTGCATGCTGAGGCTGCCTGGTGTTTGGGAAAATAACAATAAAGGGTGCTGCCGACCCGTGGTCGCAGCTCTGGCAGTCAGGTTTCCGGCTGTGATGTAAGAACAATCAGGAAGAGCGGTTTCTCCGCTTGTTGCGTCGCGCGGAGCGGGACGGCTACTTTCACGGAGGACTGACCTGGAGAACAACTGAAGTGGTTTCAGCAACAGCGATACAACGAACCGACGTCGAGCGCATTGTGCGTGACGTGCTGGCTCGTCATTCCGGCGGTGGTTTCACGAAGGCCACGGCTGATGGGATTCCCGTTTTGCGTGGTGGTGGCACAAATGTGGCCGAGCAGTCGGGTGCAGCGGCGGAAAATCGAAACCCCCTGCTGGTGAATATTTCTGCTCGTCACGTCCATCTGACTCAGGAACACGTCGAAATTCTGTACGGCGCAGATGCGACATTGACGCCGCAGAAGGATCTGTATCAGGACGGCTATTATGCGGCGGAGGAAACGGTGGCCGTGGTCGGTCCTCGGCGACGCATGATTCCAAACGTCCGGGTGTTGGGCCCCTGTCGCGCTGACTCTCAGATTGAACTGGCGTTCACGGACGGCATTTCGCTGGGCATCGACCTGCCCGTCAGAATCTCCGGAAACGTTCAGGGCACACCGGGCTGCGTGTTGGTGGGACCAGAGGGCGTTGTCGAACTGAAACAGGGCGTCATTCGAGCCATGCGACACGTTCACATGGGCGCAGCAGACCTGGCGTATTACGGCGTCAACGACAAAGACAGTATTCATCTGCGAGTGGAATCACCTGGCTGCACGACGGTGCTGGAGGATCTGGTGGTGCGAGCAGGCGACAACATCAAACTGGAAGTTCATCTGGACACCGACGAAGGCAACGCCGTCAATCTTGAAAAAGCGACGAAGGTGGAGCTGGTGAAACCGGAGCCGTGTGCCTGTCACGGGCATTGATGATGAATTCGGCCCCGGATTCAGGTCCGGGATCAACAGAAGAATTGCTTGACTCTGAAGTGTCAGGCAACGGAATAAACCAACAGCTACGGATTGCTGTTTTACAAGTTTGCCAAGGCGTTGATGGAATCAACGGCGAAGGCGGGAGAGTGATGAAATGGCGAAAGCAATGGAAGCTCTTGGGATGATCGAAACGAAGGGCTTCGTGTGCATGCTCGAAGCCGTCGATACGATG
>JBDONA010000838.1:0-3206 GCA_039831575.1 Fuerstiella sp. | reverse complement strand
AATGTGATTGAATCCCCGATCAAGGATATTGTTGAGGTGACCGCCACGCTCAGCGTTATGAGCGGGCAAACAATCGTTCTGGGAGGAATGATTACAAAAGCGAACATTGAGATCCGGCGCAAAGTACCTTTCGCAGGTGACTTACCACTGATCGGACCGCTTTTTCGTTACGACCTGAAGTCTGAGCAGCGCAAGGAGCTTCTGATCTTTCTGACACCGCAAATCATTTACGATCAATATACCGGACAGGACATTACCCGCCGCGAACTTCAAAGAATGCCGATTGATATCAGCGAATTGAATTCCATAACCGGAACGCCCCTGCAGGGTCGAAGACAGTCCGTACCCCCTGACTGGCTGTCGGACGAAACGGACGTATTCAATCAGGGAGACTTCCGCGACTTCGAATCCACGCCGGAACGCCCTGACTGGTCGTCGGACGAAACGGACGCCACTCGAATGCCGAGGCCCCGAAAACCACAAGCCCGTTCCGCGAATGACTGGTTCACGCGGATTCGCGAGAATCCAGTGAACACTTCCGGCGCGAACCGGAACGGACAGGTCAAACAATTCCTGTCGCCGGGATATGCCATTCCAGCGGAGTTTTGAGACCGGTACTGAAGCGATCCCGTTGTCCTTCGTGATAGTGAACGGTGTTGTTGGAAACAAACATTATGTATCGCGTGAAGTGTGATGCCGTTTTTCCTGACAAGCTGCCAGTCGGACGTGATGACGTGTGAGGTACGTGCACGCGTTTCGACAGGAATGTAAATGGAAGTTTTTCAACGTTCGCCCTGGAGATAAACATGGCGGTGCGGCATGTTTATCGAGCACCAACAGGACGCCAGCGACATCGCTGTTCGAGACCGTCGTCTGGAACAGGCGCTGCCGCCGCAAGCGCTCGCGAGTCACATGACCTTTCTTCCCCAGCCGCTGCAGCGTTGAATGCACGCTTCCGAGATCGGACTCCGTGCGGGGGGCGTTTCGTTCCGTGGCGCTCCGGCGCATCAGGAGTACATATTCCGCTGTTTGCGTACGTGCTGACGATATTGGTCATAATGTTGGCGACGAAGTGCGATGCTCAGCAGAATGCTCGTTTCCACGCGCAGCGGGCAGCGTCTGAGGACAGAACGGTGTTCACTTCAAGACGCAGTTTTTCGATACCGTTTAATATGTCACCGAAAACGGGCAATTCCACGGCTGTCCTTTTCTCGTCTCGTGACCGGGGAATAAACTGGCGACTCGACATGAAACTTCCGGGTACCGTCGACGTATTTCCTTTCGAAGCCAAACGGGACGGCATCTATGGCTTCGCAGTCGCCGTTCTTCGCGGCAAAGAATACGAAGGTCTGGAGTGGCCCCGCAAACCGGAACTGATTGTCTGCGTCGACACCGAAGCACCTGTCGTCACAGCCACTATACTGGAAACACGCTCGGGCAAACATCGGATCGACTGGCAGGCGGTGGATCCATATCTCGACCCATCCACGTTGTTGATTCAGTACACATTCACTGAGCAAGGCAAGTGGATTTCGTCGGAATCCGCAGAAACGATACCGCAGAACTCGGTGTCCGGGGGAAAGGGGGTGACCACAGTGGAATTCCCCGCATCTGTGAAGCGTGTCAGGATATCCATCGCCGACAGGGCCGGAAATGTCGGATCGAAGATTCTTCCTGTTCCCGGAAATCGTGCGCTTCATCAGGGAAACAGTCGTCGATCCGGAACGGACCAGACCGCCAATCAAATTGCTTTTGGCCAGATCGAAGCAGATCCCCGTACTGCGGCAGACATTCAGCCGGAGCGGAGTCCGGACCATTCGCGACAAAAGGCACCTTCCGGGACGGGAACGACTCCCCGAAACGGACCCTCGCCTGGCACCCTCCGAAGTTATTATTCATTGTTCCCAGTGGCAAGCGAACCACTGCGGTTGCCCTACAATAATCCGACTGCTGATGACAAGATCGGACCCGTTCCAGACCCTCAGATGAAAAATCAGCCGGGCGTGTTTCCAGACAGCTCCGAGCAAAATGCTCCTTTCGGGCGTGGAACTATCTCCCCGAGAGCCCCTCCGCCAATTCCCCTGCGCGTCCCTCTGCCAGTTCCCCTGCGCGCCAATACGCCAGTCCCCCCGCCTGTCTCCGGCCTATCGACTGACCTGCAGCCGCGACAGGCGCCCTACGGTGATCCGTTGTGGGGGGGCAACGGCAAACCATCGTCGCGGCCCGCCACACAGCTGGACCCGCTGCCCGAGGCGTCCGTTGAGGTAGAAATTCTCTTACGAGCTGCCCGAACGAGTGCGGCCCTGGAGGACTACCCGGCGGCACTGGATCGATACGGCCGCATCCTTAGTCAGAATCCCGACAACCAGTCTGCTCGACGAGAATATGCAGGGCTGCTGCTCCGACTACAAGACCGTCGAGCGATCCCTCAGTACGAGTATCTGCTGAAGAACAACCCACATCAGATTGACATTCTAAGGGAGTTTGCGGATGCACTTCTCATGGACGATCAGCACGCACGCGCCATCGAAATCCTGGATTCGCTGGGCAACGGAACGCCTGTCGACCTGAAAACACTTGAGAGCCTGCTTTTTGCCAGAATAAGTCTTGGTAATTTTCACGCTGCACGCAGGGACCTGGATCAGGTGTTTCCATCTCTCGATCCCACGCACGTGCAATTTGACTACCGGATCGGCCATCTCGAGTTATCACTCGGTCGCCCACTCCGGGCCCTGCCATTCGCAGCGTCTGCTTTTCGTACTCGTCCGGAGAATCAGAAAACAGGCATCCTTCTGATTCAGACCCTCGCGCGGCTGGAACGACACACCGAAGCACTGGAAACAGCACAAAACTGCAGCATCGGTCGTGTAGCGGACATCGGTCGTGTAGCGGACATATCCCAGTGGCTCGAACTGGCTACGGATATTTCTCAGCACGGAAGTTTTGAGGTATCTGAGTACATCTATTCAGAATTACGAGCCTCTTTTCCCGACCATGCCGCGGTGGTGGCGGGACAATCGCGCAATCTGCTTCGCCAGGGACACATTCAACAGGCAAGGATGGCCCTCGTTGCACCCTCACTAAGTCGGGATGACCCCGATTTGCTCGTCGCCCGGGCTATGGTTCAACTTGAAGCAGGAGAATATTCTGAGGCACTTGCACATACCAACGTCAACTCACCGAAAATGCGAATGATTCGTGGTGAC
>JBDONA010000458.1:0-14390 GCA_039831575.1 Fuerstiella sp. | reverse complement strand
TTTTGCCCTGCCTGCAGTGTTTCGGGATTCGTGCTGTTCAGGCGCGCCAGGTACTGCCACGGCACCTGATACTTCTGAGCGATGCTTTCCAGTGTGTCGCCGAATTCCACGAAGTATGGTTCTGCAAAATGAGCATCGGGATTCGCGTAGATTTCGGCGGCCGTCTTTTCGATTCGTTCAAATATCTGGGCACGAAATTCCGACTGCTTCCAGTACAGTCGTGACAACGCCGCGTGTGCTTCCAGCGTTTCTCCGTTCGTTACCCATTGGTCAGCGTTCCGGAGAGCCGCTGCCACTTCCGGCGACAGTACGGTTTGTACGATGGCAGGTTCCTGTCGCGGTGTCGTTGCCGGGGCAAAAGCCGCCTGCTGAATACCGCCGTTCACCGCGGGAGTCCGGCCTGGATCAGTCGCTGATTCTGTCGGCACGGACAACGGCGGTTCGGCGAATTCCGGAAATAATTCTTCGAGGGGTTCCGCCTGGCTGGCAAGAGCAGCCAACAGCGGATCGTCTTCGGTCTTCTGCGGAAGCCTGCTGGCGTTTGTGTTGTCGATGATTTCATCAGCTGGCAAGTCCTCCAGCATCGCCAGAAAATCCGCATCATTAAGATTCGGATTCAACACTTCGGTATCCAGTCCTCCCGTGGGTACCGTGCCGACCTCCGGAATGATGTCAAAATACCAGACGGCCAGCATCATCGCCAGGACAAGACCGATGAGTTTCCTGTTCCCGGACGACTGCGGTTTTTTATAAGCGAAGGGTTCCATTCCGTGGTCTCCCAGGTTTCGCGATGTTGGTGGGGTAAAACCGCAGCCAGTTCTGATCGGCCAGTCGGTTCTTAACTGCCTGCTTCCGCCGGTTGCACCCAGGAAAGCAATGCAGTTGGATAGTCATCCTGAAGTCAGACAAATAGCATGGGCTTCCGGATTCTGACACAGACCGGCAATCACGGCTACGGGAATTCTGGGATTCAACGCAGGCTGGACTTTGAATCAGTGTTGTCGACGTATAGTGTTTCCTCTGAACCACTTGTGTCCTGCGGTGACCAGCAGGCTGTCCGGAAAAGTCTGTCGTTGTGAGCGGCACGGCGCTAGCCGCCAGTAATTGGCAGTGTTTTCACTCGCGGCTAGCGCCTTGCGGCTCACTCTCTCAGGTATCCGGACAGCCGCCCAGGGGCCCAGAGTACTTCAGCAGCGTTTGAGTCCAATTTTTGAAATGGAAGTAAAAATGTCCTCCCGCGACGTTCAGGTATCAGAAGAAGTTCAGAGAAGCGTTGCGAAAGAGATTCTGAACGGAATCGAAACTCTGATAGGCGAAGCGCAGTCTGAAACGAAACCGCTGGAAGTGGATCCGTATCGGTCTCGTCTGTTCGAGATGTTTGTTACGGCCGACGGCGCAGGACTGGTGGGTGACGAACGGAAGTCCTCGTTGACCGACGAATCCGACACCGATGACGAGACAGACATGTCCGCCGACGGTCTGTGTGGTTCGCTGGCTCGTCGCTGGGGCCTGGACATGGCAGCTCGTGATTCCGCGGCATCGCAGACAAAGATGCCCCAGGAACACGTGGACAAAATGCGTTCACTATGGTCCGTTATGCGGATGTGGATGGAATGGAACTACGCCTGGTGCCGCTGGGAAGAATTTCACTCTGCCGAAAACGCGGTCGTTGGGTAAACCGGATTCAACTCAGTAGCGCATTCACGTCCGATCGAGAAGGCATGCCGGGTTGAGCGCCCTTCCGGGATGCCGCAATGGCGCCCGCAGCGCAGGCGAATCGGCCGGCATCGTGCAGTGATCCGCCCTCTGCAAGGCGAATTCCCAGAGCTGCTGCAAAGGCGTCGCCTGCAGCCGTGGTGTCGACTGCCGTTACCGAAAACGGTGCCAGGTGGCCGCGATTACCGCAGGTGTCCAGGAATACCGCGCCCTTGTCTCCCAGCGTAATCACCACCTGCCGGGCCCCCAGTTGCTGAAGCTTTTCGGCGGCGCGATATGCAGATTCCGTCGTGGTGATTTCGACGCCGGTTAACGAAGCCGCTTCGGATTCATTGGGACACACGACATCGACACTCAGCAATCCGGGTGGGAAGTCGCGTACGGCCGGTGCCGGGTCAAGAATCGTGAGAACATCATTCGCTCTGGCCAACTTGATGGCGGTCACTACTGTTTCAATTGGTACCTCCAGCTGCAGCAGCAATACGTCGGCGTGAGCAATGGCCAGTGCCTGCCGCTGCACGTCGTCCGGCGTAAGCCGACCGTTGGCACCGGGGACCACAGTGATGCAGTTCTGCCCGCTGTCTTCGACCCCAATGATGGCCACACCGCTGCAACAGTTTTGAGTTCGTTCAACTCCGTCAAGCCGCACCCCCTCGGTACCAAGTGCACGTCGCAGAGTCTCGCCGAAACCATCATCGCCTAAACGCCCGATCAGCGACACGTCGGCGCCCAGCCGCGCGGCACCCACGGCCTGGTTGGCCCCTTTCCCTCCAGGAATCTCTGACAGGCTGTTGCCGATCAGCGTCTCCCCCGGCGCGGGCAGGCGCGTCGACCGCACGACAAGGTCCATATTGATCGAGCCGACGACGACAACTCGTGGCGGAGTGTTTGGAACCGAGATCGTCACCGGGACTGCCCCATCTGCAGCTGACGCAGAGTTTCCGGCGGCTGACTCGACAGCTGCACCAGGGCCTCAACGACACGCTCGCGCTGCAGGTCTGACATGATGAGATATCGGTGCCGCCCATTCTCGGCCGCCGCAAATCCCGTCAGTCCTTTTTCTCCGACGGTGACCGTACCGACAGGCGAGACATCGAAGTACCCGGCCTCAGGGTAGACCCCGTACAGAATGCTCGTCAGGTCCCAGGTGGGTCGATTGTGTGGTGGTGGATTGTAAAGATAGTACGCCTGCTTCAGCGGATGGTGCGTTACGTATTCGTAATCACGGTCGATGCTGGCCGCGGGGTAGGTGGCCGCCAGACCGATTTCAAATCCGCTGTACACGATCGCCGTTGGCCAATCCTTTGCCAATGCCTGTGCTGCAGCAATATCCTTGACGACGTTGTATTCGTAATGGTCTTTCCCCTTGATCGGGGCGAACGCTCCTGCCATGACCGACAACAGCCTGACTTTTTTCTTAACGAGTTCGACACCGGTCAGGTTCGATGCCTGGTCGCCTGACGACTTCAGCAGATCTGCCAGGTTTGTCGAGAATCCGACCTGAGCAATCACCACGGAACCATCGTCCTGTGAGGCCAATGCCTGGCGCAGAAGGGCAACTGCAGCGGGAGCCTGCTTTCCGCTGCGCAAGTCGTGAGGATAGCGATCTGCGTCGCCCGTTTTTTTCGCCGCCAGAACAGTGAATTTACTTTGCTGGGAGGTGACACCACTGCGACACACTCCGATGGGGACGTCGCCGCGACCGTAGAACGTATTCACCGCATCAACGAATGCGGCGCATTGATCGTGGTCTTTGGTAATGGTCACCGCCAGCAGTTCGCACACCCCGCGCGTCTGCAGCGAATGAATCATGCCCAGAGCCAGAACGTCATCGACGTCGTTTCCAATATCGGTGTCAAAGATAAAGGGAATTGGTTTGTCAGCATGGGCTGCCGGAACGACGAGAAACAATACGGCGATCAGCAAGACGCAAATACTTCGCATGGCAGCTCCATCAATTGAACGGTCGGGCGAACAGCAGCATACTCTGACGCGACAGCTTCGAATAGTTGGTCGTCGTTTCGTATTGGCGAGAGGGTCGGGAGTCTTTTTCGGCTGACGGTGAATCCGGGGCAATTACTGTTGATCCGAGAAAGACTCCCGACCCTGTTCTCTGCCATGCGTTGCCGGCCTGTCGTGGAATGTCTATTCTGTCGATGAACGCTCATGCTCATTGCGTTCGACTGCTGTCGTTAAGGAGAATCCATCGTGAACATGCGATCTGTCGCCTTTCTTCTGCTGCTTCTGCCGGCGGTGGCTATCCAGGCCGGCGATGTGCCAACGGAACAGCAGCTGGTTAACTGGCACCAGTGGCGCGGTCCGTTCGCCAACGGAACGGCGGCAGACGGCACTGCTCCGCCAATCAAATGGAGCGAAACTGAAAACGTTGGCTGGAAAGTCGACCTGCCGGGCGAAGGGACGTCTACGCCGATCGTCTGGGGCAATCAGGTGTTCGTGCTTTCCGCACAGCAGACTGACCGCAATGCCGAGGCACCGCCTACCACCGACGAACGTTCAAAGACGGTGCCGCCGGATGTCTATTATCGTTTTTTCGTGACCAGCGTTGATCGCACGACAGGCGAGGTCCTGTGGCAGAAATCAGCTGCCGAAGAGGTGCCGCACGAAGGCCACCATCCGACGCATACCTATGCCGGCGGTTCGCCAACAACGGACGGCGAACGACTCTACGTGTCGTTTGGGTCACGAGGAATCTACTGTTATACGCTTGGCGGACAACTGCTTTGGAAAACGGACCTCGGCAAAATGCGAACTCGTTACGGCTGGGGTGAAGCGGTGACGCCGGTGATCCATCGTGATTCGCTGGTGATTAACTGGGATCAGGAAGAGGGTTCCTTCATAACCTGTCTTGACCCTGCCACCGGCCATACAAAATGGAAGACAGAACGCCCCGCAGAAGTGACGTCATGGAACACGCCGCTCATCACCAGCATCGCGGACCGCGACGTGGTGATTGCCAATGGCACAGACAAAGTTCGGGCATACGATCTGGCCGACGGAAAGGAATTGTGGTCCTGCGGTGGTCAGACGGTCAATGCGATTCCGTCGCCCGTTCGTTTTGAAGACTCGGTCATCGCCATGAGCGGATATCGAAGTTCATTCGTGGTGTCCATCCCGCTGGATTCACACGACGACATCACCGGATCCGATTCCGTTCGCGTGTTGTCACGTCGGGGGACTCCCTATGTTCCCTCACCTCTTTTGCACAACAGGCGGTTGTTCTTTACGGCTGCCAACCGAGACATTCTTTCTGTGCTGGACGCGGCTACGGGACAGCCAATCACTGAACAACGACGCCTTGACGGCCTGAGAAGCATCTTTGCATCCCCCATCGCAGCCAACGGGTATTTCTATTTTTTGGGCCGCGAAGGCACGTGCATTGTCTTGAAGGATGACGCGACTTTTAGTGTGGCGGCTGTGAATCAGATCAACGATCGGACGGACGCTTCACCGGTGGTCGTCGGCGATAGTCTGTTCCTGCGAAGCTGGACGAAACTCTACTGTCTGCGAGAATGAGCGATTCTTGTGGAGGGCCTGGCATCAAAAGACGATTGTCGGATTTTCGTCCTCGTCCTGCCTTCCCGTCCCTCGTCCCCGAGAATGGTTGCCGATACGATGCCGGATTCAGACGGTGTCAGCAATTTACTTCAACTCAACGAGACAACAATGGGCGTACTGACAGGCAAAGTGGCAATCGTAACGGGCGCTGGAACGGGTATTGGCCGAGCCACAGCGAAATTGCTTGCCGCCGACGGAGCGCAAGTGGTGGTGGTCGGACGACGACCGGAGCCGTTGCATGCTGTGGTAAAGGAAATCAGCGCGGCCGGTGGCCAAGCCACCGCTCACCCGGCAGATCTGGTGGACGGAGATCAGGCCGCAGGAGTTGCGAAGTTTACGATCGACACGCTGGGGCGAGTCGACATTCTGGTGAACAACGCCGGCTTTTCGTCGAAGGTCCGTTCTGTCCGATATGTGCAACCCGACGAATGGGAATCGGTCTTCAAGGTGAATATCGAAGCCGTGTATCGGCTGACTCAGGCCTGCCTGCCGGACATGATTTCGCGCGGCGAAGGCACGATTATCACGACATCGTCTATGGCCGCCGTGAAACCCGGAGTCCTGGGCGGTGCACCATATGCAGCTGCCAAAGCCGCGTCGCAGAATTTTTCGCACGGTCTGAACAGTGAACTGCGTTCGCTGGGCATTCGCGCAACTGTCATCCTGCCGGCGGAAGTTGATACACCGATTCTTGACGGTCGACCAGCTGTACCGGATGCGGCCGCCCGAAAAACCATGATGCAGCCCGAAGACGTCGCCCGCTGCATTCACCTGGCCGCCACTCTGCCGCCGCGGACTGTCATCGAAGAAATTATCGTGGCGCCAACGATGCCTCGCGACATGACAGAAGAAATGGCAGTCGCCCGCAGCGTCGGTGCTCCGGAATAACGACTGCCCCGTCACCCCAGCGCAGCCAACACTTCCAGGGCAATCTTTCCCTGACCGGACGTCGGATCTCTGATGGCCATCCGCCGCAGGTGCAGTTGCGCACGCTCGTCGCCGTTACGAGTCAGCTGGACAGCTTCGTCGAAGGCCTTATCCAGATATTCCGTGATCTTCGGCAGCACCGGATTGTCGAGGTTTTTCCAGTAGTATTGAAAGTCGTCGCTGTCCCAGTCTTCGTACACGTCATCCCACGTCAGCGGACTCATGGAACTTAAATGAGGATTCAGCATGTGTTCCGCGATCGGGTCACCGACGCGTTGGTAGCGGTTGTCGAGCGATACTCGCAGACGATCTTCGGTCACGTTCGGCAGCGCTTTGTGAATGGTGAGTGCCGGAAAGATCAGCGTGTCCCCGACTTCGTAATCCGTCGTGTGCCACTCGTTATTCAGTTCGGAATGTACGGCAGGATCCACGTGCAGACTTCCCGCGCCCAGTGAAAAATGATGTTCCAGCACGCGGTCGACTTTGTGAGAACCTCGCAGCACCGCCAGCCCGCCCAGTTCTCGCGGGCAGTCACCGATGGGACTCCAGCACGTTAAGTTGTCGTGCGTCCCCTGAAAATGGACAAAGTCCTGATGGATGGGCGTCGTGTGTTCCGTGAATTTTGGAAACCACAACCGTGCGACCTTCTGCGGCTGTGACATCATCGGACAGCCGCGGATTCGTTCCAGCAGGTCCATCACTTCGCGGCAGTGTGCGATTTCGTGAAACGCCTGCAGCCGGTAGACCTGGTGATAAACGCCCGTGTATTCGGCGTCGCCTTCCGTACTGCGAGCATCCGGATTGGCGATGCCATCGACGGGGTCAGTTCCCTGGACAAGCCATCCTCCGGCCTGCATCAACGTCAGCATTTCCCGCCGCAGGTTTAGTAATCGCTGTGGATCCAGCAATCGCCGAAAAAAGAGATAGCCGTCGTCTGCCAACCGCAGCTGCAATTCTGCCGCGTTATGCTGAATATCGTTGGATTGTCTGAGTTCCAGTAAACGGTCCGACATTGCAAGAGCCGTCAATCAAGAGGTGAGGGAACAGCTTCCTCAGCTGGTGGCGAGAGGGGACTCGCGACCCTTTGACCAATTCAGCGGAGCTTTGCTTCCAGCTTTTCTTCGCAGGCAGACAAAATGTTTTTTACGGCGGCTTCCACTTCTTCCGCTGTCAGCGTTCTGTCAGCTGCCAGAAAACGGCAGGTGATGACGTAGGACTTGAGTCCCGCATCAATCTGTTTGCCCCGGTATTGTCCGCCAAACGACACATCCTGCAGCAATTCACCACCGGCCGCTGTCACGACGTCCGACAGTTGAGACCACGTGACGGATTCGTTCAGGACAAAGTTCAGATCGCGTGATACGGCCGGGAACTTTGGCAGCGGTTTGTAGATTCGAGTCGCTTCGAATTGTTCCTCCAACAGATTGCCATTGAGTTCAGCAATTGAAACGGCGTCCTGCAGTTCAACCTTGTCTGTCACAGACCTGTCCAGTTCTCCCAGCCAGCCAAACGGCTGACCATTCAGCGACAATTTGGCACCGCGACCGGCAGCGAATTCCGGCAGATCGCACGGGTCCACGGTCAACAGCGCTGATGGAGCACACCTGGCGGCGATGGCTTCCACCACTCCCTTCAGCGTCAGAAAATCACGTCCCGAGACAATGCCGACCATCGTCGGTTCGGCTTCTGCTTCCGTTTTGCCTTCACCAGCCGACAGGTACACTTTGGCAATTTCAAACAATTCGGCGTTCAGTGTTCCATGACGTTCGTTCTGTCGGCGACAGTGCAGCAGGCTGGGAATCAGGCTTTGCCGCATTTGGTTTTCGAGGCTGCGAGTGGAATGGTTCACCGCGACTGAGGCGATGTCACCTCGCGGCCTGAACAGCTGGCGCTGGTCCTCGCTGACAAACGAGAGTGTCAGCGATTCGAAGAATCCACACGAAGGCAACAGGGCCCGAACGACGTCGCCCACCTGCTCACGCTTGCTTTTTGTAGTTGCAACTACTGGAAGCGTGGCATTTTCCGGGATCCTGTCGTAGCCATGAATTCGAGCGATCTCTTCGATCAGGTCGCATTCACGAGTCAAATCTAGCCGCCATGTCGGCGCGGTGAACGTGGCCGTATCGGCAGTCTGGTCAGTGCAGGTCAGGCCCAGATTTTTCAGAATATCAATGCATACGTCAGAGGGGATGTCGACACCCAGGATTCGCAGGACCTGGTGGAAACGCAGAACGATGGGTGGGCGGTCCGCCGCGGCATCACCGGCCACAACTGAACCTTCCAGTAATTCCCCGCCAGCGACCTTCAGGATCAATTCGCAGCAGCGTCGAGACGCCCAGTCCATGTTGTGCCGGTCGACACGGCGTTCAAAACGAAACGACGACGGGCTGTGCAACTTCAACGCTCGCGCTGTTGCCCTCACGGAGATCGGTTCGAATGATGCAGTTTCCACAAGGACGTTGACCGTGCCAGCGGAGATTTCCGTATCCACTCCGCCCATGACTCCGGCCACGGCCACTGCCCGGCTTGCATCTGCGATCACACAGGTATCCGGCGAAACTTCGTACTCACGCTGATCGATGGCGGTGATCTTTTCACCTTTGTTGGCTCGTCGAACAACGATTCGGCCTTCGTTCAGTTTGTCAAAATCAAACGCGTGGAGCGGCTGACCGCATTCGAACATCACATAGTTGGTGACGTCGACGACGTTGTTGACAGGGTTGATCCCGGCACCCACCAGTTTGTCCTGCAGCCAGTCCGGACTCGCTCCGATCTTTACGCCTTTGATAATCCGGGCGTGGTATTCGTGGCACAGGTCAGGGCAGTCCAGTTGAACTGAAGTTACGTCCGACGCTTTCTGCGAGCCGGTGGGTGGATTTGCGGCCGGTGTCGTCAGTTCTGAGCCGAACAGCACGGACACTTCGCGAGCGACGCCAATGTGGCCCAGACAGTCCGGGCGATTGCTGGTGACTTCCAGATCAATGGCCACGTCGGCACCAACGGACTCGCAACCCTCCAGATTCAGGCCGGACATCGTGAGTCGGTCGGTCAGTTCTTCGACTGACATATCCAGAGCGACGTACTCGCTGAGCCAGTTTTTGCTGACAATCATTGTGCTGCGTTTGGGGTAAGAGCGGAAATTACGAACGGAAGGGGCGGAGTGTAACGAAAACCTGCGGTACTCGAAACCGCGCGAAAAGAAGCCCGGCTTTTGGAAAAAGCCGGGCTTCCAGGTCTGAAACAGCAGTTCTTCGTCGCAACGAATCCGCCGTTGCTATTTTTCGTCCTTAGCTTCGCTTTTGTCCTCGGCATCCTTGTCGTCACCGACTTCGTCATTCTTAGCAGGGGTGTCCTTAGGTTCGTCTGCTTTAGGTTCGTCTGCTTTAAGTTCGTCTGCTTTAGGTTCGTCTGCTTTAGGTTCGTCTACTTTAGGTTCGTCTACTTTAGGTTCGTCTACTTTAGGTTCGTCTACTTTAGCCGGGGCTTCATTAGACTCGTCCTTTTCCTCTTCTTCCGTTTCCTTTTTGCTGACGACGTCTTTGCGTTCGATACGGAATTTCTCGAAGCTGTCGGACGAAATTACGTAGTACCAGCCAGCGAAACGTGTGGACAGTTCGTCTGCTTTTTCTTTGCCTGCCTTGACCTTGTCCTCGTATTTCTTCAGGTCGCTCTCGAAGGCGGTCTTCTGTGCTTCGTACTCGCCCATGGCGGCGTCGTATTCTTCCTGAGCAACCTGCCTTGGATCCTTTTCAGGTTCCTTTGGTTCTTCGTCTTCTTTGGCGTCTGCAGCAGGTGTGTCGTCTTTTGCCGCTTCGTCCGCTGCTGCTGGAGCAGGTTTCGTTTCTGCATCAGCGGCCGGAGCATCCTTCACCGGTGCGTCGGCGACGGGCTTTTCGTCAGCAGGTTCGCTGGCCGCAGGTTTTTTAGCGTCTGTTTCTTCCTGAGGCGCGGCATCGGCTTTAGTTTCATCTGCGCCCGGCTTTTCGTCAGTCTGAGTTTCTGCTGCCGTTTTGACCTCATCTGCGTTTTCTTCGTCGGCACCGCAGGAATCGTCTCCTTCTGACTCTTTCTTTTCTTCGTCTGAGTCGTTTTCTTTTGCGGGAGCAGCGTCCTCTGACTTTTCTGCTGCGTCTTCTTTCGCAGCCTCATTCAGAATCGCTGGCTTTGTTGGTTCTACGGGAGCGACGGGTTTTTCGCCTAACAACGATTCGTTGAATTCGGCCTTAACCAGCAGGTAACGGCGGGGACCATCTTCTGAAGTCTCGTCTTCATTTGCCCCTTCGTCTTCCTTGTCTTCGCCTCCTTCTGCGTCGTCGTCCTTTGACGCATCCGCTTTCGCTTCGTCGCCAAGGCCTACTTCAATTTCTTTGCCCGTGCCGCGAGCGATCTCGCCGAAGTACAGCGTGTACTGGACACCGTTGTTGATGCCGGCGACGAGTTCACCTTCATTAGAGTACAGTCGCTTCCTGCCGTCTTTGTCTCCACCGATGAAGTAACCCTGAGCCTGCATCTGATCTTCCAGCTGACGCTGCAGAATCTGTTTGATTTGCGGATTGACACGCAGATTGTCGTCCAGCCCCTCAGGTTTGGGGCGGACTCCGACGATTTTCAGCTGGTCCAGATTTGTGGCGATCGTGCTGATCGGACTCTTATCAAGTTCTTCCGCTTCTTCGTCGAGTCCCTCAAGTTGCCAGTCGCCCGACGTTTCCAGGTCCTTCTTTGTGAACTGCAGCAGTTCCTTTTTGTCGATCGATCCTCGTTCCTCGTCGATGGAATAGTTGTCGACAACCACTCTGACGATGTCACTTTGGTTGATTTTCAGCAGATCCGGTTCAATCCAGTCGCTGAACTTCGCTGACAGATCGACGTCCAGTTGTGCGATGTAGGTGGTGTCTTTTGCCGGTTCACGGACGTAGTAACTGCCATCACGACCTTCCACCTGGTGGCCGATGATCAGGTCGACCAGAGCGTTGCCGCTGCCGTCGCCGAGGGTCAGGCGAGTTCCGCGTTCGTCGGTCGCCGCAGCTTCTTTCTCAGATGGTTCAACAACGCCGTACAACTTCCAATCGTCCTTGCTGCGACTCTGCACAGCGGTCTTTTTCAGGCCCAGCAACGATGTTGCCGTCCTTGCCAGACGGTCTTCCGCTTCGGCCGGGTAGTTGTGATGAGAAGGAATCAACCATAACCCATCGTCGTTTTGTTTGACGGAGAACGTCTGAGCTTTCTGTTCGTCGCTATCGTAGTCGATGACGGTAAGAGACGATGCCCTGGACGGGTCAGTGAAGTCCACGAAGAATTCCTGGCCTACTTCTCCAAATCCGGCAACGGAGGATGGCTTGGACGCATACCACGCTGCAGTTGCCATCAGGACGGAAACGCCTGCGACTGCGGCAAAGGTCAGAGTGCGAGATGTTGGGTTCATTTCTCAACCTGTGTTCTGAAATGCTGAGACGACGTATGTGATTGGGTTTGCCAGATATTCGACTAATGTCGAGCCGCTGGCGTCAGCCGACGGTTTTATCTGACATTTGAATTTGTTGTGTCCGAAGCAGTTGGCTGGTGCCCACTGGTCTTCTTTTCAAACGCATTAACGACGACGACGTTCTGCCGTAATGGATTGTTGTTCGGCACTGCGTTGCAGGCCAAGAAACAGCAGACCAAAGCAGATCGGCAGGATTGCCGGAAGGATGTAAGCAAACAGTCGAACGCGGGTTTCGATGCGGCGGATCTCCCGCTTCATTTCCAGTCCCGCTTTGCGAATACTGGCATTCTTTTCACGCTCGAGCTCCTGCTGGTCCAAGTCCAGCTTTCGATTCAGCTGCTCTTCCTTTTGCTTCAGCAACTGACTCTGACTGCGACCATCCAGATCCTCTCGGTCCCGAACTTCGGTGATTTCGGCCTGCAATTCCTTGCGAGCTTCGTCCAGTCGATCCGTCATGAGCTTATCGGCGGCTTTTTCTTCGTCGTTCATTTTCTTACGGAGCTCACGAGTCTGCCGCTCGACGTATTCCAGTGTCTTGAGGCTGGCACGGCGAGAACGCAGATCGATGAAAGTTTCTTCCTGTGCCAATGCATCGACAGCATTCAGGATGAATGTCACGTTGTCGAATTCGATATCCAGATTGCCAAGATTTCGCTCCATGAAAAACCAGTCGCTGATCATATCGACGTCTGAGCAGAAGATGACGTTCACAGGATTATCGTCACTTTCATTCCTGATGTGTGCCGCAATCACGTGTGAATACGTATCGTCGAAACGCTTTGGAGTCGGGTTGATCTGAGCGGACGGCGACATTGTCATCGGGTTGAATGACTGTGAAATATATTCCTCCCACGGCAATAGCCCTGATTCACCACTGGTCTGCAGCAGGGGGACGAATTCCTGTTCTTTTTTCTTACTGGTCTCCTGAATTGTTCCAGCGTACAGGCAGACCAGATCATCCAGATCTCTTGTAATCGGGCTTTCAGAGCTGAACGCCTGTTTGGGATTGCCGGACCGGGATACGAATACGTATTCCGGCGGCAGCGCCCCAAACTGACTGTGTGGGTTCATGCGGTCATAGACTGCCTGTCCGTTGTCCCAGCGGACATCAAGCAGGCTCATCAAGGAACGCAACTCGCCGTTGTCGGCCTTTGGTTCGGGCCGCTGCTGCTGCCCCATCATCATACTCATGCCGCCGCCGGGGCTTGGCTTGGGCAGTTTGGGAGCCATCGTCAGCCCAAATTGCCCCTGAGCAAAGATCGGACAGGGATCGTCGAAGACAAGGACGGGCTTTCCGGCCCGCACATAATCCATGAAGTTGTCCATCTGCGGCTGAGTGAGTGACGATGGCATCACGGCCAGAAGAACGTCGAAGTCCTCGACGGCATCATCAGGACCACCGAGACTCAGTTGGCCAGCCAGAATCCGTCGCGATGGATTGACTCCGATGACTTTGTACTGCTTGCGGAGTTCGCTCACGATGGCCCAGTCTCGGCCCCCACCGCCCATTCCGCCACCACCGGAAATCACGTTGGCGTCAGTCTGCAGGACGCCGATGGTCAGTCGGTTTTTCTGAGAGACCGTTCTGACAGAGCGTGTCAATTCGTATTCAATCGGCAGGCCTTTGCCGAAGAACGGGATTTCAACATTGTCTGAGGGGCTCTGCACGATCGCACCCAGAAAGACTTCCGCTTCTTCGAGTTTGCCGTCCTGCTGGTACTGAATCCTGCGTGGATTGACACCCAGTGCCCGAGCTTCCTCGGCTGCTTCACTGAAGGGTTCAACGTCCACAACTCGAACTTCCAGTTGACCGCCGCCACGAAGATCAAATTCTCGCAGCAGCCCCAGCAATCGTCGCCGCGTTTCGCTGTATTCGCGAGGTACGTCGGGGCTGACGAACGCCTGGATCGTAATCAACTGACCACCTTCGAGGTCGTCGATCGTCGTGTAGGTTGCGCCTGACAA
Source organism: Fuerstiella sp. (assembly GCA_039831575.1). Taxonomy (GTDB): domain Bacteria; phylum Planctomycetota; class Planctomycetia; order Planctomycetales; family Planctomycetaceae; genus Fuerstiella. The sequence goes on along the minus strand of JBDONA010000458.1, from coordinate 724 downwards.
CGTAAACAGACTCTCCGCCGTCAGGTCAGCTCTAGCCGGCCACATGCTGACAAGCACCAACATGCTGATCAGCGTGATGCCAAGACAAATCGTACGGCTGGCATATTGCAATTCCATGCCTACGACTTCGGTTGCATGCCAGCGGCGTTTTGATATCACGACAAGGTTCAGATACAGCATCAGCCCCGTCAAAAACACGAAGTAACAAAAGCTGGTCAGCGGCAGTACGCCCAGGCTGAAGTCACGCAGCTGTTCCTGCAGGCTTAAGCCGTGGACTGCGGTTCTAAACCCATATGATTGCCCGCCGAATCCAAACTGCGTCAGCAGCCATTCGGTCAGCCCGGCCAGATTGCCGATAAAGACCGGAACGCAACAGAAGACGACGCCCAGGACAAAGGCGACCGTGGCACTGCTTGTCAAAGCCGACGCCAGCATCCCGACCGACAGCAATGCCGCTCCCGACAGCCAGTAGCCACAATAGCTGGAAACAAGCAGACCGATATCGGGGTCACCCATAAATGCAAGAAACACCGCGTTCACCAACGAAAATACGATGGCCACGGTGTAGACGCCAAGGACGGACAGGTACTTGCCCAGCAGAATCTCAACATCCGTCGCAGGCAGGGTGAACAGCAGTTCGTCGGTGCCCAGCTTTCGTTCGTCGGACCACACGGTCATAGTGATGGCCGGAATCAGGAACAGCAGCAACAGCGGAAACTGCAGC
>JBDONA010000477.1:0-3211 GCA_039831575.1 Fuerstiella sp. | reverse complement strand
GCTTCAAATTGATCCAGGTGTTGCTTCAGATACTCGTTTAGCCCGGCACCGGAATCGGTGCGACGAGCCGTCAGTTGCCGCAGGTCGGCGATGAATCCGGAACCACGTCCTTCATCGGATTCTTCGGATTCGACATCCGGATGAAAGACAGCGTCGAAGGGTTCATGCGGCACGGTTTTCCATTGAATCTGCCAGCGGTGCCCACCTTGTGATTCGAACGCAAATGCGTCCGCAACATCGTCAGAAGGACTGTTGTCTGCCGGCATCAGGCACGGCACGGCTGGTATGTGTTCACGCGACGCATCGCTGCGTGCTCGCCTTGTGATATTTCCTGCCGTGACCCAATGTGTGCCACCTTTGCTCACTGGTTGCAGACGCCGATGAATATGTCCGTTGACGATCAAGTCAATCCCGGGCAGCTCACCCGGGCGAATCCGACCGGCTTCTTCATATCCCGGAATGAAAATGTCGTGATGAGTGATCCAGGCCACCAGGTCAGCTGCGCCTGCGTCGTCAGAAAATTCCTTTGGAATTCTGTCACCCCATGTCGTCCCGCCAACCACAACCCGCCGTCCGCCGACTGTGCCGATCCATGGAGATTCGGCGGAAACGTGTTTCAGGTGTCCGCCGGCAAACAGGATGTGGATGGAATCGTTCGGCTTCAGCGAGTTTTCCCGAACATCGTGGTTGCCGTAGATCGCGGGCAGAGGCTCATCGATCGATTCAATGATGGCTGACAGCAGCCAGTTCGGATTATCCTGAGGCAGCTGGAACAGGTCTCCGAGCAGGATCGGCTGCAGTTTCTGCTCACGAGCATATTGCAGGCACCAGCGAAACTTCTGCAAGGCGACGTCCGGGTAATCGTCCTTGCGAAACCCGGGAATCCGAGCCTCAAGGTGCGGGTCACCGATGAACAACAATCCCCGAACGTCAATTGATGTGCTGTGATCGCTCATGATGGGTCACCCCCGGCGGCCTGATCTGCGTCCGTTACCGATGTCACGGAATGATCATGAAGTGCCGGGACGGTCGACATCAGAGTTTCCGGATCAATGCTGGCTCCGCAGGTGGCACACTTGGGATTGGATTTGACAAACTGTCGAATCTGCGTTTCACAATCAGCCGTATTCTTCCGAGCCGCATCGACATTTTCGGCAGCTTTCGCGACAGCGCCGAGGCACTGATTCAGCTTTTCAATCGTTGCCGTCAGGCTGTTCACGTCGATCGGCTCGGCCGGTGTTGTCAGCTTTGCCAGAGCTGTCGCACCGGCATTTGATCCCGCCACCGCTGTCTGCCGATAGGTGAGTTCAGTGACAAGTTGGCACAATCGATCTGTGGGAATTTCGTCTGGTGGCTTTCGCAAATGAATGAATGCCGCCTGCACAGAATTCGTCGCTTGATTTCGTCGCCGGCCGTCAGCTAACTTCGAAATAACAGCCTGCAGTCCGTTCGTGTCACTCAGTCGCGGAGCTGATTCGAGAACCGACAACGACTGACTGACCCGATTGAAGTGGCGTTGGCGAGCCGACACGGCGGCGAGTTGATCAAGTGCCCTTCGGCACGCATCAGCTGGTTCCAATTCGGGAGGGGCAGTGACCGAGGAACAGCAGTCGAGCACCTCGTTGGCAGAATCTCTTCGCTGCGTCCCCGAAGCCAGGTCCTCAATGAGGCTGCGGATACGGTCAACCTGGTGCAGTTCAGGCACGGATTTCAGCGGCGCCAAAGTTTCAACCTGAGCTCCGCAATCTCGCCGTCGCTGCTGGAGATCCGACATCTCAACCACGGCGGAACGCAACTGCGTGGCGGCCTGATTCGCGCGTTCCAGATCGGCGGGAGTCGTCGTCGCCTGGTCGAGTTGTGCCAGTGTGCTGCGTTGTATTCGCAGTCGTTCGCATTCCGTACTGCTGCGATCCAGTCCGCTGGTGAGGTTTTTCAAAAGGTGAATCCGCCGTTCAGCAGCGCGGATCGTTTCCAGGGACGAATCCGCCTCCGTAATGCGGTCGGCGATTTGATCGATCGGTTCGAATGACTTCAGGCGAACCGCGTTCTTCTCGTCTTCAGTCCTCAGGCGTTTCGCTTCGCTTTTTTGGTCCCGTAGCTTCAGGCGATGTCGGTGCTGCATCTCAACCAGCCGAGACGCATCTGAGGAAGAAGCAAAGAAAGAAGCCGCCCGACTGCCCGATTCGCCCAGCAGAAAAACGGGTGCTTTTTGTTCGCCGAAATGGATGTCGTATTCGTGTTTGCTTTTCCCTGTCTCTGCTTCGACGCGATCCAGGCGGAGCAGATCGTGCAGTGAATCGGGAACGGAAGTGCCCACTCGATGGATGTCTTCGCCATCGAGCGTGTACTTGACGGTCGTCTTTTTTCGTTCCCAGCAAATCGTATGTCCGTCGTCGGTCTCAACGGTAATCCGACAGCATTTTTCACCGTGACGCATCACGTGGGTTGAGCGTGAATTGGTCGCCAGAATCTGCAGCGCTGCCACCACGGCGGATTTGCCGCAGTTATTCGGCCCGGTCAAGACCGTCAGACCGTCCGCCAGATCGATCTCGGTCCGCGCGTGCGACATAAAGTTTTCAAGAATAATTCGTCGCAGCATGATCTGAAATGTGCCGTTCTTTTGCTGAGGCCAGTTCTGAACACGGAGGAATCCGATAGGTTTATCTCGCCTTCCTGGCGACTTTCTTCTTGCCGGATTTCTTTCGAGCGACCTTTTTGGCAGCGGATTTTTTTCCTGTCGCTGGCTTTTCTGTCGCCACGTCGGTTGTTGCCGTTTTCTTTTTCTTGGCCGTCTTCTTCTTTGCAGACGGTTTCGCCGCCGCTTTTTTTGTCTTTGCCGGTTTCTTCCTGGCCGGCGGACTCTCGACTGACTTTGATTTCACTTTTTTCTTTACGGCCGCCTTTTTCACGTTCCCCGTGGCTTTGGCCTTCGTGTCAGATTTTTTGCCAGCGTCCCTTTTTGCTGTCGACGTTCTTTTCCGCGCGGCAGCCTTTTTTGAGCTGGATCCGGTTGTCGTGTCAATTTCGATGCCGAAGATGGCCCCCAGATCTTCGCCGGCAAGGTCAGACGATGGTTCGCCAAAAGCGTTGCTCAGATTTCCTTCGGACACGGCTTCGCTGACCAACTCAGTGTGATCGACACCCCGCAACAGGAACAGCAATTCCGGGTGTTTGTCAAGATGAGCACCGACACCATACAGCACCGCTGCCA
>JBDONA010000119.1:0-3213 GCA_039831575.1 Fuerstiella sp. | reverse complement strand
AACTATATGACGCTGTTCTTTGGGTTCATGTTCTGGCACATGCCCGCAGGACTGTGTCTGTACTTCATCGCCTCAAGTATGTGGGGCATTGCCGAACGTATGTTGCTCGGAAAGACCAGCAAAACGACGGCAGCTGATACCGAGCCGTCCGTCACGGTGAAGGAAGTCGAAGCGAAAGATACCGGACCGAAGAAGAATGGGTCGAAGAAGGACGGTGCGCAAGGGAAAGCGCCTGCGAAAGAGAAGAAACAGGGCTTCTTCCAGAAGTTGATGGCGGCGGCAGAAGAAGCGCAGAAACAGGCCGAGAAGACTAAAGAAAAGCAGTCGAAGGGCAAGAAGAAAAAAGGCCGTTGATTGTACTTAAAGGGGTCGGGAGTTTTTTTCGGCTGAAAGTACAGCGAACGCAGGGCACCTTATCCTCCGGAAAAGACTCCCGACCCACTCGTTGACACGTTATCAACATGCCGCTGGACCTGCAGGATACGATTGCCGCAATTGCTTCGCCGCCCGACCCGGCCGAACGAGGAATCATTCGAGTCAGTGGCGGCGACGCTGCCGGCATTGCCGGACAACTGTTTCGTGCAGACGAGGATGCCAGCGACTGGCAGAGCAGTCGTCTGCCCACACGCGTTGTGGGAACATTGCTGATACCATCGTTGAGCACTTCACTGCCGTCGGCGTTGATGTTCTGGCCGACTTCCCGCAGCTATACCGGTCAGCCGATGGCCGAGTTCCACACGATTGGCTCGCCGCCATTGCTGGACGCGACACTGGAGCGAATCCTTGAATGTGGTGCGCGGTCAGCAGATCGTGGTGAGTTCACTTTTCGGGCCTTCATGGCGGGAAAGATAGATCTGGTGCAGGCGGAGGCTGTACTGGGGGTTATTGATGCCGCCGATCACGAAGAACTGCAGGTCGCGTTAACACAACTCGGCGGTGGCGTGACTTCCAAACTGGTTGACGTGCGTTCTGAGATTCTTTCGCTGCTGGGGGATCTGGAGGCCGGGCTTGATTTTGTCGAAGAAGACATTGAATTCATTACAAAGCAGCAGATCTGCGACCGACTGGCGGGATGTATTAACCGACTGCAGCAATTGACGGATGACTCTGCGGCCAGACTCCCCTCGGGATACCGACGGAGAATTGTGCTGGCCGGTTTGCCCAATGCGGGCAAGAGCACTCTCTTCAATCGCCTGATTGGCACAGGGCGAGCCATCGTTTCGTCGGCACCCGGAACCACTCGAGACTATCTCACCAGCGTCATCCGCATTGGAGGCATGGATGTTGAATTGATTGACACCGCGGGATGGGAAACCGCAGCTGATCTCATCATGCAGCACGCTCAGAATCTGCGGTCAGAACAATTGGCGGTGAGTGACCTGATTCTGTGGTGTACGGCGGCTGATCTGGACGAATCCGGCACCGCCCGGAACGTCCGCCTGCGGGCAGAAGCCAATGCCTCCGGCATCAGTCTGCTGGACGTCATGACTCGTTGCGACCTCAGCAGGACCGAAGGCCCCGCTCTGGCGGCAGAACTTCAGGACAGTCAACGCGTGAGTGCTCAGACAGGCGATGGTGTACAGCCATTGATCGAAGAACTTCAGCGGCGGTTGGCCTGTGAACGCTCGTCGCGGTCGGAATTGCTTTCGTCCACTTCGGTGCGGTGTCGCGCGAGTCTTGTTGGTGCGACCAACGCCATTCAAACAGCAATTTCCGCAGCCGAAGCGAATGTTGGGGACGAGGTCATTGCCCTGGAGCTACGTGATGCATTGCATCAGCTTCGCGTGGTGCTTGGCGAAGTCTACACAGACGACATCCTTGACCACATCTTCAGCAACTTCTGCATCGGCAAGTGACGTACTGTGCCTCACCGCGTGAAAAACAGCGTTTCACGCTGACTTGTGGCCGCGAAGAGCGTTTTTCAATAGCAGTTTTGTTACTCCCACGAGCCAGTATCGTCCACGCCAATAAGTAAACTGCGCTAGTCACCGAAGAAGTGCCGCATTACACCGCTGAATTTTGTCCGCGACGCATCAAGCAGCACGGCCACCACGATGACGCAGCCGGTGGTGATGTATTTCGCCCCTTCGCTGACTCCCATCTGGATCAGCCCGGTTTGCAGCACGGCGATGATCAGCACGCCAAGAAACGTGTTTGTCATCGACCCTCGGCCACCCATCAGGCTTGTGCCGCCGATGACTGCAGCCGCGATCGCTGACAATTCAAATCCAATCGCAGCATTCGGATCTACGGCTGACAGCCGCGACGTTTCCACGATGCCCGCGGCTGCTGCTAGTGCCCCGCACAGGACAAACGCACCGATTCGTATCCGGGCAGTATTCACGCCGCTCAGGCGGACGACCGTTTCGTTAAAGCCGATCGCCATGCAGTAGCGGCCAAACAAAGTGCGATGCAGTGCAAACTGTGAAACCAGGACGACGCTGAATGCGAACAGGAAGGCCGGCGAAACGCCGAAGCCCGCGATACGTCCGCCGATGAATTGAATGCCGGTAGACTGATCGACGTAAATGGACGTTGAATCGGTCAGCAGATAGGCCAGCCCACGTGTGATCTGCAGCACGCCCAGACTTACGATGAACGACGGAATTCCAGCTAAAACACTCACCGCACCGCTGATCAGGCCACAGCAGGCACCAGCCAGAATGGTTGCGGGGACTGCCATCCAGAGCGAAACGCCGTGTTCCACCATCAGCACGCCCAGCACCGAGGCACTGCATGCCAACACGGATCCGACGGCTAGATCGATACCACCCGTGATCAGGACGAAAGTCATTCCCACAGCGACCAGCGTTAGCGCCGGAATCTGGTTTACAATGGCGGTCAGCGTGGGAACAGTGAAAAAGTACGGCGTCTGTGTGCCAAAGAATGCGACCAACAGCGCCAGCACAGCCAGCAGGCCGAGATATTCGCCGACCAGCAGCCGCGTGAGTCTATTCCGAAAGTGAGAGGGCATGTTTTCTCAGGCAAAGGTGAACGCCTAAATTGCACCACGTCTACTCGCCGCCGTCCTGATCGATTTTCAAATGTTCACGAACAAAGGCGACGGCGCGCTGACTGACGCGTTCACCAGCCCCGGCGACCCCGTGGTTGGCGCCTTTGACAACAAGAAGTTCCGTAGTACCTCCGACAGACTTCAGCCGTTCATGCAATTTGCTGGCGTGCCGCAGGGGAACGATAACGTCATTGTCGCCA
>JBDONA010000819.1:0-14436 GCA_039831575.1 Fuerstiella sp. | reverse complement strand
CGTGGGCTGCTCGCTGGGATGATGAAGCCGTGTTTGTGCACGCCGGAGGCTCCGTTGTCAGAAGGCAACGCGACGACCAGGCGTGGCGAGACAATAGCGGGTGGCTGGTCGGATTCACCGGCGACATCGACTATGATTTTCTTAGCGTGCTGGCAATCTGAATTCGATGTTCTGCGGCGGGCACGATCAGTTTTTATTGACGCTGCGTCGTTACTGCACCCATGTGTCCTGGAAGACATGTTTGGCGACTGACGAGAGAGAAGGATGATGGCCTCCAAAAAAACCGGCACGATTGTCTTATTGATTCTGGGCACTGTGTTTTCCGTCGCCGGAGGAGTGGCCGGTTTTGGTTTTGGTAAACCCATTCTGGACAAAGCTAAGGCCAGCACGGATTGGCCCACAACCGACGGCAAGGTCATTGAATCCGAACTGGAACGACACCGCGACAATGAAGGTGAGACTATGTACAAGGCGCTGGTCGTCTATGAGTACACGCTGGATGGCGGTGAATTTGAATCTGACCGAGTCTGGTTTGGCGGTGGATACTCGACGAGCGACAGGTCAGATATGCAGTCCGTCGTCAGGGAATATTCCGTCGGCAAAAAGGTTACCGTCTATTATTCACCCGACGATCCGAGCGAATCTGTGCCGCAACCAGGCGCGTTTTTCAGCAGTTACCTGTTGTTTGGCATCGGGCTGATCTTTCTGGCAGTCGGCAGCCTGATGGTCGTGGGAGTGGTCGTCAAACGTGTCTTTGCAGGTTCTGCGGCTGACACATGGGGAAATCAGTCGGGTACATTTGGTGGCGACACGTTCGACAACGATCATGATTCGTTCGGCTCACGTGACTCAGGCATCGAATTATTCACCGACGATTTTCCTGATTCCTCGCACAACGACGACGACGATTTTGACTGAACCGCCGCCTCGTGATAGTCGATTTGCACAGTGCGATCGCGGGCCTCTTGATGAGGCCGTGCCGTTTCTTCTGTTGCGGCGCGTCTATTTCCGAAACATCTCGTTCTTCTCGTCACCGCGGGACAACAGGTAGGCCAACAGATCCAGGACTTCTTCGCGGTTCAGGGGCTTCAACAGGTTGCCCGGCATGATCGATGTCGTTGACGCAAGGATTTCGTCGATGTCGTCTTTCCTGATATCCACGATTTTGGTGCTGTCTTCCGGATCCGTCAACACGCTGATCTGTTCGTCGTTCTCAGAGACGATGCGACCGCTGACCGACTTTCCGGCCGTCGTGACGACGGTGCTGGCTTTGTACTGATCACTGATGACTTTACTCGGATCCAGGATCGCTTCGGTCAGTGCATCAATCTTGAAGCGACCGGCCAGTTGAGTCAGGTCCGGGCCGGTGGCCCCGCCGTCTCCGGCAAAGCGATGGCACAGAATGCAGCGAGTGGCTGCGAACATTTTCTGTCCGTTGGCGAAGCTGCGATTCGTCAGACCGACCTGTGCCAGAGTTCGTACTTCGCCCAGACTCCAGTCCTTGCCGGGACCGGCCGGTTTCGGCAACTCAGGAACTGTAAATGGTGTGCGAGCTCCCATCGCTTCCAGCATGACGCGTTCGTTTTCGGTGGTTGTGGCATACGCTTCGTCACTGATGTTCTGCAGAAATTTCACGAAGCTGTTACCACCAGACCATTTTTGAGCCTTCGCAAACCAGCGGAAATAATCGGCTCGCGATTCCGGTGTCCAGCCGGTTTTGGCGACTCGCAGACAGAACGCATACCACACCTGATCTTTGTCCGGCTGATTGGCGATCATCGCATGGATGGCTTTGCCGTATCCGGCGTTGCGAGCCAGCAGGTCCGTCATGTCGATGTCCTGGCGCTGTGGTTCCTGATTCATCAGTTCGATTGTTCTGGCGACGACCGTTGGCGACTTCAGGTAGACCAGCATCTGGCAGAGTTCGCGATTCAGGTTGCCGTCAGTTGACGGGAAGTGATCGTCCAGTTTTGGCAGAAACTTCGTCTGGTCTTCATCAGATGCATAGCCCAGACGCAGAAATACCAGTGACAGAGATCGCAGATAATTAAGTTGTTGTGATGTTGACAGACCCGCGAACTCAATGTCATGTAACGCCTTGACAGACGTTGCTTTCACCGCAGCTGACTCCAGTCCGGTTTGTTCCGCACCGCGGGCCATCGCTGTCACGACTTCCAGAACAGCATCAATATCCTGCTGCGGCTTCTCCAGAAACTGAATCACATGAGATGCGACCGCTTCGGTCTGAATCACTCGACGTACTGCGGACGCCAGCGCGCGGTCCGAACGCAAATTCAGTTTCTTCGTCGGCAGTCCGTCCGCAAGTGCCTGGTAATAACCGGCCACAACTTCGTTGATCGTGACATCGGGCCTGTGATACTGTTCGGCGAAGTGCCTCAGTTTTCGCTCACCAGCAAATGATTCGTTCTTCAGAACTGTCGGCTCCGTGCGTTCGTTTCCAACATACGTCACTCGATACAACTCTGACTGTGTTCCGCGACCGCCGACGGAAAAATACAGTGCGCCATCCGGACCTGCCGCAACATCCGTCAGTGGCAATGGACTTCGTGAAACAAATTCTTCTTTCGTCGCTGTGTATGTACTTTTATCCGGTTGCGTATGAATCGCGTATATCGTGCCAAAGGTCCAGTCGCAGATGTACAACGCTTTCTGATACTTTGCCGGGAACTTCAGGCCGTAGCCAAAATCCACCCCGACGGGTGAACCGGGCCCAATATTGACCAGTGGCGGCAGGCTGTCCATATAGTACGTTGGCCACTTGCCGGTCCCGCTGCGCCAGCCGAACTCGCTGCCGCTGGTCGCATGCACCACTCGAGTAGGGCGATACCATGGTGCGCCAAAATCCCATTCCATGTCGGCGTCGTACGCGAACAGTTCACCATCGGCATTGAAGGCCATGTCGTAGGGATTGCGGTACCCAATGCTCCAGATTTCCCACGTCTTACCGTCGGGATCCGTGCTGGCAATCCAGCCACCGGGAGCCAGCTTGCCGCGTGCGTGTCCGTTGGCGTCCCACATGCGAGGCAGCAGCAGGTCCTCGCCCCAGTTGGTGGGAATACGACTGCTGTAGTTTTTGTCCGTCCGTTCGTCACCCGCCTTAAACGGTGGATCGGTGTGATTGCCCGCGATCACAAAGATGCGTTTCCCGTCCGGAGAAAGCCGCAGCGAATGCGGGCCGTGTTCGCCACCGCCGCGAAAGTCCTTCAGCTTGACACATTCGTCAAACTGGTCGTCACCATCCAGGTCTTTGGCGCGGTACAACCCGCTGCCGGGGCTTCCGTTGATAGAAAAGTACAAACTGTCGAAGGCATACAACATGCCCTGAGCACCGGTGGGCTGGAACTCGCAATTTGAGAAGTCCAGTGGCTCAACGATGGTAGCGCTACGAGGTGACCCCCCCTCATCCGGTCTGCGGCCACCTTCTCCTCCCGTGGAAAGAAGGGATGGCGTTGGTGGCAACGTGATGCGACAGATGCCCTTGTTGCCTTGATCACTGGCCAGCAGTCGGCCTTTGTTGTCAAACGCGATGCAGACCCACGAACCGAGTTCTTCCTTCGGCACGGTAAACAGTTTTTCGACCTGAAAACCCGGCAGGACTTCAAATACGCCACGCGGAACCCGACCGGAATAGCTGGCGGACGCGGAGAATACACTGCCCCACGGAGCGTCGCCGTAGTTGCCTCGCAACGACACCTTGCGACTGTTGTCCAGATTCTTTGTCGCAATCGTCCAGTTTCCGTCCGTCACGACGTGAGTCACGTTTCCGTCGTCGTCCCGCAACGCCAGCTTCAGGACGAAGGCGGCAATGCCGCCGCGGTTGGCCACTTTCGCGATGATCGTATTTTTTCCGTCGAAGATATGTTTTGTCACATCGGCCGACATCGGTTGCTCCCACGCTGTGCTGGTGGTCACCTGCTTACCATTGACAAAGACGGTTCCAACGTTGTCGCTGGACGCTTTCAGCACAGCGGACTTCGCGTTCGCTGCCTGAAACGTCGTTTGTAGAATGTAGTCCTTATTGTTGTCTTCGCCCCAGATCCATTTGGCATTCGGTCCGCTGTTGAAGTCTGCGTCCGAAATCGCCACCTTGTTTTCTGCTGGAGGAGTTGCTTGCTGCGCCCCTCGCTCAACCGAGTCCTGAACTTCCGGCAGCTGTGTGTACACGGGCTTCGTCGTCACCAGACGATCTTCCGGGTTTTCCGTCAGGATGAGACCTCGGAACTGGTGCTCCTGAGGTTTGCCGTTGCTGTGCAGTTGCAATCCAATCGGTGATGTCTGAAGCATTTCCGGCTGGTCAGTAAAGTCGAAAATCTGTGTGCCGTTGGCGGCAAAGCGAATCCGATTACCGATGACCAGGATTTCGATCAGGTTCCACTGGCCCTTCTTTTCGACCTTCGGACCAGGCCCACGATCAACAACTCGGTTGCGACGATACGCGTCCCAGATGCCCCAGTCGTGGCTGAACATCAGCAGCGGCCCTTTGAAACCGTGGTTGTTGTCGCCTTTGTCCGTAAACCGTTCTCCCAGAGCACAAACGGCTGAGTGCATCGTGGAGTATTTCGGACCGATCGTCTGCTTCACCTCCAGCAACAGCCGAAAGTTGCGGTAGCTTTTGTCGGTGAACAGATACGTGCTGCTGGGCACGGTGTCGTCATTGGCCCCGCGGATTACGCCGTCGACAACTGACCAGCGACTCGGGTCGCCCTGCCATCCCGTCAGATCTGTACCGTTGAAGAGTTCGATTGCTTTTTCGGCGCTCGGCAGTTTCTTGACGGCAGTCGAAAATTCGGTCGACGGTTGGGCAAAAACGGCTGACGACACGACAAGAAGCATGGAGGGAACGACGACGCAGCGAAGCATGGAGGGACCTTTGGGCGGGAATACAGGTGGAATCGGGGTAGGCAGGTTAGCATGCCGGCACGTTGTCGTGCGAGTCTGCGGCCATTTTTCAGTGAACGGGGACAGTCACGGAATGATGTGAGACTGAGAGGGTGGCTGGTGGTTGGAGCGAGGCACCAGCGAAACTCCGGGGCTTCCTTTGCAGGCTCAGTCCAGCCTCCGGCCACCCGGCCGGCAACGGCGGTGTGCGCTGACGTTGTCGTTCTTTCCGATGCCGGAGCGGCGTCGCTGCGCTCCTGGATCCGGCCTACATTACTACATCACTCGTTGGATTTCTGTGATGGGAACGCCATAATATCGATGCTCAAGTTTGCCACCAGACGTACCCGGAGAACGGTAGATATGTCACACAACGAAAACATCCGTCCGAAGTCAGCACAGCAGGGTTCTCGCCGCAAGTTTATCAAGACCGCTGGTGCCGCAGCCTTTGCCACGCAGTTTGGAGCCACTTTCATACCGGCTCATGCGTTCGGCAAGATGGAAAAGCCTGCGTTGGCGGGAATCGGAGCGGGAGGCAAAGGCCGCACTGATATCGTTCAGTCGCGCGACGCCGGCTTTCACGTCGCAGCACTGGTGGACATCGTCGACGCGACAAAGCTGAAAACCATCGACGACAAGCGATTGCGGTCAATGGCCGAAGTTCGCAGCACCTTCCCGGATGCTCGGTACTTTTCGGACTACCGCGAGATGTTTTCGGAACTGGGCGACAAGATCGATGCCGTGACCGTGTCGACTCCTGATCATCATCATTTTCACGCATCGACAATGGCGATGCAGACCGGCAAACATGTCTACTGTCAGAAACCGCTGACACACAGCATCCGGGAAGCCCGCACGCTGGCGAAAACCGCGCGACAGACGGGCGTCAAAACGCAGATGGGCAATCAGGCCCATGCGAACGATCACATGCGGCGTTGCGTGGAGCTGATTCGGGCGGGGATCGTGGGCCAAGTGAAGGAGATTCATGCATGGACAAATCGTCCCATCTGGCCGCAGGGATTTTCCTCGCCACCACCACAGGAGGACATTCCGGCGGGTATGAACTGGGAGCAGTGGGTTGGTCCCGCACCGTGGGTTGATTACAGCTCAAAGATCGCGCCGTTTGCGTGGCGGGGCTGGTGGAATTACGGAACCGGTGCGCTCGGCGATATGGCCTGCCACATCATGGACATGGGGCACTGGGCGATGATGCCCGCCACTCCGGTCAGTGTTCAGGCAGAACAAAACGGCGCCACTGAACTTTCGCCGCCGATCAATTCGAAGATCACCTGGGAATTCGGGGCCAATCAGTATTCAGCGAAGGACGGATTCAAATTCAACTGGTACGACGGCTACATCAACGCTGGTTTTGATCGTGAAGGCTGGCAGCTGGTCAAGGATGGCAACGACTACAACCACCCGTCGGAAGACGTGCTGGACGGAGAGAGCTTTAAAGATTTTGGCAGCGTCGTGATTGGTGAACAGGGAAAACTGTTCTTCCATCGCAGTCGCAACAAATGGCTGGTCAAGCCGTCCAGCGTTCTGGATCGCCTGGAGGAACCGGAGCAGACGATTCACCGAGCCGGGGGTGATAACTACGGCGAGTGGATGGACGCGATCACCGGAAAGGTTGAACAGAGCCAGTCGTGGTTCGGGCATTCCGGGCCGTTGACAGAAACGGTGTTATTGGGCGTCATTGCCCAGCGAGTGCCCGACACGTGTCTGGAGTGGGACGCTGACAAGATGCAGATCAAAGGTCGCGCGGATCTGCAGCCTTTGATTCAGCGTGAGTACCGCGACGGCTGGCAAATCGAGGTTTAAGAGGCGTCACCGAATTGTTGCACCTACGAATGTGGTGCGGCCATTGGAGCCTGCTGTACCTGCGGCACCCAAAGGTTGCGAGCACCCTGGGCCACCCACCACGGTCGGGTAGCCCTGTTGGGGCAAATTGCGACCCAAAATCGCAGCGCAGCACATTTTCTGACGTCCCCAAAGCAACTCGCCTTTCGACGTTTCGCACGTTTCGGCTGATTCTGTACCGACACGATCCGTACAACCGGCCAGGTCGAGCTGCCTATTTTCCCTACCTGCTGCTCGAAATCCCTCAGAGCCCAGAAGGGTATCCCCGTCCCGAGCTAGATACCCACAGGGGATATTGTTTCCGCACTACGCGTCGGCAATCTTCTACCAGTTGGATTCTCGTCCGGGGCACTGTATGTCACTGCACAATTTCATAAGACAAGCTCGACTGCTGCTGGCGCAGAGTTTGTATGAAACGCGCAGGGCGATGACGACCCAGGACGACTGGTCATCCCGTCCCCTGGAAGTGACTCAGCTGGAAGAACGCGTTCTGATGAGCGCTTCCCCGCTGGTGGTTGTGGCTGAGGCCCCAGCTCCCGACTCGGTGACACTTCAGCTGAGTGATCAGCAGCTGCTGGATGTGGTCGCCGACTCTGTGCTGCCCGAGCAATCTTCAAATACAGCAACAGCGGACAGCGCAGCAGCCACACAGACGCTGGAACTGGTCTTTCTTGACAACTCCATCAGCGATCTGGACCAGATGATTGCGGATCTTCAGTCACAGAGTGCGTCCGACGAAAGTCGAACTCTGGAAGTCGTCGTGCTGGATTCGCAGCAGGACGGCATTGCTCAGATCACGTCCGCACTGCTGAACTACAAGGACATTGACGGGATCCACATTGTTTCCCACGGCGGTGATGGCCAGGTGCAGCTGGGGGCAACGAGGTTGTCCCTGGACAACCTGGATACTTATCGGTCGGCCATTAACGCATGGCAATATTCGATGTCGGATCAGGCCGACCTGCTGTTTTACGGCTGTGATCTGGCAGCGACGGAAGATGGTCAGTCGTTGATGAATCAGATCGCTGCCGAGACGAACAGCGATGACCTGACCGGACATGAATCACTTGGTGGCGACTGGGAACTGGAATACCAGGCAGGGATCATCGAGACGCAGGTTGCATTCACGACAGACTTTCAGCAGAGCTGGAGTCACGTGCTGAATGTCGCGGTCGACGCGAGTTCAAATGGAACGACTCTCGACCAGGCGAGCAAGACGGTCTCTCACACGACGTCCGGGACGAACCGCCTGATGCTGGTCAGCGTCACCATGGATCCTCACGGTGACAGTGTGTCCTCGATCACTTACAACGGAGTGAACCTGTCGCTGGTCGGTGTCCAGGACACGGGTAATCATTCTCGTTCCGAGATCTGGTCGCTGGTTGCCCCGGACACGGGAACGCACGATGTGGTCGTGAGTCTGACGGGAACGTTGCATAAGGGCGTGACTGTTGGCGTGATGACGTTTACCGAAGTTGATCAGGTGACACCGCTGCTGAATTTCACAGGCTCATCAGGTGATTCGAGCACAGCATCGACGACAGTGACGTCAGCGAACGACGATCTGATGTTTGGTGTCGTAGATTCGCATCTCGGCTCGGCCTCGACACCGGGCGCTGGTCAGACTGAGTACTTTGATATCACGATTGGGCAGAGTAACAGCAGTGGAACGGTCGAAGCGGGTGCCGCGTCGGTGACAACTTCCTGGACCGTCGTTAATGACAAATGGTCGGTCGCCGCTGTTTCTATTCAGGCGGCTCCTCCGTCACCGATCATCACAGCCAGCGAGACGATGGATGTGGATGGCGATGGGCAGATCGACCAGATCAAAATCACGATGGACGAAAATCTGGATGATGACTTCAGCGGTCTGACGACGTCCGTTGTTGGCTACACGGTGACCGGCTATTCCACCGGTATCGCCAACGACAACATCTTCTACGTCAATCTGACGGAAAGTGGCAGTACGGACACAGACGCTACGCCGTTAGTCCTCATCACGGCCAACACCACGCTCAGCAAAAGTGACGGGACGGTTAATGTCACCGCCACGGATTGGTGGGATACGGACTGGCAGAATCGAAAAAGAATCACCTTCGACAACACGGCCAGTGCGGAAAACCTGACGGACTTCCCGCTGCTGGTGCGGCTGACGGCGGCCGACGTCGACTTTGCAAAGATCAAGGCTGACGGGGCGGATATGGCCCCGTCATCCGAATACTCTGATCCGCCGATCTGCGTCGGCAGGATCTCGGTCGGTTCGAATGCGGCCTTCAGCGCACCGGACATGGCGCAGGCGGGACATAGCTCTTCGCTGGAAGTTTGCGGCAGCGGCGTTCCGCAATTGGGGCACTGCTTCTGTTCCGAAGTGTTCATACTGGGAGTCCTTTCAAGGGTCTCACTGTTTACCTAAAGGATTCCCCGACTCCGGTTACAGAAATTGTGATACTATTTTGCACGAAGTGCGGCCACCAGGTGCCGCATCTCGTCATCGACGTCCCCCGGCTCGGCAACGGTTTGCCCGATTTCAGCCCGCAGGATCTCCCGAAAACGCTGCCTTAGGCGGTGAATGGAGACCTTGACCGCCCCATCGCTAAGGCCCAGACGCTCTGCGATCTTTGCGCGATCGAGCTCCACGCCCGACAGACAGGATTTTAGCGCATCAAACAACTCGCCCTTTCCTTTTGCCTTGCAGTCTGACCGGAGTTGTTCCGTGGCACGTTCGTACGTCTCCAGCGCCCAACCGCGATCGAATTCCAGACCCAGATCCACGACCGTCGACGGCTCCAGCGTGTAGCGGGCTTCAGGTTTTAATGAATCCCAGGCAAGGAACTTCAGATCACCTCCGCGTTTCTGAGTTTTCACCAAGTCCCACTCGTTGGCGAGGAAGTTCTTCAAGGCGCCCAAAAGATAGGAGCGGAATCGTCCGCGACCGCGATCTGCCCTCGCAAATCCATCCAGCGAGAGGAACTTCACAAAAAACGCCTGAGTCAGATCCTGGGCATCCGCGACCGAGTAACCGCGACGACGAACAAAAGCGTATAGCGGGAACCAGTAGGTTCGACAAAGCTCCTCCAGAGCGTGACGGGCCAGACTGCGGCTGTCGTCATCCGCGCCTGCCGCCACTACCAGACTCCACTGTGTGGTGGCAAATGCCGGTGAGTCGTTATCAGGGTGGGAATTCATACGAAGATGTAGGTCTGGCGATGCATAAAGCAACTCGGAACGGAACGTTAATAATTCTGCCTGGTTTGCAACAACTCGGTGCGGTCCGCCAGACCGAGGTCGCGAACACCGCAGCGTGAACGAGCAATGAAAACGGAACCGAATCTTAGCCACCTTTGACAATCCGGGGGCCGAGATACGACATGCAAATCAATTCGGTGTCCACATCGATGCGCATTCACCGTCGCTCCAACTGGCGCAGGTTGCATCGACTTCTGCAGCTTGCGTCTTATCGCCCAACGCAATGCATCGCTGAGCGGGTCAGAGATTCTTCCTGTTTTGTTTTTGCTCGGGGCAATCGTAGTCATCAATGCAGTCGCTTTTGAAACCACACTGGCATCTGAGATGGCTTGTTTTCACGAAGATAATGACGGCTTCCGAACCAGAAGCAGGCAACGGCGATTGAGATAAAGAGGAACGGAACGATCCGCGTGGTCCGGTGCAATCGAGTTGCTTGCCAGTTCCACGACAATCATTGCTGACAAGACGGTGCTGAAGAGGTAAGCGTGAAAGTACGCGGAGTCGCGTTCGGCTGCTGGCCACGTGATTAAAGCGACAACGATGTGCGGGAGCGGAATCAGAATGACAGCTGTTGCCAGTATCAGTCGATTCCGACGATACTCTCTCCACAGAAGCCATCTCATGAATCGCTGCTTTGTCCTTTGACGAAATCCTTAAACAGGTCTTCCAGCCCGATATCGATCACGTCCACGTGGTCGACACCATTTAGCCCGCTTATCTGCGGAACTGTTTCCGAATTGAAGTCAGCGACCGTCAGTGACCAGTCGCGTCCCTCAACCTGCTGGTAGATGATTTCTGCAGGCACGTTGTCCGGTAGACTGCCGTTGGTGAGCGTGGCGCGAAGCCGCTTTGTGCGGGCCAATAATTCATCAATGCTGCTATTCACCAGCAGTCGACCTTTGTAGAGGAAGCCCACGGTGTCGGCGACGCGCTGAATGTCGTCCAGCGAGTGAGTGGAAAGCAATACGGTTTGGCCCTTGTCGCAGATTGTCCGTAGCACACCATCAAGAAACTCTTCTCGCGCGTACGGGTCCAGCCCCGCCATGGGCTCGTCGAGGACCAACATTTCCGGCTCGTGCGAAATGGCCAGCACAAGCGAGAGCTTGACCAGCATCCCTTTGGACAATTGCTTGACCTTCTTTTCGCCGGGTAACTCGAATCGGTCGAGCATTTCGCGGCAGGTTTCGTCGTTCCATGTCGCGAATGCCGAGCGACAGAAGCCTATGACCTCTTCGACACGCATCCAGCGATCCATGAAGTGCAACTCAGGGACGTATCCCACCCGCTGTCTGATCTCGACGGATTCGTCGGCCACGTCTCTTCCCAATACACGGACGGTCCCCGCGTTCGGCGTGATCAGGCCCATCAGCATCTTGATCGTCGTGCTCTTTCCAGCTCCATTGGGACCGATCAAACCAAACGTGCTGCCCTGTTTTATTGAGATTGACAGGTCGTCAACTGCCAGCGTGCTGTCGTACTGTTTGGAAACGCTGTCCAATTCGATAGCGAATTCCGTCCCGGGGTTTGCGGTGTTCGTATTCATGTATCAGTTTCCTTTTTCAGACGAAGCGTCCAGAGCGGCAGTAAAAACTCTACGTATTTCGCGGACCGAAATGCCGGCCGCCCGCGCGGCTCGAATGCCGTCCAGAAATGCGCGTTGTACCGACTGCTGGGCGCTCGTCTTCGCAGACGTTTTCCCCTGTTCGGCAACAAATAGCCCCTTGCCACGCTGGGAGTAGATCAGGCCCTCCCGGGCCAGCTCGTCGTAAGCTTTCTGGACCGTGTTCGCGTTCACCTGAACCTGAATGGACATGGCATTCAGCGAGGGAATTGATTCACCGGGAAGGTAGACCCCGGCTGCGACTGCGTCGCGGATACCATCCGCAATCTGCAAATAGATCGGAATGTGACTTCCCGGATCGATCTTCACAATACCCTCCTCACTACACTAGTTAACTAAGGTAATAGTTATCATGTTGAGTTTATCGGACTAATCAAGCCCTGATCGTGAAGAATTATTCGCAGCGCATAATCGGCCTCGAAAAAGGGGAATTCAGGCAGGCGTATCACAATGCCACCGAGGTTACCTGAGATGCGTCGTTATCTTCATACAACAAAGCAACAAAGGGGGCAGCTCAATTCTCGTATTGAGCTGCCCCCCTTTTGCCTGTCCGATGCCAACCAACGCGGACGAGTTGCGATTCAATTCCCTGATCTCCTGTGCCGGGTCACTTCCCCGCTTCAAACGCGAGTGCTGGCAGGCCGTCCTTATTGAACAGGTTGGCCCACTGTCGTTTCGGGGCATAGGCGTAGCGGATGCGTGTTGGTTGGGGCACGTTCTCCGACCAGGCGACGACAGTGTCGCCGTCGATCGTGCCTTCGGCCCAGTGCCATTGTCCGTCATCGCCGGTCAAAGCGAAGCCCTGCAGCTTGCTGTTGCCTGCTGCCATAAGTCCCTTACCAACGTGTTCGAATCGGATGACGACTTTGCTGCCATCGAGTTTATGCGACCGGTAGGTTGGACCGTAGGCCTGCACCCCGGTCCTGTAGACCTGACTCAGTGCAACCTCTGCTGCACGATTCCCGTATCCCCATTTGTTCGTCGGATGAATACCGGATCCCAGATCACTGGCTGGCACCATCCAGGTGTTGGAATTGTCGTGCATCAATCGCACATAAAGAAAACGCTGGTCACCGGAGCCCAGCTTTGCAATGTCAGGAAGCTGTGCGACGAACGGATCGCCGTTACGCGTAATCGGGTTGTCATTGGAAAACGCAAAACCACCGCCGCTTGGTTTCTGCACAAAGACAAATGGAAAATCACCTTGCCCCCACGCTTCGCGCCAACCGCGGAACAATTCACTCATCATCGTATGTTGATCGACACCGACCACGCCGGTACGCCCCTCGCCCTGATCCCACAGGACGCCGCGGATGCGATATCCGACCACAGGTTCGATAAATCGCTCATAGAGTCCACCGATCTTTCCGCGGCTCGACTCACCTGGCTGGTACGGTGTCGACGGTCTACGGCCCCGCGGTTTTTCGTCCTTTGCCCTGGCCGCGGCGGCCTGCTTTTTCCACACGGCCAGCTTGGCTTCGTACTGTCGCATGACCGCCTTTCGGTCATAGGTTTTGGCAAACTGAGCAACGGCCGCTTTGCATTTTTCGCTGTCGGCATACGTTGTCGACGGAATCCACGATCCGGAAGGTGTGCCGCCGACCGCTCCGACGATCAAGCCGATGGGAACGTCAAGCTCGTGTTGCAGTCGCTGGCCAAACGCGAAATGAATCGCAGAGAAACTGGCGACTGCCTGTGGGGTCGCTGCGCTCCAACTGAGGTTCGGCCCACTCAACATCAATCGGATGTTTGGAAACGGAGCCTGTTTGACCAGTGCCGCGAGCGTCTCGTCTTTCTTTGCGTAGGACGCAACTCGTCCTGCCATGTTGGACTGCCCGGAACCAACCCAGACATCACCGACCAGCACATCCTTGTAGACCGTGCTGCGATTTTCACCGTCCGCTTCAATCGTCAATGTCCGGGCTTCTGTGGAAGCATCCAGCGGACTTAGTTCAATGCGCCAGTTACCATCCTGATTGGCTCTGGCCGATGCGACCTGGTCGGCAAACTTAACGGTAATGGTCTGGTTGGGGTCTGCCTCTCCCCAGATTGCGACGGTCGCATCTCGCTGCAACACCATATGATCGCTGAACACGCTGACAACTTTGACAGCGGCCTCCACGTGCAACGGCAGCAGCAAAATCGTGAACAGGACGACGCACTTCGTATTCATTCGTTTTCTCCCGGACTCGTTTTGAGCAATTATCAAACCTGTGAATCACTCACATTGCCGGGCATGATAATACACTAAAAACCGCGTCTTAATCACTCATAGAGCAACATCGCAATCGTGTTGCGATAAGAATCGTGACAACCGTTGAGTCAATGGGACGCGTCGGTCCGCATTTCTCACGGCCGCCGGGCCGAGCGTCCGACAGGTCGCTTGAGTTTCTGATACGCTCGATGAGTGTCGACAATCGCAGGGTGGCGGCGAGACTCACGCCGAAGCAAAGAGAGAGCAGTCCGTTGCCGACCCGTTCAACAGTTTCCGGGCCGCAACTGCTGCCCAGGGCCATGAAGGCATTGGAGACTCTGTTGCCGGCATCCGAACATCTGTGCGTCAGGAAGCAACAAGTGATGCAGACCGACCAACAGACGGAAATACAACTGGCAGTGTTGTCTTATTTCTTAGTCACGGTCGTCAATGGTTTCTTCGTTCCGTGACCAGTGTCACAGAGAATACAGGTGTCAATATTTTGTCCCGTCAACCTCTGTTTGTTCGGAATATTCCAACGCAAACGCCGTCTCAAACTCCCTTGAATCTCGAAATACGGCGTGGCCGTCGAGACCTTGTTGCATGAAGAAGTATT
>JBDONA010000593.1:0-14452 GCA_039831575.1 Fuerstiella sp. | reverse complement strand
CTGATCGGGGATGAGGCAACCCGCGGCTATGACGCAATTCCAATCATGCAATTGCAATTGGGCACAACGGCAGAGGCTCCGCCGCAAATCGATCCGGATTACTTCCCCCCCCTGCTGGTCAAGGAAGCATGGCCGGCTCTGGAAACCTTTGTCAGGTCCGTTTATGACCGTCTTGGAGCAACTGCCGAACAGCTCGCAAGGCAGATGATCGATCGTGGAGTTGCTTTTGCGAGCGGCCGCAAGGAAGACTTTGAGCGAATCCTGCACCTGCACGCAGTGAATACAGCACAGGGAGGCCTGGCCCATTTTCCGTTTACGCCAGGAGTCCATCCATTCGTGATTTATCTGGAACTGTGCCGGGCCGTGGGTAGCCTTGCCATTTTTCGAAAGGCACGACGTCTTCCGAATCTCCCGTACTACGACCATGACAACAACGCTCCATGTTTCGCGAAACTACGTGAACTTCTGGATATCGAACCGGATGCGGAGGCCGACTACGAACGGATTCCATTTGCGTCAGAAGGATTTCAGATGACGGTGCGGCTGAAGTCAGCGTGGCTGGAATCCTCATGGGCCTTCTACATCGGTGTTGAAGCTGAAATTGGTTCCGGACGGGTGGCAGAGTTGCTGTCGGAACGAGAACTCGGGATGAAGGTGGGCAGCGCAGAAGACGTGGACAAGATTTACAGCGGTGGGCGACGTGGTGTGCGAATCATCCCCGTCGGCGATGCTCCCCGCGCATTTCCACGAGCCAATTGGCACTACTTTCGAGTTGACCGCGAAGGCGCGTGGGATGCGGTGGAACGCAGCCTGAACCTTGGAATTCGCTTCAACGAACGGCGCGTTGAAGACCAGGTCAGCGGAGAGAATCGCATCGATGTTCCGGATCGGGAGTCCGGCAATCTGGCTACGCTGGCATTTTCGCTCTTCGCCATCAAGACTTCGTCTTCATAAAACAGAACAGTTTCCCTATTCTCGCGAACCGTTCAGGCTCGCGAACATGCCATTCTATCAGGCTGGAATACGATATTCGCGGCCACGAGTCAGCGTAGTACGACGTCGTCTTTATCAACTCACTTACCGTTCACACCGCACCTAAAGCTTTCGTGCTCATGTCAACTTCCGTCATCGGTCTTGCGGAACCGTTTTTCCTCAAAGTCCTGGGACTGCTGAACCAGGCTGCGCCGGACGAGCAACAACTCCACAAACTCCAGCGACAACTCATGGCCGACATTCAGGCGATCGAACAGAAGGTAAATTCCGGTGTCGCGGGACTATCCGGAGGTGAATGGCAGACCGTCAAACGCGTGTTGGTGTACTGGGCTGATGAAGTACTGACATCACATATTCGTGATTGGGATGATTACACGCTGGAACAGGAGTACTTCAAGGAGCAGAATCGAGCGTGGAAGTTTTACGTCGAAGGTGAGCAGGCTATTCCAACGTCAGGAAGCGAAGTCGCTGAGCTTTACTATCTGGCTGTCGTACTGGGATTTGTTGGCGACATTGAGGATGCATTCAAGCAGGAATTACGCATAGAGATGCCAGGCGGCCATCAGGATCCGGCCGAGGCACGCCGTTACTGGGCGACTCAGCTGCAGCGGCGTATTCGACATGAGGCGGCCGAAGGAATTCAAGGCGAGCCTCTGGAAGGCGACGTGGAACCTCTGAGCTCGAATGCGTTTGGGAGGGCTGGTCTGGCCGCTTTTCTTATTGCACTGCTTTTGTTCCTGATCCTGCTGGGGGTGAAATGGGTCAACGCACCATGAATCGGTTGAGCCGGGCACAAGTCAACTTGTCAGGTCGAACGATTACCAGAGTCAAGAATGTGTTGGGGTATGCGTGTCGGGAATGATCGTGACGTCGTCAAGACGACACTCTCAGTCTTGCTCCTGCCACTTAGCCCGGGGCGTAACGAAGAAAACGGCACTTCGGAGATGCTCCAAGGTGCCGTTTCAGATTGAGGGTGGAGGTCGAAGCTGACTATCGACCTTGCTCAGTTGACGCCAGTTCCGTCGTTGACGCCAGTTTCGTCTTGTTTGTCTTTTTCCCCGTGTAGCGGACAACATCGGCCTTGAAACGCTCATAGTTCTGCTTTGTGGCAAACATGTAATATGTACCGTCGTGCGTTACAAGGAAGCGCCCCTCCAGAACCTCATGCGTGTTTACAAAATGAACCGGGTCGCATCCACCAAAAGCTACGGAATAGTCTTCCGGAGATCGCTTGAATTCTTCCAGTGCTGCCTGACTGGCAAAGTAGTAGATTCGGCCACGATGACTGGTCGAGAAACGGTTGCTCGGGGTCAGGCGTTGCCCCTGTTTCAGAGAAACAAGACACACCTTCGTCAGACGAGAGATGGGTGTGGGGCTGGACTGTGTCATGGGCAATGCCGGCGTGAGTTCGTTGGTGGGAGGTGGGATTAATTCACCGCCTCCGCCATCGATTTTCTCTTGATTTTGACCCGCTTCCCAGGCTGGCGGTCCTTGCTCTTCGATTGCCTTGTATGGTTGATAGTGACACGGCACGCCGCAGGCATTGATCGCCTCAATCGCCATTTCACGCACTCGCCGGGAAGGTTCCAGGCAACATCCGTTTTCCTTGATTTCGTAGGCGACCTTCGCAATTTTGTTCAGAGTATCGGTATCACAGCAGCACGCACAGTGCTTGGGGCTGCCCGCGTCAGGAGCACCACGCAGGCGATCCTGTCGGATCTCCCGGTCGGACTTTTCGTCCTGTTCCCCACAAGCGCAGTTCGCGAACATATCCCGCAACCCCATGGCGGCTTCGTATCGAACGGGTTCCCATTTGTCGTTGACAAGCACGTCAATCAACATGTCTCGCGCTTCTGGAAACTTTGCGCAATGAAAGGTCTTCAAGTAGTTGACTGCCCTCTTGCGGTTGGGAACGTCCAGTTCCCGTGCACGAAGTTTGGCTGCGAGTCCCTTCACCTCTTCTTCCGGAGACATCCGAAATGGACGACGCAGAAGACGATCAAAGCCTGGCCAGCGTCCTTGACGGAGAAACTCGCCCCAGGGAGGGGCAGCCTTGTCCTGGCTGACAGCATTGGGGACGATCGCCAAGGACCACAACAAGGTAAGTGTAAGTACGACTCTACACGATTTTGGCGCGCGACGGTCCAGGTTGGGCATCGTTAGATCCTCCGTAAGCCTACGAGATCGCTACATTCTATATGTATTGGTGTACTTCGGTCTGCCAATTCCTGCACACTAACGTGACCGTTGAAACAGCTGCGGTATTCCTAATCCGGGTGACGGAATTTACAGTTAGATAAGATAGCCCGAGGCTGTCAATTAGAGCAGTTTACGAAATGACGGAACCGGCTCTGGCTCGTGGGGGCAGCCGTTCTGCTATCGAAATACGTGAACCGCGGCCATGAATCAGCGAAATTCGCTGTAGTCCGACACTGCCCATCCGGCGTAAGAAACAACGTACGGTCTTCGACGTTTTTGTGGTGTCTCCTCAAATCTGTCAACAAACGCCTGGCATTCACTCGCGGCTGTGACTCGTGGTGAACGATACAATCGCAGAAAACAGCAACCCCACAAGCCCGCACAAGATGCGAGAATATGTTCACGGACACAGGCGTCTCCTGGAACGGATCCGGCAGGCCCGTTCCAGCCCGCCTTACGTCACCGTACGTATCGATTTGCTGGCGACGCCGCCTGAACCAGTCTTAAATGCTTCTTATGCGCCGTCCGCTTCGGGGACACCTGCATCTTTAGCGGATTTGTCCTGTGATGGAACGCCGCCTGGAGCCACTGGTTCCCACGCTACGTCGATTGTTGCCGGTTCACCTTCGACAGCGGGAGGAGCTTCGACTGAAATTTTCAGAATCGCTCCAGCTCGAAGAGTTTCGAGTGTGAAGTTCTTGAAATATTTCTGGCCGCCACGAACCACATCCACTTTGAATCGGTACTGATAGACTATCGTCGGGTCGTTCACCGGCACCACAAATGTCCGCTTCGCGCCTGGCGTCGTCATCTTCTGATCAGCAAGGTATACGTCGGCATCTTCCGGCAGTTCGAAGATCAGGCGTGCGTGCAGCGCTTCATAGAGTTGCTTTGACTGAGCTTCGGGAGTCAGACTGTCCACATCAATGCCGTTGCCGACCAGGCCACCGCAACAAAAACTCTGACCGCCACAAACCTGGCACCCGGCGTCGCAGCTTTGACACGAGGACGGTCCGCCAGCACACGGTGCACACGGTGCACACGGTGCACACGACGTGTCGCCACAACCGGACGGACTACAGTCGGCGGCAAGAGCAGAAGGGATCACTGTGGCCATAGCGATGGCCACAATAGCCGTTAGACATTTGAATATCATCGTTTTTTTTCCTGTAAGGAATAGTCCCCGAATCCGTCGTCAATGGGAGACTTCCTTTCCATGGAAGCCGCAATCGGCAGGATTTTCCGCTTCTCACGTTTTCGGCACGGGCGGCAGGACTTCTTCAGAAAACGAGAGCGATTCCGGACCAGGAAAGAGTCTCGGAATTCGCGGATCAGGGGACTTTTCCGGATCGTCACTCACGCGGAGGCCAGACCACAAAGTACCCGTCGTCGTCAGCCGTCACGATGCTTCCGTTTGGTGCGACGTCAATCGCGCTGATCGAGCGCGTGTGAGGGACATCGAAGCCATCGCCAGGTGCGCCGAGCTTGTCAGCAATATATCTCAGTTCGACAACCTCATCGGTATCCGAAGCCCTTACCTGCCAACGGACCACCTTGGAGTCGGCTCCGCCCGTGATGATTTCGTTCGAAGACTGATCGAAAGCGACGACTGTAATCCCCCTCATCCTGGCCTGACTTTGTTCGGCACTGGAATGACGGTTTTTCGCGTCAATGATTGCAACGGGGTCTGCGACGTTTCCGGAAATTTTCCAGACCAGACCAAAGCTCTCGCCTTCATAGGTACCGGCGGCCGTCACCCGAGAACTACCTTCAGCAATGTCAATGTCGTTCAGAACAAGTTCTTCCGACAGGATGTCTTCCGGAAGTTTCACCTCCAGCGCGATCATTTGGCCCTGCTGAATATTCCACAACCGGATTTGTCCCGCCTGAATTGCCGCAAGCATCTTTCCATCGTCGCTCCAGCAGATTGCATTCGGGAGAGGATCCCCGGATGTTTTGTCAGCAGGCTTGTCTGACTCGAACGCTGCTTTGCCCGGCAAGAGCCCTTTCGGTTCCCAGTCCCAGACTTTCACTACGCCATTCACATCGACACTGGCGAATCGGTAATCGTCTCTTGCCGGGCTGAAGCGGACGTCAGCAAAAACCGCGTTCCCCGCAACCTGCCGCGACAGTCGGAAAATCGGGCGACCATGGTCAGGGCTGGACTCGTCGGAATCAAATACGCGAATGGTTTCGCTGCCAGTGACGAGAAAACGACGGTCGGACGAAAAACTTGCCCGGACAAAGGGGCCGTGAGACCGAAACTCGACGATGTGCTCACCGGTTTCGGCATTCCACAACTGAGCAAAACGCCCGTCAAACGTAGCGACCTGTTGAGTGCCGTCGGCACTCGGAGCACACGCACCTCGAATTGCCCTGATTCCCTTCGGGAACCGAAAACCACTTATTACTTTCCAATTGGTTGTCTCAAGCGTCAGCAGTTGTTCGTCGTGAATATAAAGGACCTCGCTGCCGTCTGACGACCATGAAAGGTCGTGTCGGTAGGACTTTTCAAGATCGTTGGAAGGTGCCTTTATGCTGACAGGCAGCGTCGACTGCCAGCCATTTTTTGATGACCAAACGTTCAAATCCACGTGATAAGATCGTTCATCGGGATCCTTCGTCAGATCAGAGGTAATGAATTGCGTTCCATCCGGACTGGCGCGAAGCCGAATTATGAAATCGGGTATCTGTCGATCGCCACCTCGTGCAATTTCTTCGGCCACCAGATCTTTGCCCTCTTGTGTCCACCGGAAAACGCGACCGTCGAAACCCGCCGAGATGAATTCGCTGTTCGACAAGAAAAATATCCCGGAAACACCATCGGTCCCATGACCCGGAATGGCTGTCGTGGCCACGATTGCGTTGTCTTCAAAATTCCAGAGAACGAAGTGACCACGTCGCCCGGCCGTGACCGCCAGTCGACCGTCAGGTGAAAACGCAGCTGCCGTAATGCGGAACGGATGTTCATTCTCCAAAACTCGGTAGGGAGCTGGAGTGGCGGTTTTCAGAACATCTTCGGTTCTCCAGATAGCGGCAAAATATTTGTCCGTGGATTGCTTAAGGTCCACGTTGCCGTCGTTTCGAACACCTCCGGCAAGAATCCACTTACCGTCGCTGGAGACCGCAATTTCACACGATGGATCTTCGACCTCATACGGCTCACCGGGGTCGACGGACAAGAGTGGCAGGATCGGCAGGGGACGTGACTTTTCATGGCCGATACCGTCGTCATCGTTTTTTGCGTCCCAGACAGAAATGGAGCCGAAGTAGTCCAGGGTGATCAGAAGATCTCCAGCCGGCGGCAGAAATCGCAGTGAAACGATCTCAGAAATATGACCTTCCAGAAAGTTATTCCGTTCCGGAGCGAAGAACGGATCTCGGGGGTTTTGCATCGACATACTGGCGACCCTATTGGCCGTCAGCGCTTCGAACGAGTGGGCCGCGATGTCGTCGGCGCCCAGGACAAGTCGCTCAGAATCCCCGCTGAATTCAGCAGAAAAAATTCTTCGCGCCTGGCGATTCCGTTTAGGCCGGGCGGAAGGCTGCGGTCCTCCGGTCAGAATATACTGTCGGCTGGGCAATTCTTCGGCCACGGAAAAGCCGGTGCGCCGCGGTGTTTCCGCAGGCCGGGCGTTTTCAATCGCTGAATGACGATTGCTCTTCCTCTGCGTGTTGGTGGCGCCTCTGCTCTCTGGCCATGACGAATCTTGTTCGGCCACCAGCGTTGGCGTGTGGACGGGATCGCCAGCCTGCGAAAGAGGGATGTTTGGTTTGCCCTTCTGCTTAAGTGTCTCGACCAGTTTCCACAATTGTGCAACGTATTCAGCGTAGGTCCGCGTGTTCCACGTTCGCACAACGTTGTCGTGCGAAACAGAGACCAATCGACTATTCGACGCATTCAGGAATCCGACTGTCCTGACATATGTGTTATGACCTGCAAGCGCTTTGCCGGAATAGAGTCCTTCGATCTCGCACAGGCCAAAGTTGCTACCCTGGCTTTCCCAAACCTGAAGATATCGTTCCGCGACAGTGACCAGCCGAAGATTGTCCATAGAGAATACAGCGGTCGTAATGTTCTTCATAAGACTGGTTTCAAGGACCTGAAATCCTTTGATCCGCTCAGGATTGACAAAGGGAAACTGCTTTTCAGGAGCATCAACGTTACGGGGCAGAATAATCACGCGCCTTGCGTGAATCAGTGCCAGCATCGAACCATCATGCGAAAGAGCGATTCGCTGAGGTTCGAAGCGTTCTCGCTCTCCACCACCAAGATTCTTCAGCCCCTTCAGTTGTGGAAAGACGTTATCTAAGGCGTCCTGCCGCCTGCATTGAGCGATCTGGACCTTGCCCATACTCCAATCTACAGATACCGAACGACATCCTCCAGGTTTCGCGGCAACAACGATCGCAGACTCATCCGGCAGCAGCACCACGTCCAGTACATTATTGAGCTGGCCACCTTCCTCATCCAATTGGTGACGGGCATTTAGTTTTGCTTTGCCAGCGTCGACCTCCAGAACGTCGATTGTGATGTGTCTGTCGGATCCCACAAAATATATGTGTCGGCCGTCTCGCGACACGAGGCACTGCCTGAACTCCATGCCCGGTGCTGCCGGCAGCTCCAATTCAGAATACGTGTTGCCGTCCCACGCATGCGCATGCCTGAATCCGCGCCCCACTGAACATACGACCGTGCCTCCATCAGAAACTGCTAAGTCGTACGTGGAACGACCGCCCAGCTTCAGTCGGTAGTCGTCCTCATGGTCTTCCAAAAACGTACCTGGATTGCGATAAACCGTGAGTTCGTCTCCGTCCAACCGGGATAACCCATTGGAAACGGTCAGCAGTGTGGTTCCGTCAGAACTGACGACTGCGGTGTCGACCTCTCCTTGATGGGCCATGTTTCCCGACAGCCGCTGTGCCTCCTCCTTTATACTTCGCAGGAGCTTCTCATCATCGGGCGTTATCCATTCAAACTCAGTCAATACCCGGTCAACCAGCGTCACCACCTCGTCATACTTGCCGACGTCCATTTTTGCATGCATTAAGTCCGTAGCCCCTTCGAACTTTGCTGCCTTCGCCTTCCTGTACGTTTCTGCGGCATCTTTCAGGACCTCTTCTCTCTTCGTCTCAGCGCCGACCAGCTCTGTTTTTGCGTTCATGAGCTGTGCTTCTGCGTTCTCGAGCTGATCTTTGGCCAACTTCTTTTCCGCGTTTGCAACTGTGGCTTGTGCAATGGCCTCGTTAGCTTCGTCAATTTTCTCGTCGGCTAACTTACCGGCTGTGGCAGCTTCTGTTTTGGCTGTGGCAGCTTCTGTTTGGGCTGTGGCAGCTTCTGTTTTGGCGGTGGCAGCTTCTGTTTGGGCTGTGGCAGCCAGTGCCTGTTGCTTGACCGTTTCTTCTTCCGACGCGGCCCGTAAATCGCGAATGTGGAGGATTTCCTGCTCCCGCAACAATGTTATGGCTACAAGTGCGACCATAGAAACAAACAACAGTGACCACGTGCGCCGCACAATCGTGCGAACACGACGTGTTTTCTTCAGCTTTGACCGTACTGCGTTAAAGCGACGGTCAGCTTCGTCCGGAATCACCTGTAAGCCAAGGTCAATATCGCCTTTTGTGTGAGCCAATTCCGCATAGGCCTGCCGCGCTTTTTGGTCACCGTCGATGGCCCGCCGGTTGTTGGGCCATTTACGCAGAGCTTCCGCGTACAACGCGACCGCGCTTTGATATTCCGAGTAGCTGGTGGTGCCCTTCAATTCGACCTTGTGCATCAGTTCTTCCGCACGCCCCGTGATACGGTATTCGCGAATGGCGTCCTGAAACTGTTCCACGGACGAATAGCGGTCCTGAGGGTCAGTTGACATGGCCGTTCTTGCGATTTCCATTAGTTCACCTTCATTCATGACGTTTGGCTCAATTTCATTGTTAAGCACGGCTCGGATCACGGCATTCAGTTGTTCCTGCGGATCATCCAGACCCCACGATTCACGCAACAGATGGGGCGGAAATCCTTCCAGAGCCTCATACAACATTGCTCCCAGCAGATAAATATCGCTATGCCGCCCGACACGGCTCACATCTTCGTCGGCAAGTTCCGGCGGCATGTAGACAGGCGTCCCGGCTCCGCCACGAAAGTCTACGACGACGCTGTCCTTCCCCGAAAACTCGTCGGTCGTGATTGCCAGGCCCCAGTCCAGCACAATCACTTCTCCATAGTCACCGACAATCACGTTTTCCGGCTTCAGGTCGCGGTTGATAACGCCCTGCGAATGGGCGAACGCCACGGCGTCGCTCACCTTCATCAGAATCTCAACGTTGTCTTCCAGCGACAGTTCTCGAACTGTCGTATTCCACGGGGTTCCGGTGACCTGCTTCATGGAATAAAACAGCTTGCCGTCTTCAGTCCGTCCCAAGTCGTGAATCGGAACGATGTTTGGATGAACAAGATTTGCCGTCACCACGGCCTCAGAAACAAACATCGCCTGATTATGGTCGACGTTCAGCGTGTCCGGTTTAAGCGTCTTGATCGCCAGTTCACGATTCAGGGACGTTTGTCGTGCCCGATACACGATTCCCATATTGCCGGCACCAAGCTCGCCGATCACTTCATACTCAGGCACAGAATCATCAACGGCCAACGCCGACTGCAGACCGGTTGCTGTCGAAGGATCGGCCGGTATTTCATTCACCACGCCGGCTATGTGACCAGCGACCCCACGCTCCCGGATACGTAAATTCCACGTACTCTTTCCAGCCACGTTGCGAGTTGACCGGCGGGGCTGCGATTCTCGACCGGATTCGGCCGAATCCGGTGCATCAGCGGCGGCAACCGCAAAATTCTCAGCATCCTCCAGGGACACAGTTCGAACCTCAGCTCTGGCGTCCTGCAACACCTGCGTCAGCTGTACATCGCCTGCCTGATACGTCCTCGAAACATGACGCGGACTTTCCTCGGGCGGCAGATCACGTTGAAGCTGAGGTTGGCCGACTGCCTCTGCAATCGGTGGAGCCATCTGCGTCCCGAAGGCGGGACGCAGCTTTGAACCTGCGTCCGGTTCACGTTCAGCCTCGCCAGCTGCGGGAGCGGACTCTGGCTGGTCCTTTCCAAACGCCGGAATTTGGGTTCCGTAGACGGGACTCTGCCGGGGAGTTTCGTTCTCCGAAGGATTCTTTTTGCTCATGGCCCGCTGTCTCTGAAAATCCCGTTGTGAAATGACCCCGGCGTGACGGTGTCAGGCGCACACGGGACCACGTGTTGGCAGCGAAATGCTGATCCTGTGTGTCGGTATCGATATTGAAACCGCCGGCAGATGCCCGTGGTTTCAATTTACTTCTGTTCTGTACCTCTGTTCAGAATTCGACTAATCATAGACGTGTGTGGCGACGACACGGCTTCTGTTCTGCGTTTTCGGCCCAGCAGTTGGGAAACAGCCAGGCCAGCCATGGCCGATTGAGCTGCCGCCCCCGAGACGCCACCCATCTGACTGGTTGCTTCCGAACGCGGAACAACAAGAGCCTCAACTTCATCATCACCGGAATCTGCACGAGCGTTGTCCCCTTCTTCAGGCATCGGAGCCGCATCCGTTCCGCCATCAGGCGCGTCGTCGATCAGGTTGCCATTTTCATCAACGTCAAGTGGTTCAAGTCGCAGTTCCGGCATCTCATTTTCAAGATCCTCTGCCGTGGGAAACGGTTGATTCCCAACAACGTCGAACTTCAGAACTGGTCGTTCAAAGGTGACGTCTTCTCCGTTCCTGACCTTCGTTGTGACGAGCCACAGTTCAAATCCTGCCCCGTCGAGACCTTGTGAGTAAACCCAGTCTTTCAGACGTTTCGGCTGCAGCAGCTTCCAACCAATGTCGTCGTCAATGTGTTCAAATCCAACGACGGGATCAGTGCTGTTCTGACGAAGCTCGAAGAAGTCTTCCGATTGCGTCGACAACGATGTGGTCGGAAAATCTACCGGCTCGGCAGGGGTGGCGAGCACAGGATCAGGGACAGGAACCAATGGCTCTGCAGCCGCCGGAGCCAGTTGATCGGGTGGATCGGCTACTGGATCCGGGATGAATAAAGAGATTGTCGGGACAACAACTTCCAGCAACCCGTCTTCGAAGTGCAGATCCTGATTGTCCATGGCTACGTCCAGGCTGCCAACCCCCGTAAAGTTAGCACTGTCGGGAGCAATGTTAGCTGCAGCCAATGGATTAAATGACCCGGTCGTGGGATCGTCTGTTGAGTTTTGTGTCGGAGTGTTGGACGCGTTGTCTACAGTGTTCGGAGCCGCAACGCGAATGGAGTCATGATGGCTCACGGAAAAGTCTACGAAGAATTTCGGTTGATTATCGTTCACAAAAGGAATGAAATCATTGAGGCTGGAGTAAACGTGTCCCACGGTAATAGAGTTGCCACCTGTGCCAACGGTGAAAGTTTCATAACGGCTGGACGTTTCTGTGTTGTATGAAATGGCTGCGTCGACGGGGGCCATATCGTTTACAGGATCTCGCCAGTCAATGTTAACCTGCAAGTTAACTTCACCGGTTGCTCCCACATTAAATTTCCAGGTGCTGAGCAGCGCGTCCAGGTCCATTGGATCATATTTTTGATTCTGCAGGACCTGGGCAATTGCGAGCGCAGGCAGGCCAGGTTCAAAGGTGTTCGCTATTCCGCCGTCCGTGATCAGCTCGTCACTGTTATCAAAAACAAGGGCCGTACCTGCAATGATCCTGATCTTATCACCGGTTGCGGTGTAGACCGGTAGTGTGGCTGATCCTGCGGGTTTCGCGATTGCAGTCGTGATATCCAACATCGCAGCAACGTCGATCGTGGCTGCAGAAAGCACGATTTGTTCCCCCGTAGCGGCCGTGCCGTCGATCATGCCGTCTTCAGCCGTGATATTGCCGTTCACGTCGATTGCATCTGCCGTATTAATCGACACCGAAACTTTGGCAATCGAATGGTCTTTTCCAAGCCCCTTGCTGATATCGATGGCCGTGCCGGCCTCAGCATTGTCGTGGTTTTCTGCAAGTCGAATGTTGTTCGCATCGACTTTGATGACAACGTAGGTATGGCCCTGTTCAAGTCCCGGGATTTTCGCCACGATCTCGGGAGCAACAGTCTTGCCGTCCACCGTTCCACCATCCGGCGTTCCGCCGGATCCGCTGTCGTATACGACACTGTCACCGGTTTCGAGATTATGTCCTGTGATTTTTATGGCATCGGTTGCCTCCGTCACAGCGGTACTTCCATCAAACGTCTGGACGTTTGCGACAGTGAAAGCGTGAGTCGCTCCCGTGCCGACGCCTGTCAGATTGATCTGTGTCCCGACATCCGCATCTGCTCGTGTTGCTGCCAGCTGAATCGTATCGTTGTCCACTTTGATCACCGCATACGTCTCACCCGAGTCAAGTCCCGGAATGTCCGTGTCACCGCCATTCTCGTATCCCACAAGAACTCCCGTCTCCAGACCGTGACCTGCCCAATCGATGTTGTCCGTCGACAGACTCACAGATACAGAGGGGTCGAAGGTGACACGCACAATAGCAGCCGGAGTAACGGTAACATCGCCGTCAAGTGTTGTTGAACCAATGCCTGATAACTGCGTCAGACTTTTGGCATTAACGGTTCCACTAAAGCTGACATCTTTCGCCGTGTCGACACTGATGTCGCCGAGTGCTGTATTACCTCCGACATTCATGTCAAAATCGACGTTGCCAAACGTGGTGGTTGCCGGATTGGTCGTCGTTCCGGCAATGATTGTCAGGTCATTATCGAAAGCCGTCACTCCGTCCACCGACTCAGTGAACCTGACATCGCCGGACGTATCGCCGGACGTGTTGATGACAATATCACGCGTGATTGAGAGGTCCGGAGGTGTTCCCGCCGGATCATTATCAACGCCGATGCGTGTCGGATCATTGATGATGATACTGCTGCCGTCGCCACGTGTCGTGCCGGTCCCGCCTGCTGCTGTCAGGTCTCCATTAAGCGTAATTGTGCCTGGTATTGCTGTACCAGCATCCACCGCGATAGCCCCTGCGTCACCCCCGACGCCCGTGTTGACGGCCCCCCCTGACGTGTCGATGTCCTCGACAGTGATGTTCTGCCCCGCATTGACAGTGACGTTGCCCCCGTCACTGTCCTGAGCATCCGTTGTGTTGAGAAACCCGTCGGTGGTAATGTCACCGGCCAGCGTGACGTTGAATCCGGCATCCATGGTGACGTCTCCGGAATCCTCATTAATCCTGTCACCGGTGGTCGTAATGTCCCCATTTGCATCACTCGTGATATTCTCGGTGGCATCCACGTCCACCGAAGCACCGCGTGTGGTGATGGCCGCATTGATATTTACGTCCTCTTCGGCATTCAGAATCACTCTGACCGGCTTGGCCAGTTCGGTGGACGTACTGATGGCCGCTCCGACGGTGATATCTCCTACATTATCCTGTACACCGGCTCCGGCATCATTCGCATTCAGCGTGATTGTGCCCCCTTCTCCCATGATCGTTGGATCCGTGGTGCTGCCACCAACGGCACTGATCGCGGCCGTGGTAATGTTGCCGTTTACCGTGTTGATCGTTACATCGCCGCCGTCACTGTCGTCGGTGCCCGTCACATTATCGAATCCACTGGCATCGACCGTTCCAGCGAGTAAGACATTCTGGCCACCGGTCAGCTGCACAGTGCCGCTGTCCTGATTGGCAATAGTCCCCGTGGTGGTCACCGTACCCACAACACTGCTGGTGATGTCAGCCGCCGCCGCTGCCTGAAGATTTCCACCTCGCGTGTTGACCGCCTGCAGAATATTGAGATTCCCAGCCAGCACGTTAATCGTGACAGGATCATTGGTCGTGAAGATGCCGGTGACCATCATGCCGTCGACCATGACACTATCGACTGTCAGCGTATCCGCGTCTCGGTAGGTGATGGTCCCCATGTTATCTGCAGCAAGAGTGCTGACATTATTACCCGCATTGTCCAGCGTCGTGTTGCCATCCACCATCAGGCCCAGACCCCCGGCCGTGATGTCGTCCCCTGCCTGCTGAGTCACGTTACCCGTGACATCAAGAAACAGGTCGCCGGTCCCCAGACTGACGGCCTCATTAATCGACAGATTACCGGTGGTCATCGTCAGCTTCACGTCATCCGCACTGGTGGTGATGCCCGTGATCGTCATACCGTCGACTGTGATCGCTTCAACGTTCAGGGTGTCCGCATCGCGGTACACCGTTTGACCACCGTTGCTCGCCGCAAAGTT
>JBDONA010000702.1:0-3224 GCA_039831575.1 Fuerstiella sp. | reverse complement strand
ATTTCTCCTTATACGTGTGTATCACTTCTGGTTTAGTTGCCGCCTGGCGTTCCTCAGCAGGATCTGCACCGCCCACTGCGTAAATGGCTTTCCTGCTTCCTTCGCCGCGGTGAGCAGCAGATTCCAGTCATCGTCGGTAACACGTCCAAGCTGCCGCTGAGGTGTCGTGTACTTCTCGCCAGGTGGTTTCGGTGGCCTGCCAATCCTACGTGTCTTCTTTTTCACTATGATTGTCTTCCGCTGTAGAGCCTTAATGTTTCATTACTGTAGTGGTGCCATCTATCGTGTCAATGCGTGAAACTTTCGTCCTTAGCGAAACTTGCGAAACTTGCGTAAGTTGCCCGGAGATTTGTTGGCAGCTAACATTGGCCGTCAGTCCAGCCGGCCAAAGAACGCCAGCGTCCAATCCATTTGCAGCACCACAATCCCCGGCCGGGTAACAACCACCAACAACCGCAAGCGTCACACGTCTCTGTGGTGGATCTGATATTCGTCTGTGACGGCATGTTATTCGTCACGGCAGGAATGAACCGGAAGGCTCACGATTGACTCATGCAGCTGAGAAGGGGCTGTGGGATGCGGTGATGGTGCCCCGGTATTCGTTCTGTTGAGTTATGTCGCTGTGAGTTGTCTAGTCCGCTTGTGACGGTTCTGGTGGCCAAGCCGACCGTCGTTCATTTCCTGAAGTACTGATAGATTATTTGATTGAATTGCCCCTCCTCCCCCCTGGTATAAATGCTAAGCCGATAAGCGGGAGTCACTGGAAACAGCCTCGCAGTAATGTGCAGCCGAGAGGCCCGCTACGTCGGCTCGGCATTCAATGTGTTAGGAGATCATGGTCATGCCTGTTCTCGGTTGGATCAGTGGCATTCTTGCTGCGTTGATCCTGGTCTTTCTCTGTTACCTAGTAGCAGCGGTCGGTGACGGCGACATGGTTTCGGCTGGCATGTGTTTCATGTCAGGGTTATGGTTTCTTGCTGCCTGCCTCCTGAGTCCAGGCGAGAAAAGTAAGTCGCCGAAAGTCCACGGGTAGGTCTTGTGCCCCGCTATCGCTCAGCAACCCGCACCATCATCGCACGGCTGAACGAAACTTGCCGAGCCTGAGCCGATGTCTACACGCGACGCACATCACTCATCAGCCACCGCCTTCCCACGCTTCCGATACACCCACTTCAGCACGCCGTAGAACAGGGCGAAGATCGTGACGATGAACCAGTGGCGGACGGCGAGGCGGCAGGAACCCCTGCCTCGATTGATCCAGAATTGAATCGGTCTTGGCACAGAACCGTCGACTCGAAAATTCAATTGGCCAAGAACGTCTTCTTCTCATCACTGGTGGCTCACCTGTACTCATCCCTCTCAACCTTGCTCATCTTCCGCCAGTCCCACGGTGCAATCGGCTTATGGCTTCCGCCCCATAGTCCGAGCTTCTTCAACCGTGCGTTGTTCTCATCATCCGCCAGTCGCTGGTCGTCGCTGTACTGCTTGTAATGCCAGGCCAGACCGCGTCGGACGAGTTCACGATTCAGGAACAAATCCGGCAGATTAACCAGCGGATCGTCAACCGGCAGGTAGATGTCTGCAATCGTGCGTTCGTATTTGTCCTCTCCGTGCGTGACCAGTCGGACCATCTTGCCGCCGACGGTATCACGGATAAACTTCGTGGCGTTGTTGCCGAACGGTTGCCGGACGGTATATCCTGCTGAGAGAAACGCGGGCTGGCGCTCCCGTCTTTCGCGACAACAATCTGACCGCTACCGAATACACATTAGATGTTTCGCCTGGCGAGTAGGGTTCCGGATCATTCACATGAGTTGCTCGACAACGAAATGCCGGGACATTACGCTGGTCTCCATCACCACCTCACAGGTCCTCTCCCAGATTGAGCAAGGTGATCCATCCGCCGCGGAGCAGCTGCTGCCGTTGGTGTATGAAGAACTTCGTAAACTCGCAGCCCAGAACAGAATCCATCTGGGAAATATCGGTTGAATCTTGGTTCCGAACAGTTCTGGAAAAGGAGACATGCAATGGGCAAACTGGCGAACGTTCACAAAGGGGTCAGCTGCGTCTACTACGGTTTGTTTCTGATTGTTGGCACCATCCTGGTGGCGTTCGTGGGCGGCGGAGTCCTGATGGTCTCGCCTGCAGTTGGCGCGGTGTTGGTGCTTGGTGTCGTTCCAATAATGTTCATTGCTGGGACGATTCTCGGCCTGGTCGGTCGAATCATGTGCCTTTCAGTTCCGGACGATTTTTCAGCAGTCGGAGTCATTTACGCCGCCGTGATTTGTGATGTCACCGTTGTGTTGATTTCCGCGGCCGGTTGGATTGTTGATCTCCCAGAACTCGTCAGTTCACTCAGTTCTCTCCTGACGCTCGCGTCGACCATTCTCTTTCTGGTCTTTCTTATGAAAATTTCCGCATATATAGACGACAACGCTTCCTTGCAACGTGCGGGTAATGTCTTGCTTCTCCTCATCGCAACGTTCGTTGTGGTGATCGTGGGGGTGTTCCTGCCTCCACTCCTAATTGTCGTGCTGTTGATGGTAATAGTTGGCTTCATCATGTATGTGCTATTGCTGATGGGCTTGATGAAGAGCCTGAAGGCGGCGTGACAATGAGCACACGCAGGTCCGTGCGATACGAGGTCGCCAGTGTTCACCGAAATCGTCCGCAGGAGCCCCGATGTCTCGAACCGCACCGCAGCTTCCCATCGTGGCAAAGGTGCTGATTGGCGTCGTCCTCGCGGCTTTCGCCGTTCAATTCGGAGGGATATTCCTCTCGCTGACCGGCATGCTCGGAGGTCAGGAGAATCCAGTCTCGGAGTGGCAGGGGCGGCCGGCCCCTGAGCTAGTGGTGTTAACGATCGAAGGGCGTTCCGTGCGTCTTCAAGACCTTAAGGGACGGCGGGTGATTGTGGACTTCTGGGCCACTTGGTGTCCGCCATGCGTGAAGGAGGTTCCGCACCTGCAGCAGCTTTCTGAAGAGTTCTCGGACGACGAATTGATCGTGATCGGAGTCAGCAATGAAGATGCTGCGACGGTCCGCACGTTTGCCAATTCCCATGGGATCAGTTATCCACTTGGCCAGCCCGTTAATCTCGCAACTCCCTTCAGTGACGTCACTGTTCTCCCCACAACCGTCTTTATCGACCGGGACGGGATGATCGAGAGCGTCCTTCATGGCTATCACTCCTACGACGAGCTTCGCGAGCACGCGATCAAAAC
>JBDONA010001014.1:0-3233 GCA_039831575.1 Fuerstiella sp. | reverse complement strand
ACTCCAGCACCGGGCGCGGAAATTGATTATTGCCTGCCCCCCGTGGACCGCAGCCGCATACGAGCAACTGGTTGGCCGTCTCGTTCGACAGGGTCAGCAACAACCAGTCGAAGTTGTCTTCCCGATTACATTTGCCGAGGTGAACGGCGAAGAATGGTCGTGGTGCCAGTCTCGTCTCAACCGCATTGAATACAAAAAGAGTATCGCGGACGCTGCGGTTGACGGAATTGTACCGACAGGTCATCTACGTTCACCGGCTCAGGCTTTCAGTGATGCCGTTGGCTGGTTGGAACGATTGGACGGTGGTGAGGTAGCCGAGATCAAGCGGGCACGCATCGTTGTCCCACTGTCTGATGAACCTGTCGAAATCGAAAGGCGTGTCGCTAGGTACGGCGACTTCTCCGTGATGAACAATCGATGGAACTCGACGGGTTCAGAAAATCTACACAGTCGACTGCATGAAGATCCGATCGAATGGTCGAACTATCACACGTTGTACCGGCAGGCGCGGACAGAATGGACGGTGGTGCCATTCGAGAAAATTGCGGACTGGATACGTCAACTTCCAAAGAACCGGATCGTCGGTGATTTTGGCTGTGGTGAAGACCTGCTCGGTCAACGGTTGCGTGAGGATGGCTATCGGGTGCACTCTTTCGACCATGTGGCCATTTCCGATGACGTAGTGCGCTGTGACATCGGGGAAGGCGTACCACTTGACGACAGCGAAATTGACGTTGCTGTGTTTTCTCTGTCGTTGATGGGCGCGAATTCTGGTGACTACCTGCGCGAAGCGGCGCGGACGTTGGTGTTCGACGGACGCCTGATCATTTGCGAAGCGAGTAGCCGACTTCCTGAGGACGACGAAATCCGAGGCCGACTAGAACGGCTGGGGTTCCACGTCACCGATATCAACCACGATGCCCAGTTCACTTTTATCCAGGCAATTCGCACTGACCGTGAACCCGAAACTGAGGTGGCGCTGGTTTGAGGCGTTCCGTGGGACTGGCGGAAGATGAGCAAGGAGGAGAGGGATGAGTTTCGGTGATGGTGCTTACCAACGAAAAAAGGCGACTCAACTGAGCCGCCTCAAGGGAAATTGTATCGATGATTAGCTACTGGAGGCAGAGAGTCGACACGATTGAAACAACGCAAAAATGCTGCATCCCACCGCAAATAACAGCGACATCACTCCAGGCAAGAATGTGAGCCACCCGAGGTCGATCTTCATTAGTGCTAGGTACGCGAGCGTAGTCATGAACGCAACGCCGAAAACGGTGAGCACTGTAGATGCGGTGTCCACCAGCTGCGAATGCGAGTGCTCGGCCTTCGCCTCAATTGTTCCGGCATAGAGCGTCACGACACTAAGCATTGTCACCAACATGCTGCTAGCCAATAAAAGCTGGCCAAGCGTGGAATCCCATGACCAGAAGAAAAGGCGAATAAGACCAAGAACTGCAATCACAAAGCCGCAAACATGGAGTTGCCCGCCCGACCGGAGAAGGTATGCGGCGTTGTTGGATGCAATTGTTTCCTGTTTCATTTGATTCTTATCCGTAAACATTTCGTTCGGACTAACTGGGCCACGAGATATTTCTGCTCGATTCCAAACTCCACAAATGGGAAGTATGAGGTTTCCGGCGATGAAATCAAGGACGCTGTGCGAGGAACTACGAGTGATGAAGTGGGAAGAACGGAGCGAAGGAACGTGGCGAGCAACCGCAAACGTGGAAGGATTGGGTCGCGGAAAAAAGGTTGTCCCGGGACAACTTCCCTGACTACCACTATGCAACCAAGTACATGCGAATTTCCCAATAGAGCATCGATGTTTGGTGATTCGGACTGAGCCGTTCACTTGGCCGAAAACGTCCACATCACGGAAGCAACTTGACAAATGAGCCAAGGATCTGGCAAACTGATAAACGCTGGGAACGGGACGGACATCCCGAACCCAGCTAACCAACACGCCCTTTGAATAGAAAGGACGGTGGCTGCCATGCAGTCTACGCACCGACGTTATTGCTCGCAATTCAGCATCCGGCCAACCGCTTTGGCTCGCGAGTGTTCTCCATCGACGTTTCGTTCTGTGGGATCGGTACGCCCATTTGGTACATCATTTTGGGTGTGCTGGTCAGCCGGTTCCCGGGGAGGTTGTCTCCCCGGACCGGTATACCTCAAAGTTGCCGCCAGGACGCTTTACGATGACCAGCACGATGACGGAAATCACGATATCGGAATCACGACATCGAATAGCAAAGGTCCGAATTCGGACGTCTAGAACATGATGTGGGGGTCTGCACACCTTGAACAATTCAGTATTCATTTCAGGAGATGAGGAACGATGGCAAGCGTAAACAAAGACAGCAAAGGATGGCGGATTCTGTTCGTCGATAAGAACGGCGACCGAAAAACGCTCAGGCCAGGCAAGGGCACGAACAAGGCGACCGCCGAACAGACCGGGCGGTATATCGATCTGCTGGTGGCACATGGTTGCTCACAAGGGATTCTTGACCGTCAGGCGGCAATCTGGCTGGGTGACATCGGCAACAAGCTACACTCAAAACTGGTGCGTGCTGGGTTGACGGAATCGCGTGCTGTGGCCGAATCGGATTCAGAGCCGGAATCGTCACTTAGGCTTGCGACGTTTCTGGATGAGTTTGTAGCCGATGCCACAACACTCAAGAACAAACCCGCCAGCGTCCAGACTCAGAACAAGTGGGGCGGCACGCGGGATCTGTTGTTGCAGTGCTTCAACGGCACCAAGGCACTCAGCAGCATGACGCTGGCCGACGCTAAAGCGTTCCGCAAGTGGATGGAACGACGGAAACTGCCAAAGACGAAACGCACGCCGACGGGAAAGATGGCCGAGAATTCCATGCGGCAACGAATAGCAAACTGCAAGACGTTCTTTTCCTACGCGGTACGGGAGGAACTAATCCCAAACAACCCGTTCAGGAATCAGGCCAGCACGCTGATTGAGAATGAAGACGGCAAACAGATCATTGCCACCGAGATCATCGACAACGTGATTGGATCTGCACCGGACGTCCAGTGGAAGTTGCTGATTGCGTTGTGGCGGTTCGCTGGCCTGCGAAAGATGGAACCGCTGGAATTAAACTGGGATGACGTGCTTTGGGGCGAAGGGAAACTCCGCGTGCGATCGCCGAAGACTCGGCACCACCAGGGCAAGGAAATGCGTTACGTCCCAATACGTGACGTTCTTACGTACCTGGAGG
>JBDONA010000695.1:0-3234 GCA_039831575.1 Fuerstiella sp. | reverse complement strand
CGCTTGGACAGAACGTCAAACGCCAGTTGATAATCGCGAGCCAGTTGGCGGATAGACTCGCCGGTTTCTTCGTCCGGTACAAATCTCAGTCGCCCGTCTCGCTGTTGTAGTCGCCTCATGAGACGTTCCAGTCCGGCAGCCTGAAGGACACCTGACGTCTCATCGCTGGCTTCGGGGTTGAACCACAAGCAACCGAGGCAGACGAACTCGCAAACGCCAAAGAGGTCTTTACCGAGCAGAATCGGCTTAGTCTCCCAGTTGGCCGCAATCTGAATATGTTCCATCGGTTCGGCATCCTTACCCGAACGGCCTGATTGAGGAGAGAAGCAGCGGGCGACGGTGGTTCAGGAAAAACCACGGGAGCGACCCTTGTCGCCCGCTGTGTGCATTGTCTCTATCGGTGCCGGTGCTGTCAAAAAAATGGTTGTGACCCCACCTTGTGACCTCACTCAGTGACCTCACCAGCATGGACGCTATGG
Source organism: Fuerstiella sp. (assembly GCA_039831575.1). GTDB lineage: Bacteria > Planctomycetota > Planctomycetia > Planctomycetales > Planctomycetaceae > Fuerstiella. The sequence goes on along the minus strand of JBDONA010000695.1, from coordinate 2,755 downwards.
ACGGTGCGGGCATAAGTCCCGTGTTTTCGTGACGTCATGGATGCAAAAACATTGGCGGAATGATTAGCACTGGTCTTCGGAACCGGATGTTGTAGGTTCGAGTCCTACCGGGTGTACTGCAAAAAGCCTACTCAAACGTGAGTAGGCTTTTTTTGCTGGTACTCACGGGGGCCGATTCGTGTGTTGAGGCCGGGGCTCGCCACACGGCAGCCACGTTGACTCGCCCGCGTCGTAGATTCGTTGGTAAACGTGGCCGGACTGGCGTGTCGACGGAGGTTTATGCAGAATGCGTAACCGTGTCGCACATTCGGAGTCAGCTTCCCATTCTGCGACAATTTGTCGGACATTACATTGTTGGCCGACTTCAATACTCGATGATTAATTCGGCAACTGTCATCGCGATCGCAAATAAACACATTGCCGCGCAGCCTGCTTCTCTCGACGGTTACCGACTGAATTCTTCCGCCCCTCGTGAGATCGACGCTGGCTGGTACTTCGACTACATCGTCGACTGTGATTTGGACATCACCGAATCGGAACGCGGGAAATTTGCTGGTGCCGCCGGTTTTCTGATTCATCGCGATTCCGGCGACGTTCAAGACCTCGCGTTTGGCCAACTGAGCGAATTCAATTTGGTCGGTGAATGACCATTCCTGTCGCCCAACAATGGTTTTTACGCAAGGGCCTTCGGCACACCTTGACTCTTTGGCAGCGGTCTTTGGCCTTGGTACAATTGCAAGTAGTTCAGGCGTCACTCGCTTCGTTCAGGGCGGTGTCGTAAAAACCTTCCGTTGTGCGCCAGAGTGCCGGATGCCCGCCTGCTTAACCAACCGCCATCATGTTCCCCAGGGCCTCAGACGCTTTCGCCTGCGAGTCCGTCATCAGATGTGCATACATGTTCGCCGTTGTGCCGAAGTCTGCGTGCCCGTACGGTCAAAACATTCAGCCGACCACAAAGCTCTGTGACAATCAGCAGTTAGAAGACCAGAGCTGTCCCGAGTTCGGTCGACTTGCGGACGCTGCGGGCTGTCACGGGGTTTGAATAGGGGCACACACGGAGGTGCCTGGGGACCTTCAGCGCAGAGATCACACTGTCAGAGTGGGGGATCGGCGTTAGGCAGCATGCCGATGGTAGTACTTGAGCATTCCGCCAAGTCGTTCGCGGCATTCAATCCTGCCCGTGGTGCAACCGACCTGTTCATCTGGTTCGATGAGCTCGTTGCCAAGTCCCTGATGGTTGCGTTCGGCGTGATAGTGCTGAACGAAATCGGCCACGGCTCGTTCAAATGATCGCTGGCCGAAGAATATCATTCGATCCAGGCACTCTGACTTCAAACTGCGAAACCAACGCTCCATATACGCATTGAGGTTCGGGCTCTTGGGTGGCAGGAGCCACACAGGGCGGCCAGCAGGATGTGCCACGGCCGAAGGATGAACGACATCGAGAGTCCCGGTAGAGGTCGAAATCGGCCAGCGTCCGGAATGACCAGGGAGAAATCAAGCGGCTGAGACGAAATAATCCGATCTGTCGCAACTCGTGAATCTGCAGGCAGTTCGAGGTCAGCGGAGTCTTTCCGGCCTTACGGAGACTTCGTTGATTTTGGCAGCTCGTCCGGCGTGACCCAATCTTCTTCTGCTGCCTTTACGGTAAGCACGTTGACAGTGTCATCAACCACCGTGAAGAGGATGCGGTAGCCCGGGCGTGAGCCAAGTCCAAATAGAGCCTCCCGAATCTCATAGGAGAAACCTGGATTTTCGAACGCCAACGGTTTCGACTCTGGCATCATGTCGAGAGCATAAATCTTCTCGAAGATTGCGATTTGCCATTCGAGGGCCTTATCCTGCGAATGGTTCGCAGACCACCAGTTGGCGTTGCGGATTACGTCATCAACAGCCTGGTCTGAAACCAGCACGCGAAACTTCATGACTCGGTGGGCGATGGAAACCCACACTCGTCACGAACGCGACTATCTGCCTCATGAGCCGTCATCATGCGGCTGGCTTCCATGTCGGCAATGCCTGCGGCGATCGACGTGTGCACATCTTTTGAGTAGAGGGCGCTCCGCATCCGACGAAGCACATCGGCGTCAACAATCACGAATGTTTTGTTCGAGCCATCGGCCTGGCATTCCACACCGTCTGGGTGGCTAAAAACTTCTTCGGCTTGTTCCGGGGTGAGCTTGATCATGCCCTGATTATACCACGGGTTCACAAGATAACGCCACTGTATTCGCGCCGATGACCTGCATGAAACGTCGTGTGCAGATGCGGGCTCCGTCGCCGGTGACACGAGCATGGAGCAGATCAAATCGGCTTGTGATGACGCCATTGACGCGATCCAGAGTACAACGTGACAACGCTATCGCAATGCGGCGGCGTCCCGAGACGAACTGAAGAACCCACCCGAGACACCCAATGCCCGTGTGACCATCGTGAAACCACAACGTCGCCATCTGTCCGTTGATACAGAATGTGGTACAGAACCCCTTGATAATCATGTAAAACTATTGAAAATGCTGGAATGTATGTGAGTCCAATGTTTGCGACAGACTCACTCTAAGTAATAACAGGTCAACTGGTTACATCGCCACACAATCAGTTGATACGACGAACAGCGTTGTCCTTCGGAACCGGATGTTGGAGGTTCGAATCCTCCCGGGTGTATTGCAAAAAGCCTACTCAAATGCGAGTAGGCTTTTTTTGTGTACCCACGTTATGTACCCACTGGCTTCGGAGTCGGTTTTGATCCCGCCAC
>JBDONA010000446.1:0-3237 GCA_039831575.1 Fuerstiella sp. | reverse complement strand
CCGGCCGCTTGACTCGAACCTGCCGCACCGGGAAATCTGTTTTTGTGGGTGAATCATTCATAGCACGCTTATAGCGCCCAACTTTTCTTCGGTCCAGGTCAGCCTGAAAAAATCACAACCTCGACGGATCCGACAGAAGAAAGCCTTCGGCGCGTCTTTCTGGAGGGGTTCACCGCGCAAGACCTGGCCGAACCACTCGCCTCGTTTGATGCCATAACCGACGTTCAGGTCGTGCGTGATTTCATGGTCAATCGACCTCTGAGAGTTGTCGGCATCCGAGTGAACGGACTGATCACCGGATATGTCGAGCAGGACGACGTCGATGATCGACGGCTGAGTGAACAGGTCATTCCGTTCGCTGAAGCGATCGTCATCACCAGCTCTACTCCGTTTCAGGATGTCGTTTCCAGGCTGAATCAGGATCGGTTTCTCACTGTCACTGCGCTGGGACAGCCGGTCGGTGTGATTGTTCGCAACGACCTGGAAAAAGCACCCATGCGAATGTGGCTGTTTGGCATGGTGACACTTGTGGAGATGCGAATCACACAGATTATTCGTGAGTCCTTCGGGAACGATGCATGGACTGAAGGCATCTCAAAGTCCCGTCTGGAGAAAGCTGTTCAGTTGCAGAACGAACGTTCGCGGCGGAACAGGTCCGTTGACCTGATCGACTGTCTACAGCTGGGTGACAAAGGCCAGCTGCTGGCACGATCATCAGAGCTGCGCGAACGGTACTGGAATCGGTCCCGCAACCGGATCGAGAAAGTGATTAAGGAACTCGAACGTCTGAGAAACAACCTGGCACATTCTCAGGACATCATCACCGAAAACTGGAACGCGATCGTCAGGCTGTCCGAAACGCTGGACCGCATACTGGAAGCCCCCGAGAATCTTCCGGCAAAGAGCAGCCTGACGCCTTATGATGAGTTGACAGCTGAACAATCGAACACGACGGCCGAGTGAGACAGAACCACCGGCAGAGCTGGAGGCATGAGGAAGACCCCATGAAGGGGCCGCAATACAAGCTCGAAACGCCAGCGAGTGGGTCTCGTGTGCTTGTGAAACACACCTGCTTGCGTTGCGTGCCTGAATCCGGAACGGCGAAGCGCTCATGAGTGCTCACCAGCAAAGCTGGTGATTTACCGTCGAGCATGAGAGGAGAATTCGGCTGGTGGTGGAGGCAGACACGGGCAATAGCGATGTTCACTCAGGCAAGGCCATGCTGCTTGTGGTCCTGTCTATCCTTGGCGTCGGCGTCGGCTAACCACGTTGTCCGCGAATGCGGCCGAAAGCATGATTGTCATGGCCAGTGTGGCGGCGCCCAGCCGACTGCGGAGCAGACCGGCCGTTTCGTCAGCGAACTGCGGGCGGTCACCGACAACAAAGTCAACGTTGGCCCGCGACACGTCGACAGACGGATCCCCATGAACAGACGCTATCGCTGAGCCGTCGATAATGGTTGCCTGGAATTCGTCGGATTCCATGTGCCGTCAGTTCCCTGCCTGCCGCAAAACTTCCGCCGCCCGACCAAAGCCCGGCGTCCTGGAAAAAGACGTCTTACCAACTTGTGCGTGTCTTTTCGACTCCGGAAGGATGCTCGCCTGCGATTGCGGGCCTTTGCAACCACAGACTCACAACAATAACGTCACCGATTTCACGCTGACTCGATCCAGGACTTCGCACATCCCCGATCGTGCAGCCACGAAAACCACGATTTTCGAACAGGACGTGAATTCTGCCGTGTTGCTTTCCTTAATCTGTCGCCGGTGGCGACGACGGATTAATGCAGCATCAGGTGCATCCGATGACAGGGCGGAGGCTGGAGCAGCGTTCGATTTCGACTTACTCCTCCCGCGGGAGGGCAAATCTCTAACAACATCCTCGCAGAATCTGTCATTCAAAGCGGTAACACCGTGTCTTTTCCAACTCGCGTATCCACCCCGCCGCGATGGTGGTGCAGCCCGAAGACCGGCCAGCATAACCAACGATGTCGCCGAACTATGCCGTTGCGGCCATCGCCTCGTCCAGCGCCGTCTGAAGCTTTGCTTCGTTGTAATGCGACAGAGATGACTGCAACACTGTCCCGCCGTGTTTCTTGATTTCGTCGACCACCTTGTCCGGCGTCGCCTCGCGAATCAGGACGAACAGGACCGACGTATTCGGTTGCAGACTATCGGCCAGTTTCTTCATGAAGTCATCGCCAATTCCAGCATCCGACAACGCACCTGAAACGGCACCGGCCGACGCCCCAACGGCGGCGCCCAGCAGGGGATTCAGGAACATCAGGCCAATCAACAGCCCCCAGAAGCCTCCTGAGACGGCCCCCGCCGCAGTCAGGTGAACTACCTGATGCAGTTTCACTTTGCCATCTTCGTTCTTGACGGCGACAACCGCGTCTTCCATGTCGATCAGATATTTCCGCTGCAGATCGACCATTGTCAGCCGGACTTCGAGCGCCTTGTAGATATCGTCATACTTGATCGCAACAAACGTGGCCATGGCTCTTTCCTTTGCAAAAGTGACGGGGTGATATTCCATGTCGTCGTTTCGATTCGTCTGGACGCAACCCTGAACAGGAATGTCAGAACGATTCAGAAAGGATCGATCTTTCTGCGACTCAAGTACTTTTCCCGAGACCGTTTCCACCTTTCGACAGGTACATCATTTCTGACACGTTCATCTCTCAATTTCGGCTCCCTAATTGCATCAACCACATGACTCATGAATTACGTCAACCAGTTCGGCCGCAAATCGCAGCATGGGGATGGGCGTATGAATGAAACGCAACCACGGCTCGCTGTCCTCCGACTTCATGTCATGTGCCGGATCTTCTTTCACAATCAGAAAACACTGTGCGTCAGGGTTCTGTTTGTGAATCGCCTTCGCGAGCCCCACGCCATCACCGACGACCTGGAGCGAAGCATCTGCGACCACGGCACAAACCGGCCCCCGCGCTGCGATTTCCAAACCAATCGCCACAGAATCCGCTGTTCCAACCGAACAGCCCTGTCCGGAACACACCCGCACCAGTGAGTCTCGTAGATGGGCCTCGCGTGTCACGACAATGATCTGGCGATCCATGCGTCCAATCTCGGTCCAGCGACTTCACGCGCCGCAGCAAACGATGCCACAAACTGAATTCGTCTTCGATATGTGGTGTGAATTATGGAGCGGAGTGATTGGCTGCGGTATGTAATAAAGTTGCATACAAGTGCACAATTTGTGCGGGTGCGTGGC
>JBDONA010000139.1:0-3241 GCA_039831575.1 Fuerstiella sp. | reverse complement strand
CAGGAGATCCAGATACGGAGTTGATTCGTAATCAGCACCGGAAGTTCCGGGCCACAACAACGGCGGATGTAAGCCAAGTGCCGTGCAGACAAACACCATTCGTTTTGGCGGAAGGTTGCTGGCCGCCGCAAACACCGGGTTCATCATTTCCAGCAGCGGCAGCGCAAGCGAAACACCAGAGGCCCTCAGCAGAGTGCGTCGGTTAAGCGGATTCATGAGACTGATTCCAATCAGTTTTGCGATTTATTTTGGACAGGATGGACATGATTAACAGGATGAAAACAGAATGCGTCGATCCCATTCACCGTGTCAATCCTGTCCAATTATTCATGGCGAAACAAAAAAATGCCATCTTCGATTTTGACAGGACGGACATGATCAACAGGATAAAAACAAATCGTGTCAATCCTGTTCATCCAGTAAATCCTGTCCAACTACTTGTGCCTGAACATCTTGCTTTGGACGACCTCGTGAATAATGTCTCGCATAAGAAAATCATATTCGCGAGTTCGATCGAGAATGGCGTTCAGTTCTTCACGATCCGCAAACTGGATTTCGCCACCCGTGGAATAAACAACAAGCTGCGAAATGAAATGTTTTGCGACTTGCTCTTTTTCACTGAGCAGGTGTTGTTTGAATTCATTGATTCCCGCGAACTCCTTTCCATCGGCGGTCACGCCACTGGCATCGACGACTGGTCCATTCTGGTAAGTACTCTTTGTGAAGAACGAAAAAATCCCACCGCCGGTCGCTCGATACTTTGTTCGGAATCCACCGATCGGATCAAAACTCTCTAATGCAAATCCTGGCGGATCGATTTCCTGATGACACTTGTTGCACGTTTCGATGTCTCGATGTGCCGCAAGAATTTCGCGGATCGTCGTTTTTCCGCGGATGTCCGGTTCAATCGAACCAACGGATGGAGGAGGAGGCGAAGGTGGCGTCCCCAGAAAATTCGTTAATACAAAGTTGCCGCGTGTCACTGGCGATGTCACCGTGCCATTGGCGGTTGTCTTCAGGATGGCGGCCTGAGTCAGCACGCCGCCACGTGGGCTGTCGCCGGGCAAGTCGATCCTGCGGAACTCCTGACCCAATATGCCGGGGATACCATAGTGCTCTGCCAGACGACGGTTCAGGAACGTGAAATCCGAGTCGATCAGATTCGTGATACTCAGATTCTTTGTAATGAGTTCGGTGAAGAACAACTCGGGCTCCTGCGGTAACGCGTGACCGAGCAATTCGTCGTACTCGGGATAGAGCTTATCATCCGGCGTCGTGGCATTGACTTTGTAGAGCCGCAACCACTGGCCGAGAAAATCGCGGACGAACCGATTCGACTTTTCATCGCCGAGCATTCGATCAACCTGCTGCGTGAGCACTTCCTGATCCGAGAGCTTTCCCTCGCCGGCAAGCGCAAAGAGTTCCTCATCAGGCAGACTCTTCCACAGGAAATAGGAGAGCCGATTGGCCAGAGGATAATCGTCAAGCCTGCCCGCCTGGCCATCGAACATCAGGAACTGCGGCGAACTCAGCATCGAACGCAGTGGGACCCGCAATACGTCCACGAAATCCCGGCCTTCTTCGATCGCTGGTTCGGCAAGACTGATGAATGAATCCAACTCGCCTTCGACGGCTGGACGTCGAAAAGCTCGTGATGCGAAGTACGAAACAATCTCTGCCGCGTGTTCGATCGGCTCCTTCGAAAGTTCGACTTCAAACGGTCCTGCGTTCGTTCCGTTGACAGGCGCCAACTTCATGCCGTGCAGCAGCTGCCGAGTGCTTTCCGGAGGCCATGAGTCAGAAAGCGGACCTTCGACCTCTTGAAACCTGATCGCGATGCCTTTGCCTTTGTAGTTCTTTGGACCTCCTGCCCTGGCGATGGCTTCAAAAGGTTCTGAGTCCATTTCAAAAGTCGCATAGAAGAAATCGCCAGGATTCAGAAACGTGGAGACCTCAAGAGTTTCCGTTTTTCCTGGCTCCAGATCAATCGTCCGCAATAACCTTGCTCCGCCACCGGGCTCTTTCAAAATCAACTTCAGCGTAACCGGCTCTTTGGATTGAAACGCGGCAATTCTGGACGTAATTCGAAAGACGCCCGGCCTCGTAACATTGAATCCGAAATTCCGGGATGCAGTCAGATAGTCAACGTCACGAAACAGGGCGATGCCGTCGTCCAGCTTTTTGGAGATGCTTCCACCCAGGTTTAAAGGCTTGTCATGAAAGTCATTCAGGAACGGGTTGTTCATGAAGTCAAATTTAAGACGTCGATATGGCTGACGGCCCAGGTTGAATGCCCGGTCGAGCGCTTCGTCCGCGGCCTTCAGATAGCTCTCCATGTGGACGGCGGAAATTCGCTGAGCTGAGCCAACGGTATCAAAGCTGCCCGATTCAACCTCATCCGGGATACCGCTCGTCACGTCTGCTTCGATGGCCAGCAAATCTCGAAGCGTGTATCCGAACTCGAGTTTCGTCAGCCTCCGCGCTGGAACACGACCGACCCGTTGTTGCCTGGCCAGACTGGCTGCCCGCAGATCGTTCTTCAGCGCACGCAGAACTTTTTCCACATGCTGCGGATCGGGACGATCTTCTGTTTCCGGAGGCATCTCGCCGTCGTGGACACGGTCAAAGACCTTTTCCCAGGTGCGAAACGTTTCTACGTCGGTAAGGTCGCCTCCAATCTCTTCGAGATTCAGACCGGTTTCTGTATCGGCGTCGTGGCAATGAAGACACGACGATTCGATGAGCAACTCGACGTCGGTCCCGAAAGTCTGCGCCACTGCATCACCCGATGCCATGGACCAGGAGGCAATCAGGATTAATTGCAAGTGTCTCATGTTTCAAGTATATCCGGATTTCGAATCGTTCGATGGGCTATTCGAAGAGTTCGCCGAATTATTAGGGGGGGGGGGCAGCAGTGTTTCCTGTCGACACCTGTCAGCGATTTCGGTCGCCTTGTCGACTTACGACCTTCGAAAAATGTCGGCCACCGGATGAAACTCGACGCCTTCGTCAAGTGGGAAGATCGGCCTGCCGCAGATGGTGTGTCCCAGACTGTTGAGGTTTGCGCTTGTTGATCCCGGCGCATCAACATTAATCAGCTTCGTGCACCAGTCTGCAAACATATGCGGCTCGCAGTGCGGCGATTTGACCACGACCATGTCGAAGTCCCGCGGATTCTGGCCGTTGGCATAGAACCACGAGCGGTCGAACAGGCTGACCGGATATGTGCCAACCACCAGTG
>JBDONA010001139.1:0-14550 GCA_039831575.1 Fuerstiella sp. | reverse complement strand
CGGCGGCGGCGCTGTGTTCCCAGGACGAATCCCTGTTGTGCGGACGCTGTTCGGAGTGAGGCTGATGCTTCTGCGTGGATACGTTCCAGAAACAGAACTTCCGGGATTTCTGCATATCTGCCCAGCAGGCTCAGTTCGCCAAACAGAACTTTCTCGGAGCCATAACAGGGCAGCAATAGCCTTGTCTTTCTGAGCGTTTCCGTGCGAATCAGACCGAAACTGTCGGCACACCATGTCGTCCCCAACAGCACGCCGGTGAACCGCTCAGATGCTGTCGCTGAAGCTCGCGTTTGCTGTGGAAAACCGTTCTCCGTGAACAGCAGACTGTGAGCGTGCTGTTTGCCTGGAATGTTGGGGTCTTCACATCCCGGGATGATGTTTCCAGCTGCGTCGATGTGACTGGTGAGTGAATGACACCACGTTACGTCGGGCTGTGCGTCCAGGAGTTCGACACACTTTTGCAGGAAGGTTTCATGGTGCACGTCGTCGTGGGCGGCCCACTTAAAGTACTTCCCCTGCGCCAGCTGTACCGTGTGGTTGCAGTTCCAGATCGCACCGCGATTTGTGTCATGGCGATAGTATCGTACGCGAGCATCACGACCGACGTATTCTCGACAGATCGCTTCCGTGGCATCGTTGGACGCGTTGTCCGAGATGATCAACTCAAAGTCTTCATACGTTTGCGCGAGCAACGAATCCAACGCCTGACGCAGGTAGCGTTCGGCGTTGTAGACTGGTATGCCAATGCTGATTCCGGAGGAGGCGTTGCTTATCATGTCTTCTTTGCGTACACGGACGGATATGGTGTCCGATTCTGCCTGTGGAAAAGCAGACGCCCCCTTCCAACGATGGGAACAGGGCGTCACTCAGTTGGAGCGTTTTACTAAACCGAAGCCACGGGTTCCGTTTCGTGTGCTGCCGCGTACTGTTCAGCGATCCAGTCGAACGTCTTTCGCATGCCGTCTTTCAGACGGATGCCGGGTTCCCAATCCAGGTACTGCTGAATCTTTGTGTTGTCACTGTTGCGACCGTTGACGCCCTTGGGAGCGTCAAGGTTGTGTTGTCTGGTGACATCGATGCCGGCGATTTCCGCGATCAGATCAACAAGGCCGTTGATTGTTGTGACTTCGCTGGAACCCAGGTTAATTGGTTCTTCGATGTCACTGTGCATGATGTCGACAATACCCTTAACGCAGTCGTCGATGTACATGAAGCTGCGAGTCTGGCAACCGTCGCCCCAGACTTCGACTTCATGATTGCCGTTTGTTTTTGCTTCAATGATCTTGCGGCAGATCGCAGCAGGAGCCTTTTCCCGGCCTCCATCCCACGTTCCGAACGGGCCGTAGACGTTGTGGAACCGAGCCACACGCGTGACCAGGCCGAAGTCTTCCTGGAAGTGACGACACATGCGTTCCGAGAACAGCTTTTCCCAACCATAGCCGTCTTCCGGCATGGCTGGGTAAGCATCCGCTTCACGCAGAGGACCGACGTCTTCATGCACCTGTTTGTCGGCGTTGTACACACAGGCAGAACTGGCATAGAAGAATCGTTTAACGCCCGCATCAGTTGCTGCCTGCAGCAGGTGCGTGTTGGTCAGGACAGACAGCATGCACAGAGCTTTGTTGTTTTCAATGAAGCCCATTCCGCCCATATCGGCGGCCAGATTGTAGACCTGTGACGCGCCCCGGCACGCCGTGGCGCAGTTCGTTTTGTCTTTCAGATCGGCGACGACGTTATCGGCAACCTCAGAAACCTTGTACCACTGATCCAGTGGTTTGATGTCAACCGAGCGAACATTGGTGTAGCCCTGATTGACGAAGTGCTCAACAAGGTGGCCGCCAATAAATCCGCCGCCACCGGCGACTACGATGAGATCGTTGTTCATGTGAGATTCTCCAGTAAAGAAAGACAGACTTCATTGCGACCTCCTGTGCCGACCCGAAAGAACACTTTGATTTATGCCGGAAACCGTCCCGACGATTCCTTGTTTCAATGCTTTGCGACGTGGCGTTTGGCCTGTTTGACTCGTTGTCGAATGACCATAGGCACATTCATCAGTGAGCAGATCAGACGCACGACAAAGCTGGTGTTTGTTACCAGGTATCGATGCCACAGACGCTTTGGCTCCTGACTCAAACGGAAGGCCCATTCCAACCCTCGTTTCTGCAGCCACGCAGGGGCCGTCGATTTCATTCCGGCGTGGAAATCAAAGGCAGCTCCCACGCAGACCTGAACGGCTTTGATGCTGTGTCTGTGCTCGTGAGCGAACAGGTCCTGCTTCGGGCAGCCGAGACCAATAAAGACGATGCCGGCTCCGCTGTTGTTGATTCGATCGATCACGGCCTGATTTTCTTCCGGCGTGAGAGCTCGGAATGGCGGCGATTCGTAGCCGGCGATCTTCAGCCCTGGCAACATTTCTTTCAGGTTCTGGTGCAGCGTTTCTGCGACTTCGGAGCTGCCGCCGAAGAGGTAAATGGAAACACCTTGTTCAGCCGCCTGACGGCATATGTGCAGCATCAGACCCGGGCCGTAGACGCGGTCCTCCAGGCCGGTTCCGTGCAGCAGGTTCAAGGCCCACCGCACCGGCTGCCCGTCGGGCGTGATCAGGTCAAAATCATTGCTCACGTCGCGCAAATGCGGTTCACTGCAAAATGAAATGAGTGAGTGGACGGCGTAGCAGGAAACCAGTTTCTGCTCACCTTGCCTGCCTGCTTCGATGACCAGATTCGTTGCTTCTGCGTATGTTGTCGGAGTGACACCAACGCCGAAGATATCCAGTTTCTCAGGCCATACCGATGTTGAATTTTCCGGTGACGCCACAGCATTGGTGGAGGATTCGGCTTCAGGATTCAGGCAAACTGACATAAGTACTCCCTAAACAGTGACGAGGTCGCGTGTGGAAACCGTCCGGCCATTCGCAGCAATCGCTGCTTCATAGATTTCAATAAGTCGTTGATAGTTGGGTTCCGTCGTGTAACGGATCTCGTACTCTTCGCGAGTAGCCTGTTGCATTTGCTGCTGCACATCGGGCTGCTGCCACAGTCGCCGCAACTTTTCGGCAAGATCTTCGCTGTTTCCAGGTTCGAACAGAAAACCGGTCCGACCATCGTCCACCAGTTCCTCCATCGCCCCCATTTGGGAAGCGATCACAGGCGTTCCGGCGGCAAACGCTTCGATCATCGTGCGACCAAATGTTTCGTAACAGACCGACGGCATCACCAGCACGTTTGCGGCGCCGATAACCCGAGCAACCTCATCAATGTCGACGCGTCCGAGCCATTTAATGCGGACGTCGTGTTCAGCTGCCTTCCGCACCTGTTCGGCCATGGGACCATCGCCGAGAATCTTCAGCGGGATCTGGACGTCCAGACGTTCCCACGCCTGCAGCAGTGTTTCGACACCTTTTTCGGGCGACAGTCGTCCAGCGAATACAGCGTAATTTCCGTCGTGTTGTCCGATACCTGGATCGGGCTGGACCAGGTTTGGCTTCAGGCAAATGCGTTCGGCAGGAAATCCACCTTCGATGAATTTCTGCCGGGAAAATTCCGTCAACGCGATGTAGCGATCGATCACATCGGTCCACGTTTTTTTCTGATGATGCACGGCCAGCATCGCTGTGGTTGCGGCCGTGGCAGCTCGGTTGTTTCGATAACAGGCATGCCGAATGGCGGGCAGCGCCAATCGCTTTCCCACACACTTCTCGCAGACCTTGCCGTCACGCAGCAATGTTGCCCCGGGGCACAGAAGTCGATAATTATGCAGCGTCTGCACAACCGCGACGCCTTCGCTTTGTGCGGCGTAGTACGCAGAGGGTGAAATCAGCGGGAACGTGTTGTGGCAATGCATGACCTCCGGACGTTCACGTTTGATCAGTCCGATCAGGTCCTGCTCGACGGTACTGTTCCAGATTGTCTTCTTCACCATTTCGACTTTGCTCATTCCGTCGAGCTGATCGTTATGCATCGTGAATCGAATGACCTCGTGCCCGCGAGATTCCAGCAGATGGCATTCGTCGTCGAAGACCTGGTCTTCGCCGCCGGCTTGCTGATAGAAGTTGTGGCACACAAGAATTTTCATAAGTCGCTCTGTGTCAAACACTTCCTGAATCGGTGAGGGGCGTTGTAAGAATCTGCTTCCGAGGGGCGTTTGAGGCGGCGAAACCGCGACCGATCGCCATGCCGAGAATGCTGAAGAAGACCACCGATTCCGGCTGGACGGGCCCCATGATCGATTCGTTCAACAGTCCCCAGCAGAAGATCCAGAAGACTGTGATGAACAGCAGTTTGGGTATTCCCTGAGTCTCGGAACGAAACGCATTTCGCCGGAACGCGACAGCAATGAGCGCGGAAATACCGCCCACAAAAAGCGTTATGCCCACGATCCCCGTCGACACAAGCACCTGGAGCAGCATGTTGTGAGCCGTCCAGTTGCCTTCCTGGTACCAGACCTCAATCTCTCCGGTGCGGGAAGTGACGAAGTACCCGTGGCCGATCCATGGCGAGTTGAGGAACGATTGCCACATCGCTTCCCACATTTCCTCCCGTCCTGAAAATGCAGAAAGGTCGTCTATAGTCTGGCCCCGGCTTGCATAGGAGGTCATTGCATTCTGAGAGGCATGGACAGTTTCAAATCCCGGATCGACCGCCAGGTACAGCACACCTGCAACACAACCGCAGAAGACCACAAGGAGTGCGTGGAAAGGGGGGATGTGTCGCACAAAGAGAATCCCGACGATCAACAGTGTGAGTGCGACTGATAATCGGTTTGCTGACAGGAACAGAACCAGGACATGGATCGGAATCGCGGGCAGCAGCAGGCGTCTTGTCCAGGCAGAGGGCCACAGAACGTGTGATACGATCAGCAGGATTAAGCCCAATGCTGCCGTGCATGCGGAATTGGTCGCATGAAACAATCCGGTTCCATTCCGTGCCATTACCGCCAGAGGAGGCACACAGACCTTCAGGAGCAGTAACACAGACGAAATCGCCAGCAGCGCTGTGCAAAGAGCTCGCATCAACGCCGCTGTGTCCTGGTGAGTGCGACACACGAGTGCAAACGTGCACGAAAGAAGGCACAGTGCCAGCAAGCTGCCGGCCTGACTGAAGCTGATGGTTTTTAGCGGCGACCAGGCCGTTGACAGGATTGCCCATCCGACAAAACAACAGAACGGCACATAAACGCCCAAACCACTCAGGGATCGCCGGGTGCGACATTGACAGATGCAGATCGACGCCAGGATAGGAATCGCCAGCAGTCGGACACCGTATTTCACCGCGGAAAGCAGTGCATTCAGGCTGGCACCACCGGGAACCTCGTTATTGATTGAGAACGTCAGTGCCATCAATACCCATGCGACAGCAACCGGCAACCAGAGAGGCGAATGCCGCCGGGTCTGTGCCGCGCTGATCGGGAATGCAAGGGCTGCTGTAGACACGGATTGAAATTCTGTTGAACGGGGAATGCCTGACTCGCTTTTCGAAGCGATCCGTGCTTCAAGGGTAGGTCGAGAAGTTGCACGGGCTCCCGGCAGGCGCCATCTGACACGGATTAATCCCGGTGTCATGAATCGTCTGAGTCAACCGAACGGATCCTGTCGATTGGATCGATTGGTGAGGTGGGTGATCGTCAGCCCTGGACTGGGCTGGCAGAAACCGTCGATATCATGTCGGACAACACATTTTTCGTGCTGCGCCCGTCCGTTTGCTGTCGATCCGGTCAACCTGTCGGTGGCTCCGGCGTAGTACTCTGACTCGTGGCCACGACAGACGTGTTCCAGCCTGAGAAAACGGCCTGCTCACGAGCTGGAACAGCTCACCAGAATAAGTAAACGGCGCTAAGAGCCCTTGCGCCCAAAGATGCTTCGGAAGGTCTTCAGGACCAATGCCGCATCGTTTTTGAGTGTCCGCGAACGAATGTATCGAATGTCCATCCGAGCCCAGTCCGCGAACGGAATCCTGGTGCGATCATCCTGCACCTGCCAGATGCAGGTCAGTCCGGGTGTTACTTCCAGCCTTCGTTTCTGCCAGGCTTCGCAGACTTCAGTTTCCTCGCAGAGAAGGGGGCGTGGCCCCACCAATGACATCTCGCCACGCAACACATTCCACAACTGTGGCAGCTCATCAATACTGGTCCTGCGAATGAAGTGTCCAATGGACGTGATTCTTGGATCTGACTCCATCTTGAAGGCCGGCCCATCCTGTGCGTTGTTTTTGGCCAGTTCCTTCTGTTGTTCTTCGGCATCAGCCACCATCGAACGGAATTTGTACATTGTGAAGGGAATTCCGGCTCGACCACTTCGGCGTTGGCTGAAGATTAAGGGCCCGGCCGACGTGAGTTTGATGATGGTCGCCACCACGACGAACAATGGGGCAAGGAGGATCAGGCCGCACGTTGCTCCGGCAATGTCGATCGTCCGTTTCCAGAGCGGAAGGGGCTGTGCAAACAGTGGCTCCATGGGCTGAGTACTCGGTGCAGTTACCGGCAGATCCCCATCATCGTCCATCAGCAGTTGGATCAGTTCTTCCGTCAAAGCAAGACTGTTCTCAGCGTGGATGACAGATTTGGGCTGTGTCCGAGGAACGGTCAAAGTCGCCGTGGCGGCGGATTGGGATTGTGGCGCCAGGGCCGGTTCAACCGCGGAGTCACAAACCGGTCCGGCGTGCAATGGATCGTAATTTTCGTGTGCCACTTCGAAATCGTTCGATAGCCATTTCGTGGGATAGACAAAAATCTCGCGATCACCAGCGAAAGCATCAACGTCCGGGCCAATCACTTTGTCAGCAAACTTCCACGCTCCTTCAGTTGATGTATCCCACAGAACGACGCCGATTTTCTTGCGGCTCATCCGCCCGATGTGGTCAGTAGCGCGTCGGCGACCGACAACATGAGCCTGGAACTGATCGCAGTCGAGTTCGCTCTTAAAGCTGAACACCGAAAGTGCAAACGTCGTCCCGCTCCGGTCTGAGCGCATTTGCTCAAGCCGCAGGATTGATGTGAAAGCCAGTTGGCCATGGACAAATCCGACGTCCGTCGCGCTGGGCTCAATACTGGACTTGTTCGACAAGTCGTTCGGTTTTTGTAATAGCATCTGCAACGTTCTCTGGTGCATGCTGGGCGTTGGTGGAATCGGGATCTGACGGCTGTGCCATCACTGGCTGGTGACGACCGAATGTGTCCAGAATCTCCGAAAGAAAGGCAAGGGCGAGAGCTCCGACCGACGCGAACAGGAATCCGGCAATCAGAGTCAGTGCCTTCTGCGGACTAACTGGTTTGGCGACAAATGTCGGAGGCTGTACGAGTTTGACATTGGAAAATCGTTCCGTTTCCAGTGCCTGGTCGATGCGCGATTGTTCATGCTTTTCGGAGTAGGCGGTGAACTTTTCGCGATACAGATCCACGCGTTGCTGCATTTCGACAATAGATATTTCCTTGCCATTGAGTGCCCGCAACTGCAGCTGGGTCCCTGCATGTTGTTTTTTCAATGCTACGAGCTTTGCACTGAGCCCTACTGCCAGCGACTGTTTTTCGAGCTGATTCAAGTGCACTTGTCTATAAGCGGGATTATCAGCATTTGTGGCCTGACGTCCGGTTGTTGCCCTGTCTGTCAGAATGCTGCGGGCTGCATCGGCTTGTCGTCGTATGGCCATAACGACGGGGTGCCTTTCCGTGAATCGGGTCAGCAGTTCCTGCTCCCGCAGTTCCAGCTCATAAAGTCGTTTGCGGGTCGTGCCGATAGCGTCGTCCGGAAATCCGGTTATTTCCTGAGTGAGTGTTTTTTCCGGCAGACTGACAAGTGCTTCGGCCAGTCCGCGAATTGTGGCCAGTGTCGACTCGTGGTCTGCCGCGGTCGCCAGCATGGTGGTTTCGATGGTGTTCAGCTGATTCTGTAGTGCCAGCCGTCGTTGTTCGACAGAGACCGCGTTGATTGAGTTTTTTACTTCATTGAGTTCCCGCGAGGCGTCTTCGAATTGCTGTCGAAGCAGACCTGACTGTTTTTCGAAGAACGCGGCGGAACCGACGGTTCTGTTGGCGTTAATATGCACCGTCTGAAATTCGTCGACAAATGCCTGGAGAACTGTTTGTGCGAGTTGAGGTGAACGGTCCTTGTAGATGATCCCCAGCACATTTGAATTCTTCGTCCGAGCCGTCTCGATTGTGCTGTTCAGGTGAGCAATGGCCTTGTCATACCTGAGCGCCGATTGCTCGTCCGTCGATTGGATGTCACTTGAAACTGATGCATCCGGTGAACTCTGGACAGCACCCCCGTTAAGAATCAGATCTGCGCCGAGCCGATCCACGACGCCCTGCAGAACAACGCGGCTCTGAAGGATGTCCAGAATGGACGTGATCTCGTTTTCGCGAGTCTCATGGACGGCAATTGTCTGTCCGGTTGTCGCCGTCGGGTCAAGGCCAACGTTTTGGCGCCCGACACGCACGAACAGCTTTGCTTCGGAAACGTATTTCCTGGGACTCAGCGTGAGGCTCAGCACAACGAGCGCGATCGTGCCACAGAAGAAGCAGAGCATTCGTTTCTGATGTCGTTTCAGAATCCCGGGGACCTCGCGGACCGCCTGCAGGAGTCGAAAGACATCTTGATTGTCGGATAGCCGTGCGTTCATGGCAGAAACTTGCCCGATTGAGCGTTTCTCCCGGAGTGCGATACACCCATTCGGGTGGACGCACGCAGACATACACAATCCCGGGATTCTTTCCCTGAACGCTACCTCGGAAAACAGAGCAGACCGCGAATAGAAACGGGGACACCGTCAGTTTCCGGTCCGTTTGTGACGATCGCCCGGATTATTCCGGCTATCGTTAACGATCGCAGGCGCAAATCAGCCAGCTACACCAGCAGGCGGCTGTGCGTCGTTCAATTCTGACCTGAAATCGAATTGGCGGTCCCGTTGACCAGGCCGTCAATGAAGAAGCGTTCAAAGAATGCAAGGCATGCTTCGATACGCGTATATCGCAGAATAATGCGATCTTCCGGGCGAATCAAAATCTGCCCGCCGGGGTTTTTCATGACGTCGTAGAGATTGATCTCAATCGGTAAAAATGAGCCGCCTGGCATCTTGCGCTGAACAATGACCCTGCTGGCCCCGACCGTAACATCCTGATTGAGTACGGAAGCACCGCCAATGGCAGTCGTTGACAGAGTTCGCCGATTCTGAGTCTCTGCCAAAGCAATGGCATCCATGATGCCGATGTCGTAATCGCGTGGCAGTGCCAGCTGTCCGCCGCCCAGCAGCCCTGCAGTGTAGAAGAACTCGGTCACCCGGTTTTCGACCAGCACGATATCACCGTCATAGAGAATGATATCTTCCGGCTGAAACGTGCGCTGCTCTCCGGGATAGACCTTCAGTGGGATCCGAATGATGTTCTCCGGCGGTCCCCAGGAAACGGATTCGTCGTTTTGGTATGCCCAATTCCCTGGTTGGTTCTGAATCTGTGAAGCTCCGATTGGCGGCATGGCCGTATTGCTGTAATGCACCAGGTTATGGTTCCGGGATGAATTGAGCGTCCCGGCATACTGAGGTTGGAGATGCTGCTGAAGTTGGAGTGCGCCGGGTGCAGTTGGAACCATTGATGTGTATTGCTGCCAGGCAACTGGTGTCACCGAATGGCCTCGATACGATCCAGCACCGGCCGGCATTTGCTGTGCCTCAGCAAGTTTCGGACCTTCAATGGACACGTCAGTACTGATCCGCGAGGCCGTCATTGGCGCCTGTTGTCGCTGTTGCCGGACATCATAGGCGGCCTGTGGCTCAAACGTCCGATTTCCCCGATTCGCCTGAGCCTGTTGCCCACGAATGATGTAGATAACGTTGTCTGCATCCAGACCAGGCAGGCCGCCGGTTAACGTGAGCGCGTGCAACACGTCGTTCTGATGAGCTGGAAGGTGGACAACACGTCCTGTACCACGTTTGTCAATTTCGAAATTGACCACATTTGCCGGACCACGATTCCCCTGTTGATTGCCCGACTCCTCACGAATGACGATGATGCGGTGTGTGCGAGGTTTTTGCAGGGTCACATGAATATGGTCCTGCCCCGGCTGCAGGACCGCCTGATCTGAATGCGTATACGCGTTGCGTATGATTTGGCGCACCTGCGTGGTGGTCAGCCCGCGAACTGGCATCGGATCAAGCATGGGCAGAGAAATTGTACCGTCCATGTCGACCCGTATGGGGTATCCCACGGACGGATCGGTGTTCGGGTCCGCCGGCACGTACACAGGAGGTGGTGTGTCAGCGTTGCCCAGCACGCCTTCGATGTAGATGCCCAGAATGTCACCACCGTCAACAAGGTGTTCCCGTGGTGGATTCTGCCGAAGAACGGACAGATCGATCGTTCGCCGGATGGATCGATCAGGTGCCGTGAACTCGCAAGGCATTTGCCGTGCCGAATACCCGTGCAACGGGAAGAGGGCCGAGCATCCCGACAGTGAAAGGACCAGTAGTCCGGAAGCGGCACATAGAACGAAGTGCAAAACCCTGAGAGAGACGACTCGTGCCCGGCACGCCCTTTGACGACACGGCCGAACGATCAATTCGTATTGCGTCCGTCGGCGCGAACTGGGCTGCCTGTCGCTCATTAGAATGGCTGCAAATAGATACTGTCTGACTTACGCTCGAAATTGCGCAAGCTCCCCGTGAAGTGCGTAGTCGGAATTATCGTCAGAATCGGAACTCTTTCCTGAGGCTGATTCCGAAACAAGTTCAAGCAGAATTTGCCGGTCCGAAACAGGCGTGCGTTCTCTGCCCATTGTTGCCGGTTCGGACATTCTTCTGCGGGCAGACGACATGACGCAAAATGCCGCAGTCGCCTGGTCCGGTGGAAGGTCTGCTCAACGATCCAATCACTCATCCATATGGTTTCAGGTCTGAAGCACTCATGCCTGCATGACAGCCTGTCTGCCCTGGGCAACAGCCCGGCTGATTTCGCCAATCGTGACACAACCACCGGTGCCAACTCGATGGCACGCACCATTGGGGCCTTGCTTCCAAACATTCCGTTTTGCACCACGCCAGCGTTCTGCAGCGTACTCCACACCGTTGCTGGCAGGGGGCTTGCGTGGGTTTCCGTCTCCTCTGATTCCTGTATACTGAAGGACGCCTATGCTGAAAGGTCTTTCCCATGTGCAAACTTCTGCTGAGTCTTCCTCGGATTAACGGCTCCCGAACCAACGGAATCTACGTTCTCACAATGTCGGCGCTGATCGTTGCCGGATCATGTGATTGGCGTCAGTCCGCGCACGCGGCAGACGACAAACAGAAACCGGCGACATCGGCGGTTGGCGCAAAGTCGCCCAAACCGGACAAGGATGGCTGGACTCCGCTGTTCAACGGCAAGAATCTGGATGGCTGGAAGTCGACCAATTTTGGCGGTGAAGGCGAGGTCTATCTGGAAAAAGGCAACGTCGTGATTACTCAGGGCGTTGACTTGTCAGGCATTACCTCATCGCGAAAAGACCTGCCGTCATCGAACTACGAGATTGAGTTTGAAGCGCAACGAGCCGCGGGCAGCGACTTCTTTGTTGGTCTGACATTTCCGGTGAAGAAAAGCAGTTGTAGTCTGATTTTGGGTGGCTGGGGAGGTGGCGTCTGTGGTCTCTCCAGCCTGGACGGTATGGATGCGTCCGAGAATGAGACGACGAGCTACATGGCCTTCACGAACGGCCAGTGGTACAAACTTCGGCTGAAAGTGACCGACGAAAAGATTGAGGCATGGCTGGACAAGAGTCAACTCGTGGAAGTCGAAACCGAAGATCGGAAGATTGACGTTCGCTTTGAAGTCGAAATTTCCAAACCGCTGGGCTTTGCGACATACCAGTCGACAGCGTGGATTCGGAATGCACGAATTCGTCAGCTGCCAAAGGCGAAGAGTTCCGCAAAAGCAACGGACTAGCGTCAGGATGTTGCATTTCGTCAACACTGCGGCTGCCAGCTTTCGGGACGTCATGACTGAGTTCCGGCCTGCGAGTCAGTGTTTTGATCGGTGTCTGGCGTGCTTTCGGCCGTTTCAGAGGTGGAATCAGGCTATTCGTCATGCGAATGTCGTTTCCGGCATCAGGTTTGCGTTTTCCTGGCACTAGCTAACGGACTCGAAATCTACGGATCACAATAAGTGATCAGTCGTCTTGCCGGACAACACACTGTGAAACTTGCTCACCTGGTCGAAGTCACTGCACTCGTTTCTGCTCATAGCAAACTACTGATCGAACAACCTGACCAGTTTTCCAACATGTTGTTGGGCGACTATTACATCCAATCCCGCAACCGCTTCAACCGCTGGATGCGCGACCTGAATGATATTGAATCCGGGGTGGCAATACGGGATCCGTTACACATGTTCGGACTCAGCCTTAAACGTCCGCCAATTCAGTCCATTGCCGAACAGATCATCATTAACGATCTGTTAAATCGAGTCTGGACGGTCATTCTTGTTGCGTGCGACCGACATCGCTGTGAGAACCGGATTGAGCCGCTGGCGAAAAATGTCTTCCACGGCCACATGACCGTGCGTCGCAAAGTCTTAAGTGTCTGTCTGAATGACGCTGCGTTGCAGCCGGAACAGGTTGTTCATATCGACAAACTGAGAGCGTCTGCTGAGCGTTGGGCCGATCTGCTCAATTGCAGTCTGATGGCCTCATACGATCTTTGGAGCTACTCCTTCGACGAAACGCGCGCTCGGGAATTCTTTAACGATCGTTTTCATCGGGAACGTCTGGCGCCGCAGCAAAACGAGGCCTGGTCACTGATTCTGGCTGGACTCCGTCACAGTTTTCCCGACATTGACGGCTTGTCGGCCCCCCTGCACGATGATGACCGCATGATCACACGATCGATCATTGACGCCTTTCCGGGTGACAAACATCCCGTGGCCGCATGGATACGGCCGACGGTCGAAAAGTCTCAGAGCGTTTGATTCTGTTCGGAATCAAACCGTGCCCGATTCGGTTGTCAGCGGCCAGCAACGGCAGGTCTGCCAGGTGAACGACCACACTGATCGTTCGCGATATCGGCTGTTTTGAGTCAAACGACCTCGAAATCACCTTCGATCGCGGTGAAGTCGATCATCAGGTCGGTCGCCAGTCGCTCCAGTTCATCCTGCAGCAATTCGATCGTCAGACCTTCCGGCAGACACAGCTGTGCCCTGGCTGTGAAGATCTGCCCTCCACCCTGCGGTGCATCGTTGCACTCCGTCGTGAGTTCTTCAACGTTGACTTCGTGAGAAGCAAGTACCTGCGCTACTTCACGAACGATCCCCGGACGGTCATTGCCCACGACGTTTACTAACCAAACCGGGCCGGCAGAATCGTCAGCGACTTTTGCGGTGTCCAGTTCCGTGACGACCTTCAAGCCCTGATTGCTAAGCAGGTTCAGACCGCCGATCAGCGCCTCTGTGTTGGCCTCAGGAACTTCGACCAGCACGATACCGGCAAACTGACCTGCCAGATGAGCCATCCGACTCTCCAACCAGTTTCCGTTGTGCTTCTGAATGACGTCTGAAACCGAACCGACCAGTCCCGGTCGGTCCGAGCCGACAAGGGTCACAACCAGCGATGGCATTGCATCGAAATCCTGCTGAACCAAAGAACGATGGCAGGCCATGCCTGCACTCACGTGATTCTAGAGCGTGCTTCACCGAATTGTAGCGACTCCCGCCACCGTTCAGCCACGAATTTGCTTGCTGGTCCTTCCTCACGTCCGTGCGACACACACTCATCAGCCAATGCTGAAAAGTCAGATAGCGGCTGCCGATTGCTGCCGATTTTGAATTTGCGGCTCAGGTTCGCCTCACCGATTGGGCATCGAGCCAGCCAAAGCTATACTCCCGCGTACAGGAGGAATGCATGAAATCGAAGCTCGGAATGATTCATAACGGCGACTGTATTGCAGGTATCAACGCCTTGCCGCAGGGCTGCGTTGACCTCGTATTTGCTGATCCGCCGTTCAATATCGGCTATAAATACGACGTCTACGAAGACCGGATGGCGACTGAGGACTATCTGAAGTGGTCCCACGACTGGATGACAGCCGTACATCAAGCGCTTAAGCCGGATGGCACATTCTGGCTGGCCATTGGCGACGACTTTGCCGCAGAACTGAAAATCGAAGCCCAGAAGATCGGTTTCCACTGCCGCAGCTGGGTCGTCTGGTACTACACCTTCGGAGTCAACTGCAAATACAAGTTCACTCGCTCACACACGCACCTGTTTCACTTTGTCAAGGACCGTGAACACTTTACGTTTCGGTCGGACGATCTGCAAAACAGAGTTCCATCGGCTCGTATGCTGGTTTACAACGACAAACGAGGAAATCCCAAGGGTCGCCTGCCGGATGATACATGGATCATTCCTCCGGAAATGGATCAGACATTCACCTTGCGGCCGCAGGACCTGGATGAGTGTTATCAGCCGAACGAAAGCGATTGGTACTTTCCTCGCGTGGCGGGTACGTTTAAAGAACGCGCCGGCTTTCACGGCTGCCAAATGCCTGAACAACTACTGGGCCGAATTATCAGAACCTGTTCTGAAGAGAATGAGAT
>JBDONA010001137.1:0-14556 GCA_039831575.1 Fuerstiella sp. | reverse complement strand
GAAACTCAGGGAACGTCTGGGCAAAGCCGGCAGAATCCTGCAGCAGAAACGCGCCAGGATCCATTAATCCGACAGATGGTGACTGTGCCGGACGACAAGAAAAATCACTCGTCGCCAGCACTCGCGTCATCCAGTTCAACGTCCACAGGGCGTTGTTCAGGGCGTTGGTGATAGATTGGAAAACTGTCGTCATCAATCCGCACCAACGGTTCACCGACGGCAACCATTTGTCCGGGCCTGACGTGGATTTCACGGACCACACCCTTGGTGTCCGCACTGATCGGCTGAATCGACCCATCGGGAAGCTCGACTTCACACACCACCGTGCCAGTGGCTTCGATCGGGTCACCGATCCGCACGTTTACACGGACAACCTTTGCCATCCGGCTTACCGCAGTCAGTTCAGGCATCCGGACAGATGGCCCAATCTCTCTCAGACACAGGATGTCACCCGACTTCGACACAAGATAAAGCTGATCTGTCACAGAATTATGATGGAGCACCTGATAGGAGGTCACCGGAATTCGCCCGATCATCCGTGAATTGAGTTTGTCATACCCAACCAGACGATTCGCCTGGTCGATACCATAGATCCCAAAACGGCCGATTGCCGTCAGGCTGCGAATCCCCTTCACGTCCCACTCTGCTGAGGAAATCTTCAGTTTTAGTCTTTCGAGAGATTTGCCGCGGATCACTTCCACCGGACGTTCGACCCGCAACGGAAGTTCCACGATGCCGGACCGGGCTTCCTCAACGGACGTGACCGTGATTTCATCGATCCGGACAACGATGTCACCGACCTGCAGTCCCGCCGCAGTTGCGGGCGAATTCGGCGTAATTTCCGTCAGCCGCAGACCTCGCGCTCCGATCAGCCCCAGATCTGCCTGCAGCTGTGAGTCAATCTCAACTTCTTCCATGCCCGCACCGATGTACATCGGTGCGCGATACTGGGGAATTTCGACGGGGCGACCGCCGAACTCGTTCCGAGAAATGTTTGTCAGCGTCCCGTCTTCTGTCACCACGTATACGCTGTCACCGACAACAACCGGAGCGAAAGT
Organism: Fuerstiella sp.; assembly: GCA_039831575.1. Taxonomy (GTDB): domain Bacteria; phylum Planctomycetota; class Planctomycetia; order Planctomycetales; family Planctomycetaceae; genus Fuerstiella. The sequence continues at coordinate 13,498 of JBDONA010001137.1, read as the reverse complement.
CATAGGACGCCCGAGTGGATACGTCCATTCCGTCGCACCGGTGATCAGGTCGATGCTGAACGCAATGTTGTGATCAGTCAGCATGAGCACACTGGACGAACTGGCGTTGTCGTTGATCGCCAGAGGCGCGGAAGCTGGCGTCCCCAAAAGCAACTGATACCGCGCCCGGCCTTTTTCAATACCGCCTGTGTTCACGGTGTACAGATTGCCGGCTTCGGACACAAACGAAAATGCCTCTTCGCCGACAACGGGAGGGTAGATGATTTCTTCCGCACAAATGAATCGCCACAGTTGTGGAACAGCGACGTCTTCGGGCAGCGTTCCGTACCGATACATATATTCCAGAACACCGATGGAATATGCATAAATGGCTCCCCCATGCAATGGGACAAAAACCGTGTTCTCGGTCAGCGCCGGACCTGCCGTCGGGTGTCCCGGCAGACGAAACTCCAACAACTTAGCTCCCGTAAACTTGTTGTATCCATGGATCGTCGGGCCAACCAGCAGCAATACCAGGTCACTGTTCGAAACCACCGCCATCGCAGACTCGTCGGTGCGACCAACCTGAGCGGTCCACATCCTTCGACCGTTCTCCGCATTAATGGCCGTCAGCACGCCGGCCGATGACTGAACGTACAAAACCTCTTCGTCGTTGGTGACATAACTGACGATGTCCCGGCGTACATTCAAGACCGACTGGCTGTTCCAACGAACCTCAAGCCCCAGCCTCTGCAGAGCATCGGTCGACAGTACGTCCTGTGCCCGACAATCGGCGGCAGACAGGCACAACAGGAACGTGAGTGGCAGGACGCTGATTCGGTGCATATTTTACAGCTTTCGCGATCGCCCAACTGAGACCGCAGGAGAATGAGACGCTGGCAGTTGGGAAACCATCCCAAATTCAGCCGTGCATGATAACCTCAGTAGGAAACTGAACTCCAGAGCGCAAGTCAGCGTTTTGCGATGCCAACGTGATTCTGTGTCGACAGAATTGATCGGAGAAAGGCTTTTGGCCAAATATGGCTGCTTCAGTCGTTGTGACCAGAACAATTGATCAGATCTGCCCACAGCAAATCAGTCGCTGAAATGCCTGACAACTACAGTCTTTGGCTCAGCCGGTCGCACCAACCCACGTTCTCCCGGTTCGATTTGAGTCCGCGGACCGCCAGCATTACTCTGCACCGGCGAACTGCGCAAGTATCTCAAGATTGCTGACAAATGTCCGCATCTCGATGATTTCCAGTGTATCGCTCTGATGTCGCATGGGACCGGTTTCGACCCAGGCTCCACGAGCATCGAGTGATTTCGCAACAGCGGCAGCACGCTTCTGAAGTCTGACAGAACGTTTCGCTCGGGACACCCGACGATGTTGTGGCTTCAACTGCATGGCGTCCGCAGCCAGCGCCTGTTTGTAATCCTGTTCCAGTCGGTCCAGATTTGACGTCACCTTGAAGCCGTAGTGTGTTGGCATGTCATCATCACTGAAAGTCAGTTCGTATTCTTTCGTAAAGTACAATGGCCGATTTGTTTTCAGCTCGTAAAACCGAGCCAGGCGACCGTCCGGAAGCAGTGACCTTCGATAATAGGCCAGGGCCGCGGGAAGCGGGGCCACAAACTTACGATCTCCCGTAAATCGATACAGCGTGACCAGGGTCCTCATAACACTCTGCGATTCACCACCGGTGATCGCCGCGGGTTCAAATTTACGAGCCCATGCCGGATGCATCTGCAGATCATACTGCTGAGCCCAACCGGGTTGAGGTTCAGGCATTTGCGCGGACAGGAAAAAATCTCCCGTCTTCACGGCAGACTGAAAACAATCATCACGATCATAAATCCGATGAGCCTCGAACAGCATGTCGACAATGTGGGACATATTGCTGTCGTTGAGTGTGTAGTATCCGATGTACTTAATCTTTGGATACGTGCGAGACCATGACTCGGGATACGATGCCAACAGGACAGGATAATTCGCATCATCTGGTGGCTCCGCATATTGCTGCGGCCATGCACCATTCGGATACTGACACTTCAACATGCGTTCCAGCGCATAAGTGACAGCTCCGTGAATCTGCTGATCCGTGAAGTTCAGGGCTTCGTCGACATGCATCAGCAGCATCAGGGCGGACTGACTTTTGTTGTCGTCAAACGTGGAGAGATTGTTCCTGCCACGCTGGTCACCATCCGTACGATACGCATACCTTCGCCGACCAGGTTCTGCCAGATCGAAATGAGAACTCCACCCGCCCGAGACCAACTGCGATCGAACCAGCGCGCGGGCGGCTTCAACGGCGGCCTCCAGGCAGTGGTCCTCACCGCTCAGTCGCCACGCCTTCAGATACGACTCACCGACAGTAGTCGTGCCCGGCGGTTGCGTCCATCCACTCGTTCTGGTGGCCGTGCCTTCCCCTTCCTGCGCCGTCAGGTCGGCAGAGTAGCGCCAGAGGTAGGCACCTTCGTAGCCCACCTGAGTCCGGTAGAACTTCATAACCTTTGCCAACGTCGTTCGTGCCTCCGCCTGAGTCAACGACTGAGCCTCAAGCGGACGTACCGCAGCCAGCAACGCGAACACAACAGCAAAGACTGAGCACAGACACCGGACGCGGCAGTTTCGCGGTGCCTGCTGATTGCAGTCCAGCCGCAACCGGGACATTTCCTCACGATGCAACGTCATCAGTTTTCTCCCGCAGAAAAGTCCGGGTATCGGCCCGGCAGGCTGACAATCAATGTACTCAACTCAGCAGTCATTGCAAAACCACGACACTGGTCGCATCGATCCGATCGACGGCAGCCCTGAGCCCATACGATCTGTTTCTTATGAGCCGCCATTGCGTTGCACAAGAAAACTGCGTTCGCCACGAGTCACATAGATGGCGTCTTCGTTCAGGCATTCACACTGTTCGATCAGGAACTCGATCAGCCGATCAAACTCCGATTCGCTGCCGAATGACACCTCAAATCGCTCCATCACGTCATGAACCAACTGGCCTTCCAGGTCCACCCAGTACCCCTTGACCGGTGTGGGCGACTGAGTATACGCGCGATAGCGATGCATCAGAAACTCGTGAATGGCCGTTCTGGCCGTCTGCGTGCCGTCGAAGTACCGAGGATCGTCGAGTTTATGGGACGGTATGTAAAAGACCGTCACCTTGCCCAGTTCGCGAACATGGGATGAATCGGAACCAGCAGAGTTCTCAGCAGACATAAATGACGCGACTCTCAGAAGTTCATACAAACAGGGAAGCGAGACGCCATTGTAGCACGTCTCACCGAGAGCCGCATATCAGTTGCCCCGCTGATTCCGGGCCACGTTCCAGAGGCGTGCGCAGACTCTCGGTCACCGCCGGCTCCTCCTCTCCGCTGACTTACTTCGCCGGACGAAACTTCTGGACTCGGCGGCCACCAACTTCCGCCACATACAGGTTGCCGTCTTTGTCAACGTCGATCATGTGGGGCAATGCAAACTGGCCAGCCGCAAGGCCCTGAGTGCCCTGACTCTGTACCACCTGTCCCTTGCGGTCCAGGCGGAGTATCTGATTCGCGCGGCCATCGGCAATGAAAACTCGCTGCGACGAGTCGATGGCGATTCCGTAGGGTGCAAAGCCTTTCCAGATTTCCAGGGGGCGGCCGTCCAGGTCAAACACCTGAATTCGATCGTTCTCACGATCGCCGACCAGCACACGCTGTCTGGCGTCGACCACAATGGAGTGCGGCAGATCAAACTCCCCTGGCTGATCGCCTGCGCTGCCCCACGTGGACAGGAACTTTCCATGGCGATCGAACTTCATGACGCGACTGTTTCCGTAACCGTCGGTGACAAAGACCTCGCCGTCCGGACCAAAGGCCACGTCTGTCGGCTTGTCGAATTGCTCACGGCCGGTTCCCGGTCGGTCGCTGGTCCCGAGGGCCAGGAGCAGCTTCCCAGCCCCGCTGAACTTGAAGACCAGGTGATGTTTAGTGTCCGTGACCCAGACATTGTCGTGCGGGTCGACACGCATGCCGTGCGCCGTGCCAATCAGGTCATCTCCCCACGAACGAAGAAACTCACCAGCAGCATCGAAACACAGAATTGGTTGAGGTCCGCGGTGAAACACGTAGAGCTCGCCCTTGCTGTTGACGGCCACCGCTGAGCAGGCGCCCAGGCTGATATCGTCCGGAATTTTCAGAAACCCAGGCACCGGCTGATACCCGAGCCACGCGCGAGTCGCTGCCTGCTCACTTGACGTTCTACTGGAAAACGTCACTCGCCCAAACGTCTCCGGAGCGTGAAAGGCGGGTTTCGCTGTCGTGCCGGCTGACCATTGGCTGTGCTGAGGATTTGTCTTTCCACCCAGGCGGTTCAGGTTTAGACGCCAGACGTCTCCATCGCGCGGATGTGGTTGTCCGCTGACCGGTGTAAAGTTGCTGAACGGAATGGCGACTTCCAAAATCCAGCCCCGGTCCCTGTCACTGTCGTCGTTGAGCGTCCCGTCAACAGACGTCGCAATCATGATTCCTCGGGCGTTCCAGTTCGGTCCTTTCACCCTGCCCGGCCCGGCCGGGTGATGCTGATCGAGCACGGCACCATTTACGTTCATCTCAATATTGAAATAATCCTGTGGTCGCTCCGGGCTGGGCGCTGTGAACAATTCGACGCAGTCATCCTGGTAAACGGGACTGTCGTGTTCCGTCTGAACGGCCGAGATCCATGCGTCGCTGCACTTGTACGAGACATATAGGAACTGATCGTCCCACAGCATGCGGGCGATGGTCTGCTCCTGCTTTCCTGCCTTCCACCACGTAAAGGTGAAGTCTTCAAAAGTTGCTGCATTGCGCCAAGCCACTTCATCAAGCCGACCGTCAACCTGAATGCTTCCGTCCACGCGATGAACGGTGTAATGCGGCAACTCGTCTGCGGCACGACCGACATCAACGACACACGTCAACGAAACAGCGATTGCGAACAGGCGTACGTTCCGAATTGTCATCGTGTTTCTCCTCAGATCAGACGAATCTGTCCAATGATCGCCATTCATCGCCAGTCATTCTTTACCTGCATCCGTCCGCGACGAATCTGTCAGCAGTGTCTGGATGGTTCGGGTAAACAGCGTTTCGCAGGGCCCGGCAAAGGCATAGGTCTGCTCATATCCGCCGCGGTCAGTATAAAGTCGATCGCCACCGATGTAACCCATACCGCAGTCGCCGTAGCCGGCCACACACACAAACTGGTCCGGTCGCATTTGTTGCGCTGCAAGCTGGTACTGAACAAAGGGCTCACCTGGCAGATGAAGAAGTCTTGCGTGACTGATGGACAGGCAACTCAATTCCACCGGATGACCCGAGTTGCAGCGTTCGATCCACGCCAGGGCGATTGCCGCCTTTCGTCGTTGAGACTCCGTCGATTTCGGATCACGAAGAATCCGACGATTGCCTGCCTCAGAGAACTCATCGTCTGTGCGCAATGGCAGGCGAATGCGTTCGGTCGACCATTCGATCGAGTCGACGGGATGTCGCTCCAGGCTGGCAATGCTGCGTTCGATACCATCCTGCAGTCGTGCGGTCAGTTCCGTACGTGCCTCGCGCGAACCATCGTTGTACTTCCCGAACGCAATGTCACCACCACAACCGGTGACATACAGCTGAAACACGTTGCTGGTCTGTTCCAGCCGTGCACGGATCATGCCTGGCACGTCATAGCTCGCTCGACCGTCACCATAAAAGCTCTGTGGATGAGATGCGTAATAGTGCATCTGCACAACGGCACCGTCAGCGTTCTCCAGAGAAATCGTGCGGACCCATGGGTCGATCAGCCCCTCTTTCAGTTCACGAAGCTGCGGAGACGACTTCGTATTGCTGCCCCGCCCCTGAATTGAGCCATCAGCGCGTTCGATTCGCCGGCTGGACGCGACACGTTTGACCCTGGCCTTGCCGGTCCCAATGAGTGTCACAGGCCGCCAGTTCGATTGACTTGTGTGAATGGCGGAGGCCACCTTCTTTGCAACGTCCAGCAGATACTCTGCCGATGCGATCCGCCGCGGATCGGTTGCATCAAGCTGCAGTCGCTGGGCCGCCGTCGAGATCGCTGGTGCCGTGTGCTGATGCAGGCAGTGCAAAGCCACATGCGACGCGTGCACACCAGCGGCTTCACCGATCTGCTGCCTCAGAAAGTCATACGACTCGTTATGGACTTCCATCCAGTCGAGCGTACAAATCACACAGGACGTGCTCGCATCCTGCAGCAGAACTCCACGCGCCAGCAAGGGATGCTCGGCTGTTTTCAGTATTGGAATAAACCCCAGTCCGACCGGCTGACCAAGTGGTGGCGTGATGTCTGCAGAAAACGTCGTGACGCGCAGCCCGTCACCCTCCATCAACTCGGACGGTGCCTGCAACCAGCCGACGACGATCAAGCCGACAATCAGATACCTCATGACGATTCGTCTCCACAGGTGAAGTCCAGATCGAAGATAGTCTGCTCGATCCTGCAGCATTGCGGAACCGTCAGATGTCGGAAATCGCGTCAGGGGTATAGAAACGGATTGTCGTTTCGGACAGCTGGGTCCGTTCTGAGCCTGCGAAGGAAGCCCCGGGGTTTCACTCGTACGTCGCTTCAACCCCGGCCACACTCTCCAAATTCACAACCATTTGTGACTGCAGCGCCGAGTCAGGCACATCAAGGTCATCACCTGTTGCCGGTCGGTAGTGGCAGGCACTAACTCTCGATGCTGCAGACGTGCGAACTCGGCGGCTGTTCCGGATTCAACGGCGTCCTCGATCACCGCAACGAAAAGAGATCAGGGCAGCAGACGTGAGTTCATGTCCCGAATGCCGAAACACCAGACCATGCACAAATTCTCTGAATGACCGTTGACAACCAGCTGACTACATTTATAGTCTAACATAGACTACAAATGTCGTCTGAGGTTGCCATGAAGAAAATCGGCCAGGCAGAGTGGGAAATCATGCAGTTTGTGGCGGACCGTCACCCCGTCACGGTCCGCGACGTGGCTGACCACATGTCCGACACCCGTGGTCTGGCTCGCACGACGGTACTGACTGTGCTGGAGCGACTCCGCGAGAAAAAACACCTGACTCGTCGCAAACGAAATGGCATTTATCACTACGCGCCTCGGCTTGAGAAAAGCGAACTGCTCAAACAGGTGGTTGGCGAGTTCATGGAAAACACGCTGCAGGGCACGTTGTCGCCTTTTGTTGCGTGGCTTGCGGGAAAACCGGACATCAGTCCACAGGAACTGCAGCAACTGAAGCAGGTCGTTGACGAACTTGAGTCGCGCAGTGAGGAATCGTCGCATGACTGAATTCCTGGATGTCATTGCGAACCGTTGGGCGGCAGGAATGTCAGGTGCCACCGGACAGGGAGCCATTGCTGTCGTCGTCGTGCTGCTGCTGTGCAGGATCGTGCCGACCATGCCGGGACGTGTGCGATGTTGGCTGTGGCGAGCGGTCGCTGTGAAGATGTTGCTGCTGCTATTTGTCCCCGGTGTGATTGAAATCCCCGTCCTTGCTGCATCAGGTGTTGACGCAAACGATGTTGCCGACGCGGGTAAGGTTTCCACTGGCGGCGCTGCGAGACGATTGGCTGACAGTGTCAACTCGGCCAACAACGCCTCTGCCGACAGCAACGCGTCTACTGTTGACTCAACCATCACACTGCCAATCACATTATTCGTGCTATGGACCTTTGCCGTGATGCTTGCGTTCGGCTTCGTGGCTCGGTCAGCAATTCTGGTGAATCGATTACGATCGCAGGCGCGAGCCCTGACTGATGCCTCGCTGATGGAAATCACATGGAACTGTGCAGAACGATTTGGGCTGCCTCATATTCCACGTGTGGCGGAATCAAATGACATTCACAGTCCGGCGGTCGCTGGTCTGTGGAAACCGGTCACCCTGATTCCCCGAGACGTCCTGCCCAATTCGTCTTCCGCTCAGGTGCGGATGGTGCTCTCTCATGAGATCGCTCACATTTTCCGCCGGGATCTCCTGTGGAACAGGCTGAACCTTTTGCAAGGCTCACTCTTCTTCTTTCATCCGCTGGTGTGGCTGGCACTACGCAAAGAAAGATTGGCACGCGAAACAGCCTGCGACGAACTCGCAGTCCGCCATTCCGACGCTAATACAAAAGACTACGCCAACACGCTGTTGGCGGTCGTGAAAGACAACATCGTGCCGCGGCGGCCTGTTTTTATGGCTGGCGTTGTTGAATCTGCCGTAACTCTGAAAAGGAGAATTCTGGAAATGCAACACTTTGAATCAAGATCCCGGATGTCGATCCAATTGCCAACCGCACTTTTCGTGCTGCTGGCGATTCCTCTACTGTTGCCGTTGCGGTTGGTGCCACAAGCTGCGGCTGAGTCTGTGGCCCGCGTCGCAACCACGCCAGCACCAGCGATTCCCTCGGCGGAACCAGTGTCACAACCCACAGCGCAGCCGGTGCCAGTCGACGATCGGAAGAATTCGAACTACCAGAACTTCAACGAAGCGTGGGGAGTGGGTGTTGTATTCTATAACAGTCGCAACTACGACGCGGCGCGAAAGCCCCTCGAGGCAGCACTGAAGATGGCCACCACGGTTGACCAGAAACTGAAGGTGAACGACGCACTCATTCAGTGCTATCGTCAGCAGTCCGACACCTCCAAAATGAACAGAGTCGTCGAGTATGTGCTGACGCATTCTGCATCTGATGGCCGCAAGTCACGCATCACTCGGTCGTACCTGTCGTATCTTCATCAACGCGGCAAAACGAAAGCGGCCGTGGAAGATCACGAAAAAAGGCTTAAGAAAGATGCTAACGGCGTGCTGTCGCTGTACCTGCTGAGCGAGATCTATACCCGCACGCAACCGAATCCTCAGCGCGCCGTGCAGTTGCTTGATCGTCTGGCAAAGTTGCAGCCGGATAAAAAAGGCAAGAAGGTCAACGTCTCTCAGACAGCCAAACTGGCGATGCAGTATGTCCGGGCAAAGGAGTATCAGAAAGGTGCCGAACTGTACGAAAAAATCGCTCCGCTCGATCAGGCACTGGCGGGCTACCACTACAAAGAAGCAGCCGGTGCATGGATGAGGGTCGACAATAAGAAAAAGGCACTGAGGGCGGCACGAAATGCTGTAAAAAGTGGTCCGGACAATCGCTCGGAGATACTGACATACTTCTGGAATCGAAATCTGGGTGACGTCTTTCTGCAGGCGGGCGAAGCAAAAGAAGCCATCCCGCTGCTGGAAACAGCCCTGACGAAGACCACGATCAAAGGCTATGTGACGGCCACCAAGGGGCAACTCGCCGAGGCCAGAAGCCAGGTAAAGGACTGAACGTCGGCCAGTGACAAAGATGGTCTTGCGGTTGACTCCGTTTGCTGTGTTGTGCGGCAAACATCCAGCGGAATGACACGCCGCTGATTCCATCAGATTTGGGACAGTCTGCTGACGAAATGTCCGCGAGGTGTTGATGTTTGTGTGCCACTGGCTCCGCCAGTGCCGTGTCTACTGGAACCCAATAACCACATGGGCACTGGCGACATCCAGTGGTACACAGGATGTCGCCGATCCGGGCCGCCCCGCCGATGATCAGGGCGTGATCGGCAACCGAGCTGTGCGCACCCGAGCAGGATTCTTTGTGTCGGTCCAGGCGAAAAACAGAGAGCCTCCAACGTATTCCATCTGAGGAAAACCTGCGGCACGGCTGGCCCGTGTTGCCGCAACCGTCTGAGACGCTTTCCGACCGCCATTCCGGTCGATCAATCGCCAGCGGATCTCCGCGTCATCGCCCCTGGTCTCCAGCCAGGACACGACGGCAACGTCGGAATTGACCAAGACAACATCGACTCGCCCCAATGGCTGTCCATCATCAACACGCACGGTGTTGCCAAACGTCTTTCCCGAATCTCCTGAAAAACGGACACGTACTTCAGACCGTTCATCCTGAACTGTGTGCCACGCCACAACCACGGTGTTATCGTGCCGACGAGTGGCGGGGCCATTCACCGGACATCCCTGGATGACCCAGCCATCGGGATTAATCGAATGGGATCGAACGATTTCTCCATCATGAAGAGTTGCCGTCCAGATGTCTCTAATCTCGTCTGCGGAACGATCCCGATACACGACGAATGGGTCGCCGCTGGCAAGGACGACGGCGCTGGTCTGACAGCACTCGCACACCCGTGCATCGACCAACCGTTGCTTTCCCAGGCGGCCATCCCGCCCAAGTGTGATAAAGCGGAGCGACATATCCCCTCTGTCATGTGCCATATTGCGACCGTCCAGCCAAAACACGCCAAACGTCGTGGAAGTCATGGGGACCAGCGAAACGAAACCGTGTTCGGTGCGCGTCCCGTCACGGTGTGGTGTCAGCGGTTTTGACCAGGTCTTTCCCTGATCTCGTGACAGGCTGATCATCACGTCGTAAGAGTAAGTCCCGCCGCCGCTCTTCTGCAGCCAATGGGCCGCCAGAGTCCCATCCGCCAACGCACACACCGATGGGAAATCGGCCCAGTTTACGAACCAGTCGTCGCCGGACGCCACACGTTGTGGCTGCGACCAGGCGTCGTCATTCCACATTGAAAAACGCAGCGTTGCGACACCGCGAGGATCCGTCTCGATCCAACTCAGATACAAGCGGCCGTCTGCACCGTGCGTCAGGTTCGGCTCTCCACTGCGTGCGGAAGCGGGACTGAGAATCTGCTCAGACGCAGCACACAGACTCGTCCAGGCAAACAGGACGATGCCCGCGATGCGTAAAGCGTGTTTGCCCATGTTGGATACTCCGAAGACAGAAGGGTACAAATAATCCAAACTGATTTCATTTGCCTCAAGGCAACCCTGCAGACAGATAGAATAGTTCGAACGTACGCCAACTTCCACCAGCCGCCAAAGCCCTCGCGCGGCGTGCCCCGTACCCGTTTCCCGGACCAGGCTCACGGCAGAAAAGGGACCGACGTCTGGTTGTCGGTATAGGGGCGGGAGGGCTTTTCGAACAGCCCCACGAGCGTCCGTCAATCTCCGCGATGGATCGTTTTTCCGTGGAATTTCAGCAAACGTTGAGTGGTTAAGTTCACAGTCGCATCAAGTGACGATCGATCCAGCAGCCCACAGTGCACAAGGCAGTCAGCCAGTTGTCGCAGACACTTCTCAGTAACTCGATCGCGATACAGCAGCATCAGGCGTCGATCGACAAGGTCGTCCAGTGTCTGAGCCCATTCATGGTCGATCGCCCAATATACGAAAGCAAGCGGCAGTCAAGTTCCGTCCACTTCCTGCAGATTTTGACCAGCTGCCAGTCGCAGCAACTCGTCCGTTCGCGTCCCCAGCATCTCCCAGATTGCCTGGACCTGTGCTAGTGACAACTGATGTGATTGGGCGATCCTGGCTTGGTGCGTGTTCAACGCTTCAACGCTGGCCGGATAGTTCTCCCCACCTGCAAATGCAAGATCCGCGGAAGAGCTCACTCGCTGAAACCCAGTCGACGCAAAGAGCCGATCTGCCACCAATTCCGCGAACGCTCGACACGTCGTCAACTTGCCTCCGACCAACGTAAACGTCGGAACCGCACACCGTCGATGATGATACACCGAATGGTCGCGGGAAATCGCTGCAGTTCTGCCGTCCGGGTGAAAGGGCAGGGGGCGGACGCCGCTGTAGTGCATGGAAACATCATCACGGCCGATTGGTGTGTCGGGCATGACGTCGTTCACCAGATCGATGAGATACTCGAGTTCGTCGTCGGTGGCCGTTGCCTGTTCCGGGCGTCCCGAGAAACGCACATCGGTCGTTCCGACAAGGACGCTGTCGTTGAAGGGCAGAATGAATACCAAACGTCCGTCATCAGTTTCCGCGTAAACCCCCGCATCTCCGAGTGCATGACGTAATGGGGAGTTGCCCGTCAGTAAATGACTTCCTCGTGTTCCGCCAAGCAGTCGTGAAGCCTGAACGTCCACTTCATTCAGCGTAAGATCCCCCCAAGCTCCCGTCGCGTTGATCACGGCGGAAGGGGTCACGGCAACGGATGCGCCTTCGTTCGTTGTGATGTGCCACTCGCTGGCCCCACGCAGTGCCGTGGAGTGAGTAAACACTTTCAATTCAACCTGATGTTTGCTGGCGAGATTTCGAGCGTCTTCCAGCATCGCCAGTGTAAACCGTTCCGGGTACCGCATCTGGGCGTCGGTGTAGGAGCACAGCCAGCGGTAGGCTGTTGGATTGACCCCGGGAACATTCGCATCCGTCACGGACTGCACTGAACTTCCCGTATGGTCCGGGTCGTGTGCGAACAAGTCGTACAACCACAGCCCCATGCGGACCAGCCACAGGCCGCGAGTGCCTTTCGGGTTGAGATATGACGACAGACGATTCAAAACAGGAAGTCGAGTGCCGCTGAAGTATTTAAGAATCGAGAACCACAACCCGCCGGTACGCCGACTGACGGGAACAAACAGTCGCAGCAGCCGCACAAACTGAGGTGCGAGGTCCAGCAGAACCTGTCGTTCCGCCAGCGATTCGCGGACCAGACGAAACTCGCCGTATTCCAGGTACCGCAGTCCACCGTGAATGAGGCGAGATGACCGTGATGTCGCTCCGAAGCTGATGTCGTTTGTGTCGACAATCCACACGGGAACTCCATTCAGAGCCAACTCACGAGCAACCGCGCAACCGTTGATCCCGGCACCAAGAATCAGTACAGGAGCAGGGTGATCGTTTCTGGATGGCATCAAAATGATTTTGCTTCTGGTGTGGCAGGATTGCTGCAAACTATATCAACTAAAGCTGTTTACAGATTCTCGTGAACCGTCCTGGCGCGTGGGCATGCCGGTTTCTCAGGTTGGAACGCGTCATTCGCGGCCACGAATCAACACAATACGCTGTATCCGATGAAAGATGTAGCTGCTGAAGATCAGCGTCCAGTCTTGAGAGAGATGAAGGAGAAAGAAGGTGACCGAACAGTCCGGTAATCTCATCAGCAACACACCTCTCAATTTGCCCGAAGAACTCATTGAGATCCTTGCTGAAAACAAGCACGTCCGCATTGAGAAGATCGTTTCCAGCGGCCACTGCAGCCCGGCAGACTTCTGGTACGACCAGACAGAGCACGAGTGGATTGCCGTTCTGAAAGGCGAAGCAAAACTGCTGTTCGAAGGCAGCGAACCGATAATCCTGAGGCCCGGCGACTTCATCAACATCCCGGCTCATCGACGGCATCGCGTCATCTGGACAACTCCGGATGAGCCGACCATCTGGCTGGCGGTTTTTTACAAGACCTGACGCCCGAATTTCATGTGGCCGTCGGACAGCACAGGATGGTCAGAACGCGACACTTTTTTCAGGCAGCCCGGGAAGCCAGAACCGCTTCCGCCAATTTGCAATCTGTTCTAATCCTGGTCGACCAGAAATCCGAACGCCTCGGGTATCCATCCGCTGTCCCAGCGATGCGTGCGATGGGGTTCGAACACATAGCGATGAGGAATCCTGTGTTCGACCAGCAGGCGATGAATTTCGACTCCGCCCTGAGCTC
>JBDONA010000653.1:0-14564 GCA_039831575.1 Fuerstiella sp. | reverse complement strand
AGATGAAGATGTTTCGCTGAACCTGTGTAACCGGCCGTTGCTGTCAATCGATGATCTTGCTGATTGGGTATTCAACGATGCCTCGGGCACCAGCAGCCTTTAATTGAGGCACGGCCGAACGCACCAGATTTTCTTCGACGATGGTGTTCACCGCCACCCAGTCGGGATCTGACAGATGAGAAATTGTGGGCGTCTGCAAGGCTGGCAGAATGCCGACGACAGCGTCCAGCTTTTCACGATGAACGTTTAACATCAGTCCCACTTTGCCTTCCGCGGCGAGGCACGATTCCAGCATCAAAGCGATGTTGTCAATTTTCGACTTCACCCATTCGTCGGCATAGCTGTCCGGATTGGCGATAAACCGCGTGGTGCTTTGAATGACCTCGTCCAGAATCCGCAGATTATTTGCTCGCAGGGAGCTTCCGGTTTCCGTAACTTCAACGATCGCGTCGGCGAGCTTCGGTGGCTTCACTTCCGTCGCGCCCCAGGAAAACTCAACGTTAGCATTGACGCCATGCTTCTTCAGGTAGTTGGCTGTTAATCCGACAGCTTCTGTGGCGATCGATTTGCCCTCAAGATCGTGCACGCTCTGAATGGGCGAATCGTTCGGGACACACAATACCCACCGGACAGGCCGACGGCTGACTTTTGAAAACACCAGCTCACACACTTCGTGCACGTTGGCGTTGGTTTCCAGCACCCAGTCGTGTCCGGTGATGCCGGCGTCCAGAATCCCGTTTTCGACGTAACGAGCCATTTCCTGGGCACGGATCAGCATGCACTCAATTTCGTCATCGTCCACCGTTGGAAAATACGAACGTGATGCAAACTTGATGTTGTACCCGGCTCGCCGAAACAGTTCTGCGGTAGATTCCTGCAAACTGCCGGCAGGAATGCCAAGTTTCAATATACGGCCGGACATCTTGTGTTTCTTAGTGAAAATGCGTTTTGAGACAGAGGGAAAGCTGACGTCGTGAATCGTAACAACGACCGGATGCAGCAACAGGCTGGTGATAGTCAGTCAACTACTTCTTGTAGACTTCGGCGGGATCGAAAACGCGATTACCCTCCACCTCGACTTCACCCGTGGCCGGATCCAACCGTCGAAAGAAGCAACTGCGGTAGCCCTCGTGGCACGCAGCGCCACCGATTTGATTGACCTTCACCAGCAATGTGTCGGCATCGCAATCAAAGTAAATCGCCTTCAACTCCTGAACGTTGCCGCTTTCCTCACCCTTTCGCCAGAGTTTCTGACGGCTGCGACTGAAGTAGACGACCCGGCCTGTGGCAAGTGTCTCTTTGTAGGACTCCTCGTTCATCCACGCCATCATCAATACGTCGCCGGTTTCAGCATCCTGCGCAATGGCGGGAATGAGTTCCAACTTTGAAAAATCCGGCCCAGATGCCATTGTCATTGCCTTCTTTGAACTCGGGAAGATAGAAGTTTGTCGGTGGGAACGTCTCCACACCGAAATGCGTCTTCCCGATGTCACCATTCCGCCAGTAAAAACGCTGATGCAAGGCAGAATATCAGCGAAATCAGGCGGGCTCCAGCGCACCCTGCCACCGTTGGAAAGATTTGCAGATACGCATACACGTCGCCGTCAAAAAAACGCGAAACCGTTGAAATGTCGGGAGCTGCGACAGGAAATGGCCGTTTCTTTCAGTTTTCGGTGATGAGAAGCCGCGATTTAGTTGGATCGCAGAGATTGCCACAGCCTTCGAGTTTCCTATCATTCCGCGCTCCCGACAGGTGGATGCCCGTCGGCCCACTGGCGCCTCTAAGTGCCCCAACGCCCGTTTATCGAGCGGGGCGAAGCGCCGGAACCTGTTCTAAACAACGGTCATCGAGTTCACTTCAAAGCAATCGAGAAAATGGCAGATCAGAAGGCAACCAACGTCACCTGGCACGAACACAACGTCACTTCCGAAGAGCGACAGAAACTCAACGGCCACAAGGGAGCCGTTTTGTGGTTCACTGGTCTGAGTGCCTGTGGCAAAAGCACGGTCGCCAACGCCGTTGATCGAATGCTTCATGATCGCGGCATTCATACGTGTGTGCTCGACGGCGACAACGTTCGGATGGGTTTGAACAAGAACCTTGGCTTTGCCCCCGAAGACCGTACTGAGAACATCCGCCGCATTGGTGAAGTTTCAAAACTATTCTGCGATGCAGGGTTGATCGTTCTGACCGCCTTTATTTCTCCCTACCGTGAAGACCGCAACCAGGTTCGTGAGATTCTGTCCGACGGGCAGTTCCACGAAGTCTACGTCAACGCGTCTCTGGAAACTTGCGAAGAACGTGACCCCAAAGGGCTCTACAAGAAGGCACGTGCCGGCGAGATCAAAGGATTCACCGGAATTGATGCCCCTTATGAGGCCCCTGAAAACTGCGAGATCGAACTGGATTCCGACAGCAAGGGCATTGAGAAATTGGCCAAAGAAATCGTCGCCTACCTCGAAGAAAAGGGTTATCTGAGCGTCTGACAAGCAGCAGCGCACAGTTTACCTCCCACCCCACCAGTATTCTCTCAGCAGAACGGCAGCGCCGTTGCTGCAACTCAGGATACTACTCGCAGAAAGGATGCGCGATGTCTGTCGGTTCGTTCACGACATTGCTGACGGTGTGTTTCCTGGCAGCTCCGGACATGGATCTTGATTCCGGAATGCCAGCAACGGAACTCAGCCAGGAAGTTACGACTCCGGAAGTAACCCACGACTGGCTGCAGTCCTACGAAGAGGCCCGACAGCTTGCGGCCAGAAACAAGCTGCCGTTGCTGCTTCACTTTGATGCCACCTGGTGCGGAGCATGCCGGCGCATGGACCGCGAAGTGTTGCACCGTGATCAGGTGACGGCGCTGCTGGGGCAGTCAGTGATCGGTGTCAGAATTGATACGGATCAGCACAAGAAACTGACCGCTGAATTCAAAATCTCCACACTGCCAACCGAAGTCGTGGTTTTTGCTGACGGGACAGTCGGTGATCGCTATGTCGGCGCTGTTTCCCTTGATGCGTACGTCTCTCGGCTAAAGTCCATCAAGGGGAAGAATCGCCTGGTCGTCGTGTCTCAGGAATCACAGGCCGTCAAAACGACGGATTCCACCAGCAGCAAACGCTCGTGTCTGATTGTGCGGCACGACGGCAAGGTCGTGGGCGTGGGCGGATATTCCCCGGTAGCGCTGACCGTGCAACGAGAGTGGAAGAAGGGTAACGACAGGTTTGTCGCCACCCACGAAGGCGTCGACTACTTTCTGCAGTCAGCAGAAGAAGTCCGGCAATTCAACAACAAGCCAGATCGCTACATTCCCAAACTTCACGGCTGCGATTTGGTGGAGTTATTTCAGGAGAACCGCGCCACAGCCGGTTCCATCGAATATGGATCGTTCTATCTTGGCCAGGCATTCTTCTTTGCCAGCCTGGAAAACCGTGAGCGCTTCGAAAGCAATCCGACCTGGTTCCTCGGCGCTATGACGGATTCCCGGACTGCCAACAAGGAGGGGTTTCCCTTCCTGAACACCGGCAGGATGGACAACTGAGCGTCGTCAGTTGTCCAGTGCGACCGGTACTGCTTGCGCCATGATGTTGCTTTTCTGCAACGCTGCTTTTCCGCAACAGATCATTCAAATCGGCAGCAGATCAGCGTTGTCTGGCGATCCCGCGACCGATCCGCAAGTTGCCGTTTGGAAGTCGGGCATCAACGGGAATACTCACCGAAAACACTACCGTGTCAGCTGTTCGTGCACGGAGTCCGTCACACGTCTTTTCGGAGAGACTGAATCATGAAGCGTTTCTTAACCCTGCTGGCCGTGTTGGGTGCCACTGCTGCTGTCACGCCGCAATCTGCTGACGCCGGTTTATTCTGCCGAGCTCAGCCCGCCTGCTGTACACCGGCACCGGTTTGTTGCGCCCCGGTACCTGTGTGCTGTGCTCCGGCACCTGTGTGTTGTCCGCCACCAACCTGTTGTCCTCCCCGCCACACCTGCCTGTTGAACCGACTGTTCTCACACAAACACAGGCGCAACTGCTGCGAGCCAGTATGCTGTCCGGCTCCCGCACCATGCTGTGCCTCAGTGCCTCAGCCCTGTTGCAGTAGTGTTCCGTATGCATACGGGATGGCGTACGGTGGGCCACATTGGTTCTAGAACAGTTTTCAAAACGATGTGGTCGTGGGGCTCGTGGGAAAGCGACTCTCGCAGGTACAAAAACGTTGGCTGCGGGCACAAGTCAGCGTAGTACGCTGTAAGACGACCATGGACACAACCGGAAATAGCCGAGTCCTCGATTTGAGGCTCGGTTTTTTCCTGCGCAGTAGTGATCACAGACGTCGATCGATTGCATCTGGCAGTGTACTCTGTTGCAATCCCGTGCGACGGAACAGCAACCGAGTCGTGCCAACCGCTCGTTGTGCCAAATTCCACGTCAAGTCATCAAGGACCGTTGTTTAGACCAGAGAATCAGACGTCCATGGAAGCCGAACTGCGTGACAAATGCGAAGAACTGATGCAGCGAATCGTTCACCTTCGGGGGTGTCTTTGACCTGGAGAGCAAGCAGACTCAGCTGAAATCAGTCAGTGAGCGCATGAACGCCACTGACTTCTGGAACGATCAGGAAGCGGCGCAGAAAACTGTGGCCGAGATGCAGCGTTTAAGAGGCATTGTCGCACCGCTGGAATCTCTCGTGAACGCCGGAGACGACGTTCAGGTGCTCATAGAATTTACCGAAGAAGATCCCGCCAGCGAGACGGAACTTCAGACGGCCGTTGGACAGCTCGAAAAAGACATCGACCGCGTTGAACTGCAGGCCACGATGTCTGAACCCGAAGACATCTGCGGGGCCTACGTCCAGGTGCAGGCGGGCGAGGGCGGCACGGACTCAGCCGACTGGGCTCTGATGTTGCTAAGAATGTACCTGCGGTGGGCAGAGCGGCGTGGGTTTAAGGTCGAGGAAACTGACATTTCGCACGGTGAAGAGGCCGGTATTCGAAACGCCACGATCGCAATTCGAGGCGACTATGTCTTTGGTTATCTCAAAGGTGAAACCGGAAATCATCGTCTGATTCGCATCAGCCCGTTTGATTCCGCCGGACGACGTCATACAGCTTTTGCTGCCGTCGATGTCAGTCCGGAACTGGATGATGACTTTGAAGTCGACATCAACTGGGACAACGAAGTCCGGGAAGATACGTATCGCGCTGGCGGCGCCGGCGGTCAGCATGTCAACAAGACGGACTCCGCCGTCCGACTGACTCACGGACCGTCCGGAGTTGTCGTGCAGTGTCAGAACGAACGCAGCCAGCACAAGAATCGTGCCACCGCTCGCAAGATGCTGCAGGCCAAGCTGTACCAGATGGAAATGGAAAAACGTGACGCGGAACTGGCCGCGAAACGAGGTTCCAAATCCAAAATCGGCTTCGGCGGAGCCACTGTCCGCAACTACGTCCTGCACCCGGAACAGTACGTAAAGGATGCTCGCACCGGAACAAAGGTCGGAAATCCTCAGCCTGTGCTGGACGGCGATATCGACACGTTCCTTGAAGCGTTCCTCCGCTGGACAATGGCCGAAAAAAACAACTAATGCGGGGCGGCCCGCAAGCCGATGCGAGCTAACGCTCGGAAGGTGGTGGTCCGCTCTCGTTGGTCGCTGCAGGAAAATGTGCACACCAGGTATCGTTTTGCGATTCTCGGTCCCAAACTCCAGTTTGGGACCTCATATCCTCGAAGCTCCGCTTCGCCGTAGCTGTTAGACGACTCGGCGTTTTTCGACGAAGCAGAGCTTCGTGGATCGGTGTTACCAAGCCGGAGCCTGGGAACAAGACGTCAAACGTCGACCATGATGTTTCACTCTCCCTCCGGGAGAGTTGAGCCTAAGCGAGGAGAGGGCGTGTCGGGAAGACTCAGGTTCTTGGCCGGAAGAAACACCCTCTCCGCTCGTTCCTCGCGACTGTCCCGGAGGGAGAGTGAAATTTGCGATTCTCGTCCCCAACTGGAGCCTGGGAACAAGGCGCTATAACCAGGTAGTACGGTTCAAGAGAATCGGCAAACGCCCCTAAACCAGCTCTCTGATCGGCGTCGGATCACTGACCAGATGCGTCGGACGTCCCTGCGGCGTGTACAGCACCTTGCCGGGGTCAATTCCCAGCTTGTGATAGATCGTTGACACGAAGTTTTCCGGCGACAGCACGCGGTCCACTGCAGAATACCCTTTGCGGTCAGTGGCACCGACGACAGCACCACCCGGAGTTCCTCCACCCGCCATCAGCACAGACATTGCATTGGCCCAGTGATCGCGACCTGGCTTCGACTCGCCCGCCAGTGTCGAGATCTTTGGCGTTCGCCCGAATTCCCCAAGCGCCACCACAAGTGTCGTGTCCAGCAGGCCTCGTTCCTTCAGATCCTGAATCAACGTCGCCACGGAATTGTCCCAATCCGGCAGACGCTTGCGGCAGGTGTTGAAAATGTCGCGGTGATGATCCCAGCCACCATCGTAAACCGTCACGAAGGGCACTCCGCCTTCCACCAGTCGACGAGCCAACAGACAGCGCTGGCCGAACGTGTTGCGACCGTATCGATCTCTGGTTTCGTCGGACTCCCGGTCAATGTCGAAGGCTGCCTGAGCTTCCGGTGATGTGACCAGGTTATACCCTTGTTCAAAATATTCGTCGAACGCAGTCACGGGATCCGCGGCGGCTTCGTCGTTCAGACGAACCATGCGATCAATTTTCGTTCGCAGATCTGTGCGAACCTCAAATCTGGCTTCCCCCAGTTCCTTCGGCAGGGCAACATCACGAACCTTAAAGTTGCTGCTGTTGGGATTGTCGGCCACGACGAACGGAGCATACTTCGCGCCCAGGAAGTTTGGTCCTCCGGAACGCGACATCTGTGGCATGCTGAAGTACGGCGGCAGGCCGTCGTCTTTACCGAGTTCCCTGGCGACGACCGAACCGAGACTGGGGTGAAAACTGACGAATGCGCCGCAGCCCACCGGGATCCGTGGCGGAGCGCCGGTCATCATGTAGTGATTGCCGGCTCCGTGGTTGCCCTGATTGTGGCGAATGGACCGAATCATGGCGAAGTCATCCAGGCTGGCCGCCAGCTTGACCATGTGTTCTGAGAACAACGTGCCAGGCACCGCTGTTTTCGTGTGAGTGAACTCGCCACGAAATTCGACGGGGGCATCCGGCTTGGGATCGAAGGTTTCAAAGTGCGTCGGCCCACCGTCCATCCAGATCAGAATACAACGTTCGGCTGTTGCTGTGGGACCATCACCGTGCTTTGTGGACTCACCACGAACGCGCAGACTGTCAACCAGACCAGTTCCCAGCAGCGCGCCGAGACCGTACTGAATGGAATCTCTTCGAGTTATTCCTTCGCAGTTTCGTCGCAGTGTCATTCGGTCGTTCTTTCAGTCTTGAAATACGTACTCAGGTGTATTCAACATCGCCCACATCAGATCTTCCATGATATGACGTCGATTCGCATTTTCCGCTGTCAGCAACTCGTCCACCAGCTTTGTTTCTTCTACTGACGGAATTCGCCCGTAGACCAGCTGATAAAGCGCCTTGGCAATCGCAGGGCCATCTTTGTCCGATTCGGCCAGTTTTGCAGCGTTTCCTGCATCATTCAGCACGTCGGCATGCAGTTTTTCCGAATTCATCAGATGCAGACTCTGCACGACCGTTGAATCTGTGGTGCGTTCACATGGGGGATCCTGATTCGGATCAGGGCGTCCGAACGTGTCCAGAAAGAGTGACTTCGTGCGATGTGTCCAGATCTGTTTGGCCTTTGTGCCCGGGGGCATCGCGTCAAACGACTGGGGCACTCCGGAGATGCCTGCGAACCCATCCAACAGGACTTCCGCTCGCAATCGGTGGCGATAGTGACGTGAGTAGTTTCGTGTATCCGCGACATTCCGCTCGTTCGGCAGGGAACTCAATTGATACACGTGCGAATTGGCGATCACGCGAACAAGTTCCGTCAGTGAAAATCCGGAGTCGCGGAAGTGCACGCCCAGCGCTTCGACCAACGGCTGATTTGTCGCCGGGTTGGTCGCACGAAAGTCGTCGACGGGTTCCACAAGACCTCGGCCCATCAGGTCCGCCCAGACCCGGTTGGCCATCACCTGAGCGAATTGGGGATTCTGTGGCGACGTCATCCAGTTCGCCAGCACGTCGCGAGGATCAATGACGTCTTCGGCCAGGGGTGCATCGCCAAATAAGGCACGCGGCTGCATTTCTTCACCGGTGCCCGGATGTTTGACACTGCCTTTGGTCCCTGCAAACACGTATTCTTCAGAACCGGAAATCGGCGGCGAGACTCCCGTTCCCTTCCGCCCGACTTTCGCGAACCATGCAGAGAAACTGTAGAAATCATCCTGCCCCCATTTTTCGAAGGGGTGATGATGGCACTTGGCACATTCCAGGCGAACTCCCACAAACAACTGGCTCACCAGCACGGCCACTTCGTCAGGTGAACGACGATCACGAAACAACGTTACACCACCGTTCCGAAACGTACTGCCTTTGGCAGTGATCAGCTCTCGGGCAAACTGGTCCCACGGCATCCTCTGATGAAAACGCTGACGGATCCAATAGTCGTAGTTCAGGACCGCCTTGATGCCCACGCGGTAGGGATTCGGTCGCAGCAGATCCACCCACTTGTTGGCCCAGTGATCGGCGAAATCGGGCTCTTCCAGCAAACGATTCACCAACTGCTCTCGTTTGTCGGACGAAGAGTCAGTCAGGAACGCATCGACTTCATCGGGGCTGGGCATCCGACCGCAAATGTCGGTTGTCACGCGACGCAGGAACGTGTGGTCGTCACATGAATCCGAAGGAGTTATATTTAGTCGCTGTAGCTTCTGCCAAACAAAATCGTCGATGAAGTTCTTTCGCGGCAACGCCGTGTACAACTCTGCCGGAACAGCCTCGGAACGCGGAATCGTCACATCGCAGACGGCGATCTGCCCCATAAAACGAGCCATAATAGCGGCGGTACCAGTGATGGAACCAGCTGTCACCAGGCCAGTGTCGTCAACGGACGCGATCGGTGATTCGTTGGATTGGAAAGCAGCCAGTCGTGTGACGTCGCGGGCGGAATGATCGCTGAAATGAGCCGTCAGGATCAGCGGCTGAGTCTGTTCGTTCTTCAGGACAACGGAATCCGGGACAACCGTGACCTTCAGCAGTTGCGGCGCATCGTCGATTCGTCGATGCATGCCTTCGCGAATCCATTGCAGAATCATCCTGTATTCCGGGCCGTTCGGCTCAAGGCGTTTTCCTCCACCGTGCGGCACTTGCGCTGCTGGTTTCATCAGCAGCAGGCTGCGTTCCGGAGCCCCCGGGAAAACTCGACGACTGCGGCCTTCTTTTGCGATGGCATCGTAATCGTAGTCAGCGTCGAACCCGAGGAGTGACAGCTGAAACCCGCCCTGTCCGCGGGCCTTTCCGTGACAGGGCCCGGAGGTACAGCCGAAGCGAGTGAAAATCGGCTGGAGATCGTTTTCAAAGTCAACGGTTGGTGCGACCTGCCCCCACGCTGCCGGTGCGCAAACGAAAACAATGGCGGCCACACAGGTGCGGATTTCGTGCGTCAAAGATTTCGGACAACGTCGCGACATGGCAGGCAGGCGATTGGGTAATGAGGCGGGCACCGTGGGTGGGGCCGAAATTGTAGCACGACAGCCGCACGTTTTCACCACAATAACGCAGATTCGCCGCGGCGTTGGGCGGTCGGTGAATCTACTGATGTCCGGAACACTTGGGTTTATCTCGTTCCCAAGCGCCGGCCTGGGAACGTCTATCCGCGAAGTTCCAGCTTCACCACCCACTGCCACGACCAGCGTCACAATCACTCGCACGCCGAGGTCGGGCCCCAACGTCGTGTCCAGTGCCGCAGCATGTCGAATTTCTGACGTCTCACCATGCGCTCGCCGAAGCAGAGCTTCGGGAATATGCGTTACCAGGCTGGCGTCTGGGAACGAGTTGAAGGCAGTATCCACGCAGACAATAGCGTCAGGAACGGGCTCTCTGCGTTGTCGTGCCACTGCTTCGGAGAAGCAGTGCTGTCCGTACAAATGGTACGGATCGTTGAGTTCGACCAACAGCTGAGGAACGACAAGCGGGTTTGTTTCCTCAGAAGATGCGTCCGCATTTCCACTGCTTGCAAGCAAGCAGTGGCACGGACAATGGCGTGCGTACGCCAGCGGCCATCTCACTGACCCGGGTCGAACGACATCTGTCAGTCGCCGTCACGAAAACAGCGATTCCACCGGTTTGCCCTGGCCATCTTCCGTGACGTAGAACGGTCGGCGTTCGACATCCAACGCGGTGCGGGGGCTGATGCCCATGGCTTTGTAGATCGTGGCGTGCAGGTCGGTGATGCTGACCGGATTTTCGATGGCGATGCACGGGCGTTCGTCGGCGGTCTTGCCGTAGACAAATCCCTGTTTCATGCCGCCGCCGAACATCACGACAGATGTTCCGCCGGTGAAGTGGCGATGCAGCCCGTAGTGCTTCATCTCTTTCAGAACGTCGGTCTTCGCACGCGACTGATCGCGGGCCGTGCTACCCGGGACGCCTTCAATAATCATGTCTCGACTGAATTCGCTGGCGATGACGATCAGTGTGCGGTCCAGCAGATTTCGGTCTTCCAGATCCCGCACCAATTGCGCGATGGGCTGATCAATCTCCTGCTTCATGCGTGCCAGAGTCGTGTGCCCGCTTTCGTGAGTGTCAAAGTGCAGGAAGGGTACATACTCGGTCGTCACTTCAATAAACCGTGCCCCCGCTTCCACAAGTCGTCGAGCCAGCAGGCAGCCTCGACCAAACCGACCGGTGTCGTACTTCTTTCGGACTTCTTCCGATTCCAGTGTCAGGTCGAAGGCGTTGCGGTCTTCCGAGCTGAGCAACTTGTGAGCGTTGTCGACTGACTTCAGCATCGATTGAATATGGTAGTCGCTGGCCACGTTGCGATCGGCCCGAGCTTCGATCATCTTTTTCAGTACGTCGTACCGCTTGCGAAAGCGTGCGGCCGTCATGCCTTTCGGAGGCCGCACGGACCGAGCCGCCTCTTCCGGATAGGGAAGATTGAAGGGCCCGAATTCCGTGCCCAGGAAGCCAGCCGTCGTGAAGGCCTTAAGTTCCTCCGATTCTCCAACGCCTTCAAGTCGCTGCCCGATATTGATAAACGGCGGAATCACTTCGTTGCGAGGGCCCAGCAGTCGCGACATCCACGCGCCGATGTGAGGTGCGGCGACAGTTTGCGGCGGCACGTAACCGGTGTGCCAGTGATACTGATGACGCGAATGCAGAATATTGCCCAGGTCGGCCTGATACGCCGAACGGATCAGCGTCGCCCGGTCCATCACCTGAGCGACGTTCTCCAACCCTTCGGAAATCTGCAGACCGTCGACCGACGTATCAATGGCAGGGAACGTGCTGATTATCTTCTCGACCTCCAGCCCTTCCTTGAAGGGTTCGTAGTGCTTGGGATCGAACGTCTCCGGTGCGGCCATGCCCCCGGCCATCCACAGAATGATGCAGGCATCCGCCGTGGGGCGTGGTTGTTGGACCTCATGGGACTCGTCAGCAAAGACTGACGGCGCACCCATCGTCAGGGCGGCGGCAGAAGCCGAGGACACCTGTTGCAGAAACGAGCGGCGAGACTCGTTTTCGAATGCTTCGAATTCGGTCATGTTCGGAAGTCTGGAATTGCAGGAAGTGAGGGAGTGCGATTCTCCAGCTGATCATCATATCACGAAAACACGGCGGATTGCAGTCCTGTCGTGGAGACCACCTTAGCGGCGATGTGCTGTAGCTGGGGTTCAGTGAGCGGTGCGACGAATGACTCCGCGGGTTGCCGGGCAACCGTATAGATCTGGATCAATTCCAATTGGCCTCCGGACTCCTTGATATCCCTCAGCCGTTGGCAAAAGGCGTCAATTTCGGATTCCGGCGGCGGTTCTCCGTTAACGCTCATGAACAGGCTTTGGATGACCAGCGGTCGAACGATAGCGGCCGCCGTAATATTGTCCAGAATGCGATGGAACGGGATCGTGGTGCGATCAATCAGCTTGAAGTATTCCTCGGTGCCAGCTTCCAGCTTGGCCCAGATCTGTCCGTTGTTTTCGTCGAGCAGCTGCAGACCACGGACCACGTGTTCTCGATGAAACATGGAGGCATTCGTGATCAGTACCATTTTCACTTCGTCGTCAACCAGTTTCCGTCGCACGTCCGCCACCTGAGCGATAATTTCATCGAAGTTGCGAAACGTCGTGGGCTCGCCATCACCGGAGAACGCTATGTCGTTCAGCCGACGAAGATTGGCGGGGGTGGACGCAAATGCGGGATTGCGAAACAGGTCGCCCGACGTCACTGACCGCAACACTGACGTGACCTCCTCAAGCAGCTGGGCATTCTCGACAAATCGAGTCTCTGATTCACTGCGACGATCGACCTGGCAGTAGATGCAGTCGAAATTGCAGACCTTGTCAGGGTTAAGATTAATACCGACGGATATCCCTCGACTGCGTCGCGAAACGACCGGGTACACGAACCTGTTGCTTTCGAACAGCCGACTGTGTTGTTGAAACAGCTGCGCTTCGGCAGATTCTGCTGATTGATCGGGCGACATTTGATTTCGGCGGTCTGAGTACGGTGCTGAAGGACCAGCAGCGACGGGTTCGTGTTTACGTTGTGTGGGGACGATTGATATTTTGCGGCACGGCGTGGATTTGACCAGCCACAAACCAGATCTCGTTCGCACATTCCACGGATGGAACGGACTATGTCCAATTACAGACAGTCTTTCGCTTCGACATTGTTGCTGTTCAGCGTTTTCTGTTTCGGCTGCGGGAAGTCGCAGCCAGTCGCGGACAGTAAGTCTGACGACAAGGACGGATTTGTCGACGATCTGCTCGCAGATCTTGATCCCGCTGGCAAAACGGCCCAATTGGCGGACCCAGAGGGCTCGCTGGCACCCGTCGCCAAGGCCGCACCCGGCGAACGTCTCGAATTGCGATTGCAGGCCGGCGACCGATTTCCTCTGGTCAAAACAATTGAACAATCGCTGGTACAGAAGCCGGCGCAGTTTGCCGCGACGGCTCAGACTCGTCTCGACCTGCACATGGTCATTCAGGTCAATCAGGTCAGGGACGACGCCATTCTGATGAGCGTCCGCTACACCCGAGTCTTCTACGAACACGACGTCAGCGGTCATCGGATGATGTTTGACTCGGATACGCATCAGGGGGTCATACCGGACGACGTCGTCCCGTATGCCGGAATGGTCAACAATGGATTTTCGTTCTGGCTGGGCCGCAACAACAGAATTCGTGAACTGGTCGACTATCAGCAGTTTCTGGAACGCTGCGTCCAGCAGGTACCGCCAGAGCGACGACAGCAATTGCTGGGCGAAATCTCCGCACGCTTCGGTGATGATGGAGTTGCCAACTTCGTGGACGACGCGATCGGCCTGTTGCCGTACGACGATTCTGTCGATCCGGAGTCGGCCACGCGCGTTGCACCGGGCGACGTCTGGAGTCGGGAACGCCGCCTGATGCAACCAGTGCCCGTGTATATGAACTCAACGTATCGATTGACAGCATTGAATCAGCAAACCGCGGAAATTGACATCACAGGGCGAATCGCGTCCGGTGAGACCTACAATGATTCACGAGCAGGTCAGACCACAAAGGTCAAAATTAAGGGCGGGCAGATCTTCGGTTCGTGTGTCGTCGACCGTGCCACAGGACTGCCGCTGGAACTGCGTCGAACGCGGTACTTGAATCTGACTGTGCTGACTGCAAACGGAGCCGTTGTGGAACAGGACAAGAGGGTGATCACAACGATAAGGAGCTTCCCGAATACTCGAGGTCCCCTGGTCGATGCGTCTCCACAGCGGGCGGACGGACTTCGTAGAGCGCCGACGTCCGCGATTCGTCCGGTACCTGCGCCCGCTATTCAGCCGGTCTCCGGAACCAACCAGGGACCGTCACGATCGCAGCAAAGTGCCACCTCGATTCCATCGACTCTGACGAATCCACCGCTCACTTCGACGGTCAGGGCCGTGTATCCGGATTGAGGAGTGAGTCGCAGGTGATCCGATTCGCTGTTTCCGAAGCTTTCCAACCGGGGGGTGTCACAGAACGCGAGCCGGAAGACACAAACCTCTGTGCGGCGAGCAGGCTGTCCGGATACGCCTGTTCTTGTGAGCGGCACGGCGCTAAATAACTTTGCGTGATTCAGGCCGGAATCGTTTCGAGCTTCAGGTTTCGAGCTTTGATGTAAGTGCTGACGCGGTCCATGAGTTCTTCGATCGACGTGCAAGTGTGGTTTCGCGTGACGTTGGCATGCAGATCCTTCCAGACGCGTTCGATTCGATTGTGCTGCGGACAGTATGGTGGCAGGAAGTGCAGTGTAATTCGGTCGCTTAGCGCATCGAGGCTGTGATTTTTTCAGGCTGACCTGGACCGAAGAAAAGTTGGGCGCTATAAGCGTGCTATGAATGATTCACCCACAAAAACAGATTTCCCGGTGCGGCAGGTTCGAGTCAAGCGGCCGGAGCGG